>NZ_JBIAUE010000055.1:0-22864 GCF_042892615.1 Streptomyces sp. NPDC001750 | reverse complement strand
CTGCTCGCTCGTGTGCGCCGCTCCGTGGCGCCACTGCAAACAGTGTCCGCGCAGTTGGAGATCCTGATCCGTTCCACTCTCGACGCGGCCGCTGCGGTCTGAGGGCCGTCCCACCGACCGAAAGGCCCTCGTGCCCCACCGTATGCACGCCTGACCGAGACCGGCCGTCCGCGTCTGGTCCGCTGCGTGGTCGAGGACGGCCGGACCCTGCGCAGGGCCGCCGAACGCTTCCAGGTCTCGCCCACCACGGCCCGGCGGTGGGCCGACCGCTACCAGCAGTTCGGCGATACCGGGATGGGCGACCGGCCCTCCCGCCCGTACACGAGCCCGGACCGGACCCCGAGCCGCGCCGAGCGCCGGATCATCAAGGTCCGTGCTCTGCGCCGATGAGGCCCGGCCCGCATCGCCACCGCCGCACCCTTGAGGCCATCGCCTGGAAGCGCCGCACCGTGCCGGCTGCGGGGCGGGGATGCGTTCCTTGGCCTACGGCACTACGACAGTCAGTGATGTGCCGGTCAGTTGGAAACCGAGCTTCTCGTAGACGCGGCGGGCCGGATTCGCATCGCTCACGACCAGCGAGGCATCGGCCAGTCCGTCGGCCGCGGCACTGCCGAGCACCCGACGCAGCAGATTGGCGCCAAGGCCCGCGTAGCGGGCTCCGGGCCGGCGGAACACGTCCGCGATCCACGGCAGGCCGTCACGGTTGGTGACAATCGCCCCAGCGACCACGCGGTCCGTCTCGTCCACCACCAAGGCGCTGCACGGAAGCACCGGCCCGAGAACGGAACCCGCCAGCATCGGTGCCAGGCGCTCCTTGAGTGCTTCTTCGTCGCTGCCGCGGTGGTGGTCGGGGTGGTCGGCAGGAAAGGCGGCTCGCCAGGCCGGGAACACCGCATCGGCATCGAGATCGCAAGGAACTGCCCGAAGTCCGTTGCCCAGGGCGCGTGATGACCAATCGGCCGGCGGCGGACACGCAACCAAGTCTCTCCGCATCTCATGGGCATGCCGCATGACGCGGGCACCACGGCGCAGCAACTGCTCGCCGAGCTCCACGGATCCTGAGACAGCCCATCCGGACATGCCGGCGACGATGGACTCCACGGGGTCGGGGCCGACCACTTCGGCCAGGTCCGCCCATGGGTGCCCCTCCCGAACGCCCTGCAGATAGGTCAGGACCGGCACGCCTTGCCCGTTGGTCAGGGTTTGGCGCTGCTCGTCGTTCTCAGTCACTTTTCATCCTCGATAGCTCATGTGTGCCTCAGCCATGTGTGCCTCGGCGCGGGCATTCTGCAGTTCCGCATCCGGTGCCACAACAGAGTTTCCGCATTCGGGATGTTTCATACGGCGGCTTGATGGTCTCCGGCCGTTGTGCACCGGCCCTCAGCCGCAGGCCGCTGACGGATGGCCGGGGCCGGGAGATTCCGGGGAAATTCTGGGTCCGGCGCACTCTGACCACGATCCGATACGAGTGGGCCCGTCTTCGGTCCGCACGGGGGTGGAACCCACCCCGGAGAAGGGCTGACGGTTTCACCGCACTCAGTCTTCCCCTCACGCCGTCCCTTCGCCCTGGCCTCTACAACTGTAGTAACGATGATACTCTACTTCTGTAGAGGGATTGGGGTGTGTGGATGGGCAACGACTGTGCCGGAGAACTCGACACGACAAAAACAGCTGGCCGACGCGGCGATCGAGACACTGGCCGCGGAGGGTGTGCGGGGGCTGACCCACCGGGCCGTCGACCAGCGCGCGAGGCTGGCGGAAGGTTCCTGCTCCTACTGCCTCAGGGCCCGGCGGGCGCTGCTGCGGGCGGCCGTGGAACGGCTCGCCGAAGCGGATATGGCAGATGCCGCCGCGCTTCCGACGACGGGCACTGCTTCAGCAGAGAAGCTCGCTGATGCAGCGGTGACCTTCCTGCGGCACTGGGGGACCAGGGACGTGTGCGCACGCTCGCCATGAACTCGCCCCGGAGGCTACGCACAGGCCCGAACTGCGAGCGGTACTGAAGACTGCGGCCGGGCAGGTGCGACGGCCGGTCGTCGACCTGCTTGCGGCGGCCCGTGCCGCCGAGCCGGAGCAGCGCGAAAGCACTCGTTGCCTCCATCGATGGTCTGCTCTTCGAGTGTCTGGCCGACCCGGACGGATTCGGCCTCGACCCGGCCGAACTCCGTACCACACTGCTGAGCCTGTTGCGCACCTTCACCGACTGACCTCCGCGGTTCCGCCCACGGGGCGGAATCTGCCCCAAGACGGTTCCAGAACCTGGCAAGTAACCGAAAGAGAAAGCACCTTATGGACCCCGTACTCATCGCCGGAGCAGGCATCGGCGGACTTACTCTCGCGGCCGGGCTCGCCGGCCGCGGCATTCCGGCCGTCGTCCTGGAGCAGGCCGAACAGCTCGCCCCTGTCGGGGCCGGCCTGACCGTGCAGCCCAACGCGCTGCTCGCGCTGCGCCGTCTAGGCCTGGCCGAGCCTTTCGAAGCCGCCGGCGCGCGGCTTTCCACGGCTGCCGTCTACGACACTCGCGGCCGCGTGTTGTTGCAGCCCAGCCGCGCCCAGGCCAGCGCCTTGCTGGCGGATATCGGTGCCCCCACCCTGGGCCTGCACCGCGCCACCATCCACCAGGCGCTGGTCGGCCAGCTCGGCACCAGCGAACTGCGACTCGCCTCGACCGTCACCGCCGTTGACCCCGATCAGGCCACCGTCACCCTCGCCAACGGGCAAGAAGTACGCGGCTCCGTGCTGGTCGGTGCGGACGGCCTGCGCTCCACCGTCCGAACCGCACTGCTGGGCGCCCAGGCACCCAGCTACAGCGGCTACTACTGCTGGCGCGGCGTCACCGATACCAACCCCCTGTCCAGCGACTGGGTCGGAGAGATGTGGGGAGCGGGCCGCCGCTTCGGCGGATGCGTCATCGACGGTGGCCGCCTGTACTGGTTCCTGTGCGCCAACGGCCCCGCCGGCGGCGAGGACAGCGACATCCGTGCCGCGCTCACCCGGGCCACGGCCGAGTTCCCCGACTACGTCCGCCAGGCCGTCAAGGACACCCCTCTCAGCGCCATCCGTCGCGACGACATCCGCGACCGCCCGCCGGTCACGCAGTGGGGCCGGGGCCGCACCACCCTGCTCGGCGACGCCGCCCACCCCATGACCCCCAACCTGGGCCAGGGCGCGTGCCAGGCCATCGAGGACGCTCTCGCCCTCACCGACCTGATCACCGAGCACGGCCCCACCCCCGACGCACTGCGCCGCTACGAACGCTTCCGCCAGCCCAGGGCCAACGCTGTCGTCAAGGCCGCCCACCGGATCGGACGCATCGCCCACTGGAGCACCCCCACACGCACCCGGGTACGCAACACCCTCGTCCGTCTGACCCCGGCCTCCGTCCTGGTGCGCCAGATGCGCGCCTCCTGGCGGCTGCCCGAGACCACGAGCTGACCCCCAGGCGCCCCTCCACCCATGCCGATTCACCGGAAGCGAGCACAAGATGCACGACCTCGACACCGACACCGGCCGTGTCCCCCTCTCGGTCCTCGGCCTGGGCCTGATGGGCCAGGCCCTCGCCGCGGCCTTTCTGGGCCAAGGCCATCCGACCACCGTGTGGAACCGCACCCGCGCCAAGGCCGAACCCCTCACCGCACAGGGCGCGCAGCTCGCCTGGACCGTCCGTGACGCCGTCACCGCCGGCCCGCTCGTGGTCATCTGTGTCTCCGACTACGACAACGTGCGTGACATCCTCGAACCCGTGAGCCGGGACCTGGCCGGCCGCACCCTGGTCAACCTGACCTCGGGCACCTCACAAGCGGCCCGTGAGACGGCCAAGTGGGCGGAGCACCAAGGCGCCGCCTACCTCGACGGCGCAATCATGGCCGTACCCCCAGCCATCGGCACCGCGAACGCCACCATCCTCTACAGCGGTCCAACCACCGCATTTAGCCAACACCAACAGGTACTCAGCAGCCTCGGCAGCCCCGTGTACGTCGGCGCAGACCACGGCCTGCCGTCCCTGTTCGACGCGGCCGCCCTGAGTTTGGTGTGGAGCACTCTCAACGGCTTCCTGCACGGCGCTGCCCTGCTCGGCAAGGCAGGAATCCCCGCGACCGCATTCGCCCGCCTCGCCAAGACGGGCATCGAAACCGTAGCCGACTGGGTGCCCGGTTACGCGCAGCAGATCGACGACGGCACCTACCCGGCCACCGACTCCACCGTCAACACGAACCTGACCGGAATGAAACACCTCCTCCACGAAAGCCATGCCGCCGGCATCAACACCGAACTACCCGAACTCCTCGCGACCCTGGCTGAACGAGCAGTTGCCAACGGACACGGCGACAACAGCTACGCAGCGATCACTGAACAACTCCGCCGATCCACACCGTAACCGACAGCCATCAGCTGCTCCTGACCGATGGTGACGCGTTGATCGCTCGGGAGCGCCTTCGTTTGTCGGCACCCGCCGACACAGGGTTCGCACGGATCCCGGAAGTCTGCTCCGCGGCCAGGCGGGCACGGAGGGCTCCTGCCATGCGGCGGCCCTCGCGAGACGCGGTGGCCACGGCGTAGCAGGCGGCGGTACGGACTTCGGGGTCCGAGTCGTCAAGAGGCGAAAGGAGCAGGCCGACGTCAGCGGTGACGGCGTCACGTGACGCCTCGATGCTCCGGCCGGGCGGTGCAGGGAGTCGAGGTCGTTGTCAGTGGTGCCGTCTACTGTGCCAGCCATGTTTGGTGATCTGCGGAACGGCGGCCTGCGGACTGAACCCACGACTGCGGACGAGTGGTCGTCGGATGCAGGGCTGCCAACAGTGCCGTTGGAGCCCGGAACACGGAGGGAGGCGGCCATGTACGGAGCTGCCGGCTTCCCATTCACCGCCCGTTCCGTCGGAGGACTCGACAATATGGCCGAGGAGAAGCAATTCACAGGTGACTTCGAAACTCATCTGACGGTGCGTCTGAATGCTGGGGAAGAAACGTCTTTGGTTCGCTGGGCGGAGCACAACGGGTTGAAGTACACCCGCATCGTCCTGGACCGGGGGAGGACGCCGGACCAGCCGATGCTCACCATCTCCGGCCGTGGGACTCTGGCCATGCAACGGGCTGTTGCCGGAAGACACGTGGAACAACTGCGTGGTGAGGGCTTCGAGGTCATGCGCGTGAAGATCGAGGCGGCGCCATGGAACCAGGACGTACCGCAGACCGCCCGGGAGGCCGCGCAGCTCCCGCCGCCGTGCTACTTCGAGCATCACGTGAAGCTGGTGTTGGCAGATGTCGGTCAGGTGGCGGCGGTGCGGGCCCTGTGCGAGCCCCACGCGGCGCATGTCTCCCGCAACGCACGTCGTCCGCTGAGCGGCGGTCGTCATGAGCGCTTCGTCACGCAGCGCTGCCGACTGGTCGGCCGTCCCGCTGCTCGCGCGCGACTGGACGCCTTGCTGGTATCGCTCGCCGACGTGGGGTTCGTGGCCGCGGAGGTCGAGGAGGAGTTCGTGGTGCACGATGACAACCTCGTCATGGACGCGGGCTGGATAGTCGCGGACGGGAGCGATGCCGTATGACGAAGGGAGAGCGGAACCGTCCGGTTCCCCGGACGTCGAAGGAGGCGGTCGTGGACCGGGAAGCCCAGCCGGAGGAGTTCGACCGTCGCTCGCGGGCCGGGGAGCCGGAGTTCGCGGACCTGGCGCAGGCCGTGCGCTGGCGGACCGCGCGCCGGGCGGCGATCGATCACGTGCTGGCTCTGATCGCCGGATCCTGGTGGAGCGACAGTCTGGTGCTGCGGGGCAGTCTGCCGCTCCAGGCATGGGCCGGTGAGCAGGCCCGTGAGCCGGCTGATCTCGACTGGGTGGTCGTTCGCGACATGCTCGACGAGAGCTGGCCGTACGGAAACCTCATCGACCTGACCTGCACCTGGCCCGCCGTGGTGGACGCGCTGGAGCCCGCAGACGATGCGCACGGAATTCATGGGACCTGGGATGTGAGGTATCCGTCGGCGGACCTGAACCGGCTGCTGGAGTCCGCCTCAGCGGACGAGGACGCCGAATGCCTGTACATGGACCTGCTTGATCGGATCAGGCAACGGCCCGAGGCACCGGGCGGCGTGTTACTCGACGCCGATCGGGCGTACGCGGAGTCGAGCGACGGAGGCTGGTCCTACCACGGGCCGGGGGTGCGGCTGGAAGTGCCCTGGCGGGCATCCGGGTTACCGGCCGGCCGGATACGCGTGGACTTCGCCACCGACGACATGTTCTCCGACCCGCCGGAGTTGACGGCCTTGCCGGTCGGCTGTGGCGAACCACCCGTCGTGGTCCAGACGGCAAGCCGGGAACTCTCACTTGCCTGGAAGATCCGCTGGCTGCAAGTCGAGTCCGAGGAGGACAGCGGCGGCCAGGGCAAGGACCTCTACGACGCCGTCCTCCTGGCCGAGGACCGCCGTACCAGGCTGTCCACACGCCTCCTCGAAGACGTCCTGTCCGACGGATACGGCCACACCGGACCGAAAGGGTTCGACCCGGACCGGGTACACCAATGGCCGGTGGCATGGGGACGGTTCCAGGCCGAGTACCCCTGGGTGCAGGGGAGCGCGGAGGAGTGGTTGTCCCGATTGTCCGGGGCACTGACTTCGATGTTCGCGTCGACGGTCCCCACCAAGGCCGATATCGAGGTTGGCGACTCCGTGACCATCAGCGGTGGCCCCTTCGCGACCTTCCGGGCGATTGTCAACGAGGTCGGCCCCCGCTCGAAAAGAGTCAAGGCTCTGGTCCATTTCTTCGGCCGGGAGACCCCGGTCGATCTCTCCTTCGACCAAGTGCGGAAGAACTGAGGAGCAGGTGGGTGAGCGGGGTCGAGTGTGCCGCGCGGGAGCCGCTGAGGCGATGGCCGCCGGGGCACGGCACCGGCGCGGCGCGAAGCCGTGAGCAGCTGCGCGCGCACAACCGTCTTGGTCTCGGACGCGTCGAGGCCGGCATCTTCGAGAAGTGAGGCCAGGTCGGTTGGTGTGGAGGCCGGGCCCACCCACCAGGAGAAGGGACGGGCCGTGCTCCGACCGCCTCACGCCGTGTCAGGCGGCTTTCGTCTCACGAACCGTGTCATTTCCCGTGGAGCGATCGAGTTGCAGCGGAGGCGCTCCGGAACGCAGCTTCCGTTGGCGTCCTACGGCAGGTGGATCTGCGGTGGCCGTCCCACAGAGCGATGAACCAGGCCGCCTCCTGCTGGACATCGAGGTCCGGCCGGAGCAGTCCCTGGGCCTGGAGGGAGCGGATCCTGGCGGCGAGGGTGTCGGAGACACGGGTGAAGCAGGGTGCGGGTGCGCCAGGTCAGGAGGGCATGCATCGCGTCGAAGGCGCACTGCCGGAGAGGCGCGGTACGAGTACGAACGTCGTGGAGACCCCCTCGACCGAGGCGCTACGAGGGCGCCGACGTGGCCGCGCAGGCATCCGCCGAAGCCGAAAGCACCCGATCGATGGGCGTCGTGTGGGGACTCGCCGCAGGACTGGGTCCGCGGCTCGTCGGCGGAACACAAGTCGCGCTCGCTACCACGCTGATCTTCTCGGGGGTCTCCATCGCCTCGGTTCTCGGCGTGCCGCTGGGGACCCTCCTCGCGGCGCGCCTCGGCTGGCGTGCAACGTTCTGGGCACTCGCACTCGTCGGTGTGGCGGCCGCCGGCGTCCTGGTCCTCACGCTTCCGGCCCTCCCGGTTCACCAGCGGATCCGCCTCGACGGAACCGTCGACGCGCTGAGAAACCGCGGTGTCGCGGCCGGGTTGGCCATCACGGGGCTGATCGTGCTCGGCCACTTCACCGGCTACACGTACCTGCGCCCGGTCCTTGAGTTGGACGCGGGCATGAGCGCCGGCCTGATCGCGAGCTGCCTGCTGGTGTACGGCCTGGCCGGTGTCGTCGGCAACTTCACCCTCGGCCCCCTGGCCGGCCGGTACACGAAGGAGGCTGTGATCACCGCCCTGGCGGGCGTCACACTGGCCGCAGCACTGCTGCCGTTCGCCACCGCGAGCACCGTCACTGTGCTGATCGTGCTCGTCGTCTGGGGCGCCTCGTACGGCGGGGTCTCGGTCTCGACGCAGACCTGGGTTCGCACGGCCGACCCCGCGCTTACCGAGGCCTCGGCCGCGTTGTGGGCCGGCGTTTTCAATGCGAGCATCGCTCTCGGCGCGTTCGCGGGCGGACTCGTCATCGACCGTGCGGGAAACCGAGCCGTCCTCCTCTCGGCGGCGCTGATCACGGCGGCCGGACTGATCACCGCCGCCGTCTCGCGGCCTCGACCAAAGGCTCCACACGCGCGGTGGCCGGAGATGGACGCCGCCGATCATTGATCGGTCCGTCCGCTGCCCCGGGCCGACAGCCACCAATCCGAACTACGTTCGTCCGGCCGGCGGATCTGCTCCGCTCACAGCCGGGACAGCGACGGCGTCTCAGCCCACGTTCTTCGACAAGAGCTCGACGAATCTGTTGGCGAGGCCGTGCTGTTCCCCGCGCTCACCGTCGACAGGGGTGGTCGTGACCTTTTTCAGTCCGTCCGGGCGGGTGCTCTCCCGGAGGTCCTTGTTGCAGACGATGGACAGGGAGCCGATGCCGGCAGCCTCTCATCCGCGAGCTCGGCGGAACAGCGGCACCGATCCGCGCACGCACCCGGACGCCGCGCCGCAGTGATCAGCCCTCCGGAAAGAACCGCGCAATGGCCGGTCGCAGCCGGGTGTTTTCGAAGTCGTCGATGGGCAGCGCGAGTTGCTCCAAAAGCAGGCCATTGATGACGGTCAGCAGATCCGCGGCGTCGGCCTCGGGGTCTGCGGATCCCGCCCCGCGCAGTTCGCCGGCGAAGGCCGCCCGCTGGGTGACTCCCCATTCGTTGAGGCTGTCCTGCAGCTGACGGCGGCGAGCGACTTCCAGGAAGAACTCGTACCGGGCGATGCTGGAGTCCCGGTCATGGGCCAGGGATCCGGTCACGTACTGCACGATGCGGGTGATCCGCTGCGGGATGTCGACGTCGGGCAACTGGTGGAACAGTACGCGCACCTCCTCGATCTGCCGGGCGGCCAATCGTCGCAGGGCCTCGTCGAGCAATTGGTCGAGGGTGCCGAAGTAGTAGCGGGCGATGCCGTGGGTGGTGCCGGCCTCCGCCGCGATGGCCCGGTGGGTCAAGGCGCGCGCGCCTTCCCGCGCCAGCAATCGGGTCGCGGCGTCCAGGAGAGCTTCGCGGCGGGCGGCCCCCCGGGCCATCTGCGGCTCGCGCATGGGCGTTGTCACGGAGTTCATCGTACCGGCGTGGGTGGCGAAACTTTTTCTCCATATGGAGAAAATCTGCGGTACGGTGTGCCCATCGGACACCGCCGTCAGTCGCGGAGGGAAGCTATGACCAGCACGATCATCACAGGTGGGCGGGTACGTACGCTCGATCCGAGCGCACCCGAGGCCGAGGCGGAGGCGCTGGTGCTGTCCGGCGGGCGTGTGCTCGCCGTGGGGGACCGGGACGCCATGGTGGAAGTGGCGGGTCCCGACGCCCGCCGCATCGATGTCGAAGGCGGCGTGGTGATGCCCGGCCTGATCGACACCCATCCGCATGTCCTGCACTTCGGGATGTTGGCGGGCGGGCTCGTCGACCTCACCGACGCCGTCGATCACGCGGACATCGTGGCGCGCATCCGGGCCGAGGCCGCGAACACGCCACCGGGGAAGTGGATCATGTGCACCCCCGTCGGTGAGCCGCACTACTTCGTGCGCCGTTCGGAACGGGATCTGCTGGAACGGCGTCTGCCCGATCGATGGACCCTCGACTCGGCGACCGACGCCCATCCGGTGCTGATCCAGGCGTGGGCGCCGCGCATGCCGAACGTGGTCGCGTTCAACAGCGCGGGCCTGCGCGCGGTCGGGCTCACCTCCTTCCTCCCCGACCGGGTCTGCGACGTCGAGATCGACAAGAACGAAGCCGGTGACCTGACCGGAATCCTGCGCGGACCTGTCACCAACTACTACACGTACGACCCCTTCTGGGGGCAGATCCTGACCAAGCTGCCGAAACCGAGCGTGGAGAACGCCGTCGCCGGTACGACCGCGGAGTTGGCGCGATATGCGGCGCAGGGCGTGACCACCGTGTACGAGGGGCACGCGATGGAACAGGAACACATCGCGCTCTACCGACAGCTGCGCGCGGCCGACGCCCTGCCCCTTCGCGTGATGGCGACGCTGGACGCCGAATCGGTCATCTTCTATCCGTTCGACCCGCTGCCGCACGGCGAATTCGCCGCTCGCCTCGGGCAGCTCGCCGACCAGATCTCGGACGACGGCGACGACATGCTGCGGGTCAGCGGGCTCACGTTCAGCCCGGGCGGACCCTGTTACTCGGGATACTTCGCGACCTACGAGCCCTACGCGGACCCCTTCGGCCGACCCACCCGCGGCGTGCGATTCCTGTCCCTGGACAAGGAGGAGACGTTCATCAGGTTCTGTGCCACCAACGGCATCCGTGCGAACCTGTGCGTCGGCGCGTACCGCGAGCACGACGACTTCCTCGACATCGCGGAACGCGTTGTGCGGGAACACGATTTCCGTGATCGGCGCTGGATTCTTCAGCATGCCATGACGATCACGCCGCAGCAGGCCCGTCGATACGCGGAACTCGGTTTCCAGGTCACGACCAGCGCGGGATTCGCCTGGGGCAAAGGCGCGATGTACGGCGAGCGCATGGGGACTCACGTCTGGCGCGACCTGGAGCCGCTGCACCGTCTCCGCGAAATCGGGCTCGATCTGGCGGGCGGCTCGGACTGGGGGCCGAAGAATCCGTGGGAACAGATCGAACTGGCGCAGACCCACCGTTTCGCGGGCAGCGATCACCGCAATGACGGGCCGGATCAGAAGCTCTCGCGCATCGAGGCGCTGCGCATGTGGACGACGGGGGCGGCGAGCGTGCTCGGCTGGCCCGAGATCGGCTCGCTCGCGCCGGGAAACCACGCGGACCTGGTGATCGTGGATCGCGATCCGGTGACCTGCCCGGTGGAGGACCTGCGTGGTACCAGGGTGCTGCGGACGCTGCTGGGCGGAAGGACCGTCCATGACAGCGGGGAGCTCTCCTGCCCGGCCGAGGAGACGCAGGCGGTGGCGCCATGACCGCCGACCTGACGAACCGGGTGCTCGCCCGCATCGACAGCATGCGCGAGGAGATGGTGGCCACGCTCGCCGAGGCCATCTCCATCCGAAGCGTGAACCCGACCTATCCGGATCAGGACTATGACGATCTGGTCGGTGGTGAAACGGAGGTCTCCCGGCTGCTGGCGAGGCTGTACCGGCAGGCCGACGCGGAGACCGAGCTGTTCGGCGAGGCGCCGGGCCGGGACAACGTGGTCGGCGTGGTGCGCGGTAGTGGCGGCGGGCGCTCGCTGATCTTCAACGGCCATGTCGACGTCGTACCGGCGGACGACTCCGCGCAATGGACCCACGCCCCCTTCACGGCGTTCATCGACGAGACCCATGTCTGGGGCCGGGGAACAGCGGACATGAAGAGCGGACTGGTCGCGCAGGCCTTCGCCGCCAGAGCACTGACCGAGACCGGGACACGGCTGCGGGGCGACCTGATCCTGCAGGGCGTGGTCGGCGAGGAGAACCTCGAACACCATCTGGGGACCTCCGCCGTCCTGGACCGCGGCTTCACCGCCGACGGGGCGATCATCGCCGAACCCACCGGCGCCGACCGGCCGTTGACGGTCATGCCGGCCACTCCCGGCGTGCTGATCATGCGCATCGCGGTCACAGGGCGCAGCGCGCACGCGTCGATGCGCTCGCGCATGCGCGCCCAGGCGGTGGCCGACGAACACGCAGCCGACCCCGTCGCCGCCAGCGCGATCGACGCCGCTCTGCGGATCCACGACGGGCTGCGCCGGCTCGAGGCCGAATGGGTCGAGAGCCGGACGGACCCACTGTTCGAAAAGGGCCAGTTCACCATCGGCCTGAACGTGGTCGACGGCGCCGCGCACGGCAGCCGCAACGTCGCGTTCATCCCCGACAGGACGACCCTCGAATACGCGATCTTCTACCCGCCCGCGACGGGCGTGTCCGAGATCCGGTCGGAGATAGCGCGCACGGTGCGGGACATCGCACGGCAAGATCCCTGGCTGCGCGTCAACCCTCCGCGCATCGACTGGCCCATGCACTATCCGGGCGGGCGGACCGACCGGGATCATCCGCTCTGCCGAACAGTGCGAGCCGCTCGCGAGCAAGCGGCCCTCGGCACCTCGTTCACCGGCCCGGGCGATGTGCTGCCGTTCCCCTCGGCCACCGATCTCACCTGGTTCACCGCCGCCGGCATCCCCGCCGTCGGGCTGGGGCCGGGCGCCCAAACCCTGGCACACGCCGTCGATGAACGGTGCGCGATCGACGAGATGGTCGGTGCCGCCAAGGCATACGCGGTGACGGCGATCGAATGGTGTGGCGCGGCATGAACAACGACACCGCCGAGTTCTCACCGACCGCACCGTACAGAGCGATCGGGGCGTCGGCCATCGTCCACGGCATCGGAGCCCCCGCCGGCCCAAGATCATCGACGATCGACTCTTCGACGTCATGGTGGTGATCTCGCCGCAGGGTGCGATCAGCGCTGTGCGGCGCCGTGACCGCGGTCGAAAGGAGGCGCGATGACTTCCGCGCACGGCAAGCCCCGCCTGGTCGTCGGCATTTCGGGATCGAGCGCGCCGCAGCTCGGTATCGCGATGCTCCGGGCGCTGGCCGAAGCAGGAACCGTGGAGACTCACTTGGTCATCTCGCACGGAGCTCGACGATGCATACAGCTGGAGACCGATCTGAGCGTCGGGGACGTGGCCGCTCTCGCCGATGTCGTCCACAACCCCGCCGACCTGGCGGCCTCCATATCCTCGGGCTCCTTCCAAACAATGGGCATGGCCGTTGTGCCGTGTTCGGCGCGCACACTGGCTGCGGTGGCCACCGGCAACAGCGACAACCTGCTCACTCGGGCCGCTGACGTCACCTTGAAGGAGCGCCGGCCCCTCGTACTGGCCGTGCGTGAGACTCCGCTCAGCCTGATCCACATACAGAACATGAAGACGGTGACCCTGGCCGGAGCCACGGTGCTGCCGCCCGTGCCGGCCTTCTACCACGGGCCGCGGACCGTCGACGACATCCTGCGGCAGACCGCGGGAAAGATCCTCGACCAGTTCGGCATCGGCCACGACCTGTTCGTCCGCTGGAAGACTCCCGAGGAGGATCGATGAACAACGCGGGCAGCGATTTCCGATCGTACTTGGACCAACTGACCTCGCTGGGTTTGATGCACCGCGTCGACGACCCGGTCGACTGGTACCTCGAGGCCGGAGCCATCAACCGGTATCTGCTCGAGTCCGGCCTTCCCGGACCGGTCTACAGCCGGGTGAAGGACTCGATTCCCGGGATGCGCCTGGCGGCCAACATGTTCGCGACGTTCCCGGGCGTCGCCGTCGCGCTCGGCCTGCCGGCGGACACCGACGTGTACGACATCATCGATTCATACCTCACGAGGTTCGGGCGCACCATCGAGCCCGTCATCGCCTCGGAAGGGGTGTGCCGGCAGAACGTCCTGCTCGGGGACGACGCGGACCTCAACGCGCTTCCTGCCGTCCACGGTCACCCGGGCGACGGCGGCCGGTACCTCGGTACCTTCGGCGTCAGCGTCACCAAGGACCCTGACAGCGACTGGACCAACTGGGGCCTGTACCGGGGCATGATCCACGGACCACGGGCCCTGGGCGTCACCCTGCATCCGGCGATCAACCACGGTGGTCGAATCATGTCAGCGTGGCACCGCGAGGACCGGCCCATGCCGTATGCCATGTTCTTCGGCGGCGACCCGCTCTACACCATTCTCGGCGGCCCAGGCGCCCCACCCGGCGTCTCCGAGGCCGACATCGCGGGCGGGATGCGAGACCGCCCGGTCGAACTCGTGCGATGCGAGACCGTCGACCTGATGGTTCCAGCCGACGCCGAGATCGTGGTCGAGGGCACGATCTCCCCGGGTGATGTGCTGCCCGAGGGGCCGTTCGCCGAATATCCCGGATATCTCGTCTCCGACCCGACCCCCGCCCCGGTCGTCCGCGTCACCGCCATCACCTACCGTGACCAGGCCATTCTGCCCACGTGCAGCATGGGCATCCCGATGGACATGGTGTTTCCGCACATCCAGATGGCGGCGAACTTCAAACGCGTCCTCCTGCAGGCCAGGCTCCCCGTCACCAAGGTCGGTGTGCCAGTAGCGAGCAACGGCATGGCCGTGGTGGTATCCACCGACACACCCATCGCCGGACTGCCACAGCGCATCGCCGCCGCCATCTGGTCCGACGCGACCGGTAGCAAACTCACGCCCTATGTCATCGTCGTGAACACCGACGTGGATCCGATGGACACCGACGCCGTCATGCACGCGATCGTCGCCAAGTGCCACCCGGCTCGCGACATCCACGTCTACCCAGGCTTCTACAACGCGCCTCTCCAACCGTATCTGCCGTCCGGACCGCACAAGGCCCTGGGCGTCGGCGGCGCCAACGTGCTGTTCGACTGCACATGGCCCGTGGATCTCGCGCCGCAGGACATTCCACTGCGCAGCGACTTCACCACCAGTTACCCGGACGAGCTCAAGCGACGGGTCGAGCAACGCGTCGCCGGGTGGAACCTGCCCTCGATCACCGCAACGGGAAGTGGAAGGGGAGAACGGGCACGAGTTCGCTGAGTCGACCCGCTATGCCGCCGGCGGCGCTTCTCCGGGCTTGTCGATCGTGCTGTTGGTCCGGTGGATCACGTGGCGCAGCAGACGTCGTCGCGCCAGCAGGCCCCCACCACGCGGAGCCACGCGGCTGCGAGGACGCGCATCGCGTGGGAAGGTCGCTTCTGGCCGGACCCGGGCATCGTTGTATGCCTGGGCGGCCCAGCGACCACAGGGTGAGCCAGGCGGCGTTGGCATGGAAGTGCCCGGACGGCAGGTGTGCCGGGGGCGGAGGCTCCACTGTCCGCGATGACCTGCCGTCGCAGCCGCTCGGGGACCGGGCCGTACCGGCCGATCGGCAGGTACGGCCCGATGAACTCCCGTGCTGCATCGCCAAGTTGCGCTCGCGTCATCCAAGACGATCCACCGGATCGGGCTCCGCCAGGAAGCAGATTCCAGCAGATGGATCACAACCCGATACACGCCCTGACCGAGTGGTTGCGTTCACAATGAGGCCAACGCTCTTTATGGCTGGCACATACATAGGTGTAGCGGGGCGGGGTCCCTACTGTATCCGGCCATGACAAGTGATTTTCCATCCCATTCCCGCTGGGCGGCGGTGGAAGGCAGGGATCCGACATCCCGTTCCGCCTTGGTCACGGGTGGTGGCAGCGGTATCGGCAAGGCGTGCGCCGCGGCGCCGGCGGCGGCCGTCGTCGGCGTGCACGTTGTGGACCGGGACACCGAGCCGGCCGCAGCGGTCGCGGCCGGGATCGGCGGCGAAGCGCACGTGGCCGGTCTGGCCGACCAGGCTGCCATCGACGGCCTGCCGACCGGTATCGGCATTCTCGTCAACAACGCCGGAACCCAGCACATCGCACCGCTGATCGAGTTCCCGCCCGAGCGGTTCGCCCTCATCCAGCAGGTGATGGTCACCGCCCCGCTCCTGCTCATGCGTCACAGCCTGCCGCACATGTATACCCAGGGACGGGGGCGGATCGTCGACGTCTCCAGCGTGCATGGGCTGCGGGCCGGCGCGTTCAAGGCCGCCTGCGTCGCCGCCGAGCACACCCTGGAAGGGCTGAGCGAGGTCGCCGCGATCGAGGGAGCCGCGCGCGGCGGGACCAGCAACTGCCTCCACCCCGGCCACGTCCGCGCCGTTGGTCGAGAACCAGATCCGCGATCAGGCCGCCGCACATGGCATCAGCACCGGGGACGTCCCGAGCGACCTACCTCTGACCCGCTCCGTCAAGCACCTCCTGAAAACGGACGAAGCCGCAGTGGCCGCAATGTGGTTGTGCTCGGACCGCGCGAGTTGCACCACCGCTGCCTCGCTGCTCCTGGACGGCGGTTGGGGAGCCGACTGCCCCGTCCCGCACTTCACTTCCAGTCCCCCGTACGCACACGAGAAGCCGGTGACTGACCATGACCGAAACCACCCCCGCCCCGTCCGGCGTGCTCCGTTCCAGCGGCATCGCCCGGATCGTCAGTGCGAGTCTGATCGGCACCACCATCGAATGGTACGACTTCTTCCTCTACGGCTCCGCTGCCGCACTGGTGTTCAACGTCTTGTTCTTCCCGTCCAGCGACCCGCTGGTGGGAACACTGATCGCCTTCATCACGTATGCGATCGGATTCGCCGCCAGGCCGCTCGGCGGCGTGGTCTTCGGACACTTCGGCGACAAGATAGGCCGCAAAAAGCTGCTCGTGGTCAGCCTGCTGATGATGGGCGGTGCCACCTGCGCCATGGGGCTGTTGCCCACATACGACACCGTCGGCATCGGCGCCCCGATCCTTCTCACCGTGTTGCGACTGATCCAGGGCTTCGCGCTGGGTGGCGAGTGGGGCGGTGCCGTGCTCATCGTCTCCGAGCACGGTGGTGACAAGCACCGCGGCTTCTGGGCTTCCTGGCCACAGGCCGGTGCACCGGGCGGCAACCTGCTTGCCACGGGTGTCCTCGCGCTGTTGGCCGCCGTGCAGTCCGAGGAGGCGTTCCAGTCCTGGGGCTGGCGCATTCCGTTCCTGCTCTCCGGTGCCCTGGTCGTGATCGGGCTGTGGATCCGCGTCTCGGTGTCCGAGTCTCCGGTCTTCCTCGCCGCGCAGGCCAAGGCTGAAGCGGAGATCGCACAAGGGGCCGAGGAGAAGCCGCCGGTCGTCGAGGTGTTCCAGCACAGTTGGCGTGAGGTGCTCGGTGCCATCGGCACCCGGTTCGGCGAGAACATCTCGTACTACATCCTCACCTCCTTCATCCTGGTCTACGTCACCACTCACCTGGGCCTGCCCAAGAGCACCGCCCTGAACGCCGTGCTGATCGGTTCGGCGGTCCACTTCATCACCATCCCGCTGTGGGGCGCGCTCTCCGACCGGCTGGGCCGCAAGCCCGTCACCCTGATCGGCTCGATCGGCATGGCCCTGTGGGCCTTCGCATTCTTCGCCCTGGTCGACTCGGAGTCGTTCACCGTGATCACCTTGGCGGTCACCGTCGGACTCCTGCTGCACGGCGCCATGTACGGGCCCCAAGCCGCCTTCATCTCCGAGATGTTCGACACCAAGGTCCGCTACTCGGGCGCCTCCATGGGATCGCAGCTCGCCTCGATCGTCGCGGGCGCCCTCGCACCGATCATCGCCGTCGGACTGCTGAAGGACTACGACTCCGGGACGCCGATCGCCCTGTACCTCTGCGCCGCCGCGGTGATCACCACGATCACCGTCGCTGTGATCAAGGAGACCCGCGGCCGTGACCTGACCCGCTCCACCACGCCCCGGGCGTACAGCGGGCACGAAGCACCGGTTGCAGACGTCGACCGGCGCTGACCGAGGCACGTGCACAACCCGTGCGGGTGGTAGCTCGCACCACGCGGGATGTGGTGCTCCGTGCCTCGGCGCCGCCAGATCCCCACGAGATGTCCGATTTTCGTGGGGCTGTGGTCCCGCGCCTCCAGACCGGACCTCGCCACTCCGGTCCAACGGAAGGCGGAAGGCGACGGATTCATCGACGGCTGCGGGGGTCGCGTTCGTAGCGGTGGTCGAGTCGGCGGTAGCCGGTCGGCCAGGACATGGTGCGTTCGAAGCCCCGCCTCCGGCGTCCGAGTCGATTGCTGGACTCGATGTTGGCCGAGAGCCCACGCAGCCCTTCCCCGAGCTCTCGACTTCGTTCGAGCGGGGGAGACCCCGTCCGAGGGCTTTCGGCCGCCTTGCGATCAATGGGGTCTTCCCTGCTCGAACAAGGCTGAGAGCTTGGGGAAGCACCGGACGATGCTCCTTCCGGGCAAACCTTGCCGGTCGCAGCACTAGACCGCGATGTCGAAGGGGAGGCGGCCCGAGTCGTGGAGGGACTCGAACGCGGCCCAGGCTTCGGCGAGTCGGTGGACGGCGATCCGCAGGTCGGCGGGTTCGGCCACGAAGGACAGTCGGAGGTGATCGGCGAAACTGCGGTCGGACGAGGTTCTGGAGCCTGGGAGCACCTGCACTCCGTGCGTGAGCGCGAGTTGAGCAAAGGACTCTCCGTCGCCGTACGGGAGCCGGACCCACAGGAAGGGGCCGCCTGACGGGCGGGTCCACGACCATGTCGGCAACCGTGACCGCAAGAGGTCGCTCATCAGGTCCAGACGTGCGGTCAGCTGCCCTCGCCGTGCCGTGGCCATGTCCCCGGACACCGGCAGGAGACGGGCAGCCAGCTGCTGGCCGACGTGTGAGGACCCGAGGTCTGCCACGACTTTCAGGCGGGCGAGCCTGGTCATCAGCGTTCTGGGCGCCCGCAGCCAGCCGATCCGCAGGCCGGGCCAGAACAGCTTGCTCAAGGATCCGACGACGACACCGGAAGCGGCGGGCGGCAGGGGGTGCCAGCGTCCTTCGAAGACCAGGTCGGCGAGTGTCGTGTCGTCGACGACCGGGACACCGGCGTGCTCGGCGAGCCGGGCGATCTCGGTGCGCCGTTGGGTGCTCATGACCGTGCCGGTGGGGTTCTGGCAGGTCGTCATCACGTACAGCAGTGAGACGGAGGACCGGGCGAGTGTCTCGCGTAGCGGACGTACTTTGATGCCCTCGGAGTCGGTGGGCAGCGCCAGAAGCGTCGCCCCTGCGGCGCGGGCGGCGTCGAGGGCGCCGGCGTAGGTGGGGTTCTCGGTGGCGATGACGCCGCCGTCGCGGCCGAACAGCGTGAAGAGCAGGCTGATCGCCTGTTGTGCTCCGCTGGTGACGAGCACTTCGTCGGCCGTGGTCGGCAGTCCGAGCCCGGTGTAGCGGGCGGCGATCCGAGCCCGCAGGGAGGGAAGGCCGAGGGGCTGGTAACCGAGATCGGTGGCCAGCTCACGCAGGTCGATCGGGTCCGGTGCCAGGTGGGGTACCGCTTCAGGACCGACGACGAGCGATCCGGAAAGGTCCACGACACCGGCTGCCAACTCGCCCGTCAGTTTGACCGACGGCATGGTCGCGGCGGGCACCGCCGGACCGATCCGATGGCTGGAGGCGACGACCCGGGTACCGCTGCCGCGCGCACTTTCCAGCAGGCCCTCGTCGCGCAGAAGCCGGTAGGCGCTGATCACGGTGGTCCGGCTCACACCCAGCCTCCGAGCGAGGACGCGCTCGGAGGGCAGCTTGGAGCCGGCACCGACCTCGCCCCGGCGCACGGCGCCACGAAGCCCCTCGGCCAACCGCTGGTAGAGCGGTCCAGATGAGCCACTTATAAGACCAGTGGGCAAGATTGAGGCATCCATGCGGTCCAATGTTGCCCTGATTGGATATCGAGAGCAATGCCAATGGATCTGCATGCTCGAACCATGGACTCTTTCCTGACCTTTGAGACACTCCTTGCCCACGCCGATGTCGATCCGGACGAACTGGGCGTCGCGCCCCCGATCCATCAGGTGGTGAACTATTCGGCCCCCACGGCGGAGGAATTCCAAGCACTCAACGAGCAGTCCCAGCCCCGGCGCTACTACCGGCGATACGGCAACCCGACACAGGCCCGGCTGGAGCGTGTTGTCGCGGCCGTCGAGGGCGCCGAGGCAGCCCTGGCCACCGCGTCCGGCATGGGGGCGATCACGACGAGCCTGGTCGCCCTGCTGTCCCAGGGCGAACATGTCGTCGCCCAGCGCAGCATGTACGGCGGCACACTGAGTCTGCTGCAGGATGTCGCGCCCCGCTTCGGTGTCCAGGTGACCTTCGTGGACCAGACCGACACCGATGCCTTCGCCCGGGCCCTCACGCCGGACACCAAGCTGATCATGCTGGAGACCCCCAGCAACCCGCTGCTCCAGCTGACCGATGTGAAGGCGGTCACCGCGCTTGCCCGCGCCCGGGGCATCCTCACCTTCGCCGACAACACCGTTGCGACCCCCTTCAACCAAAGGCCACTGGAGCAGGGCGTGGACCTCGTCATGCACAGCGTCACCAAGGCCATCTCCGGGCATGCGGACGTGCAAGCCGGGATCGTGCTCGGCAGCGGCGAGCTGATCGAACGGCTCTGGAAAGCTCACACCATCGTGGGCTCGGTCGTCAGCCCGTTCGATGCCTGGCTCGCACTGCGTGGCCTGCGGACACTGGCGTTGCGGGCGGAGCGGCAGAACCAGTGCGCGCAGGCCGTGGCCGAGTACCTGGTCAATCACCCCGCGGTACGAGCGGTGAACTACCCCGGGCTCCCCGGCCACCCCCAGCATGACCTCGCGATGCGGCAGATGCGGGGCTTCGGCGGACTGCTGAGCTTCGAACTTCGTGGGGGCCAGTCGGCGGCCGAGCAGCTCATCTCGGCGCTGCGCCTTCCCGTGCGTTCCCCCAGCCTGGGCGGCACCCGCTCGACGCTGGTGCGGCCCGCCGCGATGTGGTCGAACGAGTTGACCGAGGAACAACTTGCCGAGGCCGGAGTCCCCGGTGGTTTGATCCGCTTCGCCGTCGGTCTTGAGCACGAGGCAGACTTGATCGCCGATCTCGGTCAGGGGTTCGCCGCACTGGCCTCGGAGCATGCCGAATGATGGCGGAACCGCGGCCGATGCGTTCTTGGTAGCCCGACTGCCGTGCGGTCGCGCAGGTGTCCAGGTCGTTCGTCACGCAACGACCTCGGGCACCCTCGTTCACGTCTCCACGGCCGGCCTTCAGGGCGCGTTTCGAGAGTCCCGTCCGGCCCGCGACGCCTCGCCGCGCTGTCGGGATCGTCCACGTACGCACCGTACGAGGAGCGTCGCCGTGATCGGCGACCACATGCGTCGGGGCAGGTCGGGCGGCAGGTCAGCGATCTCCGTGGGGATCGACGGTGCGGTGTGGATACTCCAGCTCAGCCGTGTTCCGGGCGTGATCAGCGCCTCGGGGTCCTGCCGGTGCGCTCAGATCGCCTGTACGGGCGGGTAGTTCGGCTGCCACATGGCCGCGCGGACCCGGGCCGCGATGTCATCGCCGACGGTGGCGCGCGCCACCCCGTCGTGGGCGGCGCTGCGGGCGACTGCCGTGGCCACGGCGGCTGAGGTCTCCCTCAGCTGCTGGGTGGGTGGCAGGAGCGGCGCTCCGGGGGTGGTCGGGTCGACCTGTGCGGCGACCGCGTGGGCCGCGGCGGTGAGCATGCCGTCGGTGATGTGGGTGGCTCGGGCCACGATGGCGCCCAGGCTGAGACCGGGAAAGATCAGCGCGTTGTTGGCCTGTCCGATCCGGTGGGTGGCGCCGTCGCGGGTCACTGGCGCGAAGGGACTGCCGGTGGCGACCAGGGCCCGGCCGTCGGTCCAGGCGAGCAGGTCGGCGGGCGTCGCCTCGGCGAGCGGGGTGGGGTTGGACATGGGTAGGATGATCGGGCGTCGGACGGCTGCGGCCAGCTCGCGGACGACGGGTTCGGTGAAGGCGCCGCCCTGGCCGGAGGTACCGATGAGAATGGTCGGTTCGACCCGGTGCACCACCTCCGCCAGTGCGATGCCGCCGAGCTCCGGGTCGCGCGCCCAGCCGGCCACCTCCTGCGCGGGGCGTGCGTAGGGGGCCTGGAAGTCCCGCATGCCGGTCATGTCCTCAGTGAGCAGACCGTGCCGGGCGAGGCACCAGATCCGACGGGCGGCCTCGCCCGGGGGCAGGCCGTCGACGACGAGCGCGTCGCGCAGTTGGTCGGCGATGCCGGCACCCGCCGTGCCCGCGCCGAAGATCACCACCCGGTGCTCCCGCAGCGGCGTGCCACTCGCCCGCACGCCGGACAGCACCGCCGCCAGGTTCACCGCGCCCGTGCCCTGGATGTCGTCGTTGAAGGTGAGCACCTCCTCGCGGTAGCGCGCCAGGATGCGCCGCGCTTTGTCCGGCCCGAAGTCCTCCCAGTGCAACAAGGCGCCCGGGAAGAGCCGGGTCGTGGTGTCCACGTAGGTCTGGACGAAGGCCTCGTAGGTCTCCCGGTCGACCCGGGTGTGGCGGTTGCCGAGGTAGAGCGGGTCCTCCAGCAGTTCCTCGCGGTTGGTGCCCACGTCGAGCACGACGGGGAGGGTGCGGGCCGGATCGATGCCGCTCGCGGCGGTGTACACGGCGAGCTTGCCCACCGAGATGTTGACGCCGCCCACCCCCCAGTCGCCGATGCCCAGGATCGCCTCGCCGTCGGTGGCGACGATCAGGTCGACGTCGTCCGGTCCCAGCCCGGTGGCCCGCAGCGAGCGTTCGACGTCCTCGGGCGCGTCGACCGACAGGTAGACACCGCGGGGCTTGCGGTACTGGGAGCTGTAGCGCTCGATCGCGGTGCCGACGGTCGGGGTGTAGACGATCGGCAGCATCTCGTCCAGGTGCTCGCCGAGCAGCCGGTGGAACAGCACTTCGTTGCGGTCCTGCAGGGCGGTCAGGTTGACGTGTCTGGCCAGGTCGTCAGGCTGTGCGAGGTACTGCGCGTAGGCGCGGGAGGACTGTTGCTCGAGCGTGAGCACCTGCGGCGGGAGGAGTCCGACGAGGTCGAGCGCCTGCCGTTCGTCCCTGGTGAAGGCGGTGCCCTTGTTCAGCCGGGGATCGGCCAGCACGGCCCGGCCCCTGGCCGCCGTGTCCCATCGCCGGTAGCGGGCGTTCCACCGGGTCGGCATCGGATTCATTACGGTCTCCTCGGAGGTGCTCCGATGCCGGGTGGCATCGAGATGCGCGGTGAGAGGTTCGAGCTAGTGCCGTGACCGGCAACGTTTGCCCCGTCGCACCGTCCGGCACGCACGCTCGCGGCGTTGGCCGAAAGCCCACGTAGCCCCGCTACGAGGGC
>NZ_JBIAUE010000054.1:0-23505 GCF_042892615.1 Streptomyces sp. NPDC001750 | reverse complement strand
GTCCGACAGACCGAGCAGGAACTGGAGCACACAGACGGTGGCCAGCTGAGCGGGCGAAAGCCCCGGGCGACCGTCACGCGGATACCAGTCGGCGAAGTCCTCGTCCCGCCACAGTCCGCCCAGGTGATCTCTCACCCACATCGCCGTTGTCCCGCCCGGGTTACTCGCCCGAGCCATCTGCACGGTCAGAGAAGGAACTTGCTCACCAGAACGCGGGCGGAGCGACAACGGGCACCTCGACAACTGCATCGGTCCTTGAACAGAGTCGAGCATGCCCGTTGATCATGCTGCCCCGCCGGGGATCCTCAAGATCCCCGACAGAATCAGCCCTTAGCCAAGCGGAACGCCGGGTTCGCCGACGGCGGGTCATTCGCCAACCTCAAGCTCATGCCGAGTGGCAGTCTGACAGTCATCGGATGCGTCGACCCTCGTGTCGACCCGTCCGACGTGCTCGGGCTCAAGCTCGGCGAGGCAGCGGTGATCCGCAACGTCGGAGGGCGGGTCACGCCCGCGACACTCCGGACGCTGGAGATGCTCTCGAAGGTCGTCCAGGCCCGCATGGGCGGCCCTCGCCCGGGCGACGTCCACTATGCGGTTCTGCACCACACCGACTGCGGGATCACGGACCTGGCCGCGTTCCCCGAGCTGCTGGCCGATTACTTCGAAGCTCCGGCCGGAGACCTGGACGCCAAGGCGGTCACCGACCCGGTCGCCGCCGTCCGCGTCGACGTCGAAATCCTCAAGCAGAAGCTTCCGGCCGGAGCCTTCGTCTCAGGGCTCGTGTACGACGTGGCCACCGGCCACATCGACGTCGTCGTCCCGCCCACGCGAATGGAAGCATGACGCCGCACGGCGCCTGCGGCCGGCGCGACCGCCGTGGGCCCGCGGCTTGTACCGAGAACTGCATTCCTGGCCGGTCGTATCGACCGGGAGGCACTTTCTGGCATGTGCGACGACCACGGGCACTCGGCGGCCGAGGCGGCGTGGTCAGCGCCTCGCGCCGCGGAGGGACCGGCTGTCGACCCGGTGAGGCTGCCCGAGATCGACGAGGTCAGGGCCACGACGATGGTCGACAACACCTTCGACGCCCTACTGGCCCTGCCGAAGGCGTCACCCGGGCGCCGGGCGGACCGCCGCGCGGCAGTTCGCCAGCGGCGAGGCCCTCGCGGGGCTGCGTGCCGAGCACGGCTTCTCGGCCCTGGTCACCGTCCACAGTGGGAACGCGAGCAGCACGCTGCTGTTCGATACCGGCGCGTCGCCGGACGGGCCGGCTGTGATCGCCGAGCGTCTCGGCATCGATGTCGGTGGCCTCCAGGGCGTGCTCAGCCACGGACACTTCGACCACACGGGCGGCTTCGACGGCCTGGCCCGGCTGCGCGGGCGCTCCGGCCTGCCGCTGACCGTCCACCCCGCGGTCTGGACCCGCCGCCGCCTGGCACTCCCGCCGGCCAGGGTCTGGAGATGCCCACGCTGTCACGGGGTGCCCTGGAACGCGAAGGGTTCGAGGTGATCGAGCGGCGGCAGCCGTCGCTGCTGGCCGAGGGCACCCTGACCACCGGCGAGGTGGACCGCGTCACCGAGTTCGAGCACGGCATCCCGTCGGCACACCAACCCTGGGACGGGAACGGTTGGCGACACGACCCCGCCGATATCAACAACCAGTCACTCGTCATCAACCTGCGCGGCCGGGGACTCGTCATCATCACCGGGTGCGGCCACGCCGGAGTGGTCAACATATCCGGCACGCCATGAGACTGACCGGCGTCAGCAAATTGCTGGCCCTCATCGGCGGCTTCCACCTGAGCGGCCCCGCCTTCGAGCCGGTCATCGGCCCGACGGTGGCCGCGCTCACCGAATTCGCACCCGAGCTGATCGTCCCCGGTCACTGCACCGGCTGGCGTGCCCAGCACACCCTCGCCGCAGCCCTCCCGGACGCGTGGGTGCAGACCAGCGTCGGAACCACCTACACACTCAGCGCCCCACAGGCGGGTAAAGCCTGATCCGGCTCAGCAGTCCCGGTTCAAACGGTGCAACAGGAAGTGCAGGGTCGGCGGTACGTGAACGGGCTGTTGGGGGTACCTCGGATGGCACCCGGGGCGGTGGAAGCCGGCCGGCTCCCGAGTGTGCGGCGAATCGGGAAGGACGAGACCGGCAGTCTCTCGTCCAGGCGAGTCCGGCTGACGAGTAGACGGCCGGGCTGCGCAGAACCAGTCGGATGTCCGGGGCTTCCGGCGATGTCGCCGTGGCGGTGGTGGTGCCGTCCGGGTCAGCAGCCAGAGCAGTCCGTCCAGCGGGCCGCCTATGAGCGCGGTGTAGGTCTGCTGGTCCTGGCCATACACGCGGCCGCGCAGCAGCCGCTCATCGCCGTTCATCCGTCCAGCGTTCCAGCCGCCACCGACAACAGAGGCCGCACGGCGACGGGCCCGGCCTGGACGGAGGAGGCAGGGCTGGCTGTCCGCCGCCCAGGACAATGCCTGCCACCGGCCGCTGCCCCCACGGGCCCGACCGAGTACGGAGCCTGCTGACAGCGTTGTCGCGCACCCGTCGTTCCCTGTCCGGTCGCCGCGGTTTGCCCGGCGCGCTGGAGTGGGGCTTTGCGGGTAGCGTGATTG
Source organism: Streptomyces sp. NPDC001750 (assembly GCF_042892615.1). Taxonomy (NCBI): domain Bacteria; kingdom Bacillati; phylum Actinomycetota; class Actinomycetes; order Kitasatosporales; family Streptomycetaceae; genus Streptomyces; species Streptomyces sp. NPDC001750. Next base: position 20,893 of record NZ_JBIAUE010000054.1, on the reverse strand, counting down.
ATACGACGTGCTCATCGGCCGCTCCCGCTGCCGGCCTCTCCGTCGCCTTTCCGCTGCTGGTCGTGGCGTGACATTCCCATTGCGGCCCGGGTGCTGAATTCTCATGAAGCGTCAACTTCGGACAAGTTTGGAGGGGCGATCATGGCCTTCGCCACTGCCAAGGACGGCACGCAGATCTATTTCAAGGACTGGGGATCGGGTCGCCCGGTGGTCTTCTCCCACGGCTGGCCGCTGATCGCGGACACGTGGGATCCGCAGCTGATGCTGATGGCGGACAACGGCTACCGGGTCGTGGCCCACGACCGGCGCGGGGGCGGACGCTCGGGCCAGCCCTGGAAGGGGAACGACCTCAACACGTACGCCGAAGATCTCGCCTCCGTCATCGAGGCCCTCGACCTCCGCAACATAATCCTGGTCGGTCACTCGACCGGTGGCGGAGAGGTCACGCGCTACATCGGCCGGCACGGCACGGGCCGTGTCGCCAAGGCGGTCCTGCTGGGTGCGATCCCCCCGTTGATGCTCAAGACGGATGCGAATCCGGAGGGGCTGCCGATCGAAGTCTTCGACGAAATCAGGAAAGGCGTGCTGACAGACCGTTCCCAGTTCTACAAGGACCTCAGTGCCCCCTTCTACGGCGCCAACCGCGAAGGAACGACCGTCTCCCAGGGGACCCGCGACGAGTTCTGGCTCTGGAGCATGACGGTCAGCATCAAGGCCGCCTACGACTGCGTCAAGGCGTTCTCGGAGACCGACCTCACCGAGGACCTGAAGACGTTCGACATTCCCACGCTGATCATTCACGGCGACGACGACCAGATCGTTCCCATCGCGGCCTCCGCGGAGAAATCGTCACAGCTCGTCAAGGACGTGACCTTCAAGGTCTACTCGGGTGCTCCACACGGTCTGTCGATGGTTCCCGAGTTCGCGGATCAGTTCAATGCCGACCTCCTCGAATTCGCCCGCGGCTGACCAGGTGGTTTCGGGCGCTCCGATGGAAGCCAGGATGCCGGTATCAGCATCGCTCTTGTCTCATGCCTCGCTGCATGCGCGCGCTCGTGGCCGTAAGGGCCGGCGAGCACGTCGATGTCCTTCGGCTGGAATCCCGGCCCGTTCCCACGCCGGAGGCTGGTCAGGCGCTGATCCGTGTGAAGGCGACTCCGATTCACGCCAGTGATCTGCACGTGCTGCGTGGCCGCTACGGTTTCTCCCCCGAGTTCCCCGTTGTCGGGGGCCACATGGAATGCGTGGGCCGCATCGATGCCCTGGGCCCTGCTACAGAGGGGCTGAGGGCCGGTGAGCGCGTGGTGGTCGCTGCGGTCCCGGCGGTACCCGGGCCCCCTGTGGCCGGCACCTGGCAGGAATACCTCGTTGCCGACACGCGAAGGCTTCTGCCGGCGTGAAGAGTGGTGCCCGTCATAGTGAGGGCACGGCCAGTCTCGGGGGCTTGGGGGTAAGCGGGCGAGGTCCTGTGCTGGCCCCTGGAAGACTGGGGTGGTGAGTGTTGTACATCGCCGGGCACTCGGGCCCGGTACCGATCGCCCCTTGCCCGAGCCGCCTGTCCGGGACCCTCGGACCCTGACCGCCGCCGAGCACGCGGCGGCCGGTGACTGGACCGCCGAGCCCGCCCCTATCTCTCCTCCGGCCGAACCGAGCGGGCGTCGGCGCCCGCTCGGCGCCGGCCCCGCCGACCCCGGCACCGCATCCGGGCAAACCTGACCGGCTTTCCCTGCGCGTGCCCGCCGACCGCGACCTTGCAGTGGGCATCCTGAACCTGCGCGGGATGACACTCGCCGGACGGCTCCAGGACAAGGCCGAGGGCAAACGCGAGGCACAGCGGCACACCGACTCCGCATGGTCTGGGGATGCTCCGCCAAGGACCGGGACATGCCGGACGATCTTCGTCCAGGAGAACTTGGTGAGGTAGGCGCCGCTGTCGCGGTCGCCGAACACCCACCGGTCCTGCCGGGACTTGTGGAACTTACCGAAGTACCGGGTCGCGACCCAGCCCCTCGACTTGTTCGGGTGCGAACGTCTGGCCCACCGATAGGTGAGGTGCCAGACGTGGTGGTCCAGGCCGGTGAAGACCCGGCCGGAGACCACGCTCCGGTAGTAGGCCGACCATCCCCGGACAACCGGGTTGAGCCGGAACACCACCGCGGCCGCGTTCGCGCCGTGCATAGAGCGCACGTCGGCGGTGAGCCGCTTCCGGAACCGCTTGACCGACTCCTTGCTGGGCGTGATGAGCAGCTTTCCGCTGCCTTGCCGATCGACTCGGCGGCGGATGTCGAATCCCAGGAACGAAAACCCGTCCTCAACGTGGACGATGCGTGTCTTGTCCTCGTTGAAGCGGAGTCCCCTCGGCTCCAGCCACGCCGTGAGACTGGCCTTGGCCTGTTCGGCCTGCTCGCGGCTGTGGCACATCACCACGTAGGGTCGACCCGAGGCGCGGTACTGGCCTTTCGACCAGCCCGTTTCCTCGGGCCGCCCTCCGAACCCGGCGTGCCTATTGCTAGTGCCGCATCAGGCAACGTTCGCCCCGTCGCGACGCCCGGCACGCCCTCTCGCCGCACCAGCCGAAATCCCAAGTACATCCAGTACGAGGGCTTCCGGCCGGCACACCGAGAGCACGTACCGGACGCGCTCCTTGACGGGCAAACGTTGCCTGCCGCGGCACTAGTCGGCGGGCTCTCCACAAGCCCCTTCGGGCACACGAGTTTTCCTCATGCTGTGCTCGGCCACGGAGAGGGAATGGCCGCTCCCCGGTAGCGGTAGCGGGTTGTCCGCACCGCGGCTGGGTTGAACAGCTTCTTCTCTCCGTCGACGGGCCACCAGCCGCCCCGGCAGTACCGGCGGCGGAGTTCCTTCCAGCTGGTCTTACGGTGCTTTCGCCGGAGCAATCCGAAGATCTGGCGCCATACGACAGCGCGCAGGAACTCGAAGGTCCGGTGGGACACCCCCGGCCGGAAGTAGGCGGTCCAGCCCCGCAGCAGCGAGTTGAGCTGCTTGATCAGAGCTTCGAGCGGCAGGTTCACGTCCTGCCAGCAGATCGCCTTGATCTTCCCGGCGCACGACCTTACAGCCTTCTGCGCTGGGTAGGTGTAGACGTAATACTTGCTGGTGCCTCGCTTACGGTGACGCTGGATGCGCCAGCCGAGAAAGTCGAGACCTTCGTCGATGTGGAGCACCCTCGTCTTGTCCATCGCGAGCCTCAACCCGAGCCCGGACAGCACCTCGGCCACCTCGTCGAGGAGGGCTTCGGCATGCGCCCTGGTGCCAGACACCATGATCGCGAGGTGAGTCGGCGGCGGGAATCTCACCCGCCGCCGCTCGCAGAACCGTGCGGGAGCCTCTCGGCTCACACGGCTCCCATCGCCCAGCCGTCAGGCTTGAGACCGAACTGCCAATGGGCGAAGAGATTTGGGTAGCGGCGGGCGGTGCCCGCCAGGCGCGCTCGGACTACTACGGAGCCTCCGCCCCGCCCCACGGCCGTGAGCCGGCCACGGACCTGCCCACTGCTGAGGCCAGCAGGAAGGGCGACCGGGGACGGTTCCCACGTTCACCACTCAACCGATCGACGAGGGAGGTGCCCAACTGTTGCCCCGGCAGCATCGCCATGACTACGCCGCAGTCATTCACCATGGCCTCCCCACCGGCGACTTCCCCCGGCTTCGGAGTTGGACGACCCGAAGGACGCCCACACACTGCCGACCAGCCCATATCCACCAGATTTGAGCTGGCACGCCGTTTACGGAACTTTGGCACTGGTTCCTCTCGTACACCTTCTCGTCTTGCTCGCCGAACCCACGCCGTCTGGCAGTGCCGACGCGTCCCGGCGTTGTCAGGGCTGCTTCCCACCCTCCCCGGCGTCTCCCGGATCAGGCTGCCCTCAGCCGGGGAGCCCCTTCCAGACGCGACGCCGACGCCTCATTGATCGTTCGCAGGCCTCCCAGCCATCCGGGGGAACGAGTCAGCAGGGTGCCAGGTAGTACCCGAGGTTCTCGTAACGGCGGGCCGTGATGTCCTCCCGCGTTCCCGCGAAGGCCAATATGGACGTTTTTTCGAATTCATCTCCGGAGACACTGAGAAAATGAGTCACACCGTCTTTTTCTGGTGGATTCTGAAAATATCGCGTGTGGCCACCAAGACGGATTCGCGCCACATCGGCGCCATTGATGAGATGACTCATATCGTCAATGAATGTGTCTATTTGGTTCGCGCCTGAGGGGTTATGTTCGGTAAACTCGAGTGCGCCAGGGATGTCGCCCCAGTTGTCGATGTGCCAGGCGACCAAGGGGTAGAGCGGAACCGGCTCGTAGACGGGCCAGTCCTCGTCAACAATCCTCGGTTCCCGCTCGGTGGTCTCGGTACCGGCGGGGATGTGCAGGAGGACGGGGGCGTCGAAATCGTCGAAGTCGCTGAACAGCACCAGGTGGCCGTCCTGCGGAAGATCAATGTCCAGGACGGCCCTGGGCAGTGCCGCACAGTCGATAGTGGCGAGGTGCGGATGGTCGCTGTCGGGCCACTCCATCCCCTCGGGCAGCCTGGGCAGGCCGCCCGCCATGGCCGCAGGCCGGACGCCTTCCTGCCACAACGACCCGTCGGCCTCGCACAGGCTGATCGAGGGGCGCAGATGTCGTAAGGCCTCCTCGACCACAGCCTCGGGAATGCCCCGCTTGCGCCCGAGTGCATCAATTCTTGTCCGAAGGTTCGCTTCCATGACCGGTACTGTGCCAGGCACCTCTGACACAGCAGAGCGCCGCCCGCCGGGGCGGAGACGCGGTAGGGGCTGCCCGCGCGATCCGGGCCGCGTCCCTCGTGGTGGGCCCGTCAGCGCCCCTGGTCCGGCCGCGCCATCAGTACTCCTTCGCCCAGTGCTGGGTCCTCTTCGAGGGCTCGCAGGACGCCAGGACCGGCCAGGTGGCGCTTTCGTCGAGACACTGGCTGCTGGACAGGTTCACGATGGTGCTGTTGGTACCCGTGCGCCAGCTCTGGCCGGTTTTGGAGCCGCAGTCGGCCAGGTACAGCACGTTGACGTTGACAGTCAGGCACTTGCCGGCGGACTCGTTGTACAGGGTGTAGGAACCGCCCGAGCCGGCCTTTGCGGTCCAGTTGGCCACCGGGCTGTCCGTGCAGGTGGCGAACACGACGTTGAGGTAGCTCGCGGTCAGGCACTGGCCGTAGCCGACGTTCCTGAGCCGGAAGTGGCCGCTGGGCGTGGGGGGTTTCGGCGAGGTCGCGCCGGACGTCCCGCCGGAACCGCCGGAGCCGCCCGCGTCACCCGACCCGCCAGTGGTCTTGCCACCGGTGGCGTCCCCGCCAGTGGCGTCCCCGCCGGAGGCGTTGCCGCCCGTGGCATTGCCTCCGGTGGCGTTGCCGCCCGTAGCGTTGCCGCCCGTGGCGTCCCCACCGGAAGCGTTCCCGCCCGAGGCGTTGCCGCCCGTGGCGTTCCCACCGGACGCGTTGCCGCCGGAGGCGTTGCCGTCGTGCGCGGGTTCGCCCCCGGCTGTGGGAAGCGTTGCGGAGGTTCCGGCCGAAGGGGTGTCGCTGGGGGGACGGCTTGTGCCGGAGGTGCCCTTGGCGTCGGGGTCGCCGTGCAGCTGGGTGCCGGCGTAGACGGCGAGGGAGACGACCAGGGCCCCGGCTGCAACCAGGGCGAGGACGACGAGTCGCCGCCGTTTGGTGCCATGGCCGGCGGGCGGCGGGAGCGGCGGAGCGGGTTCGTGGGGGTGGTGCGTATGCGGACCGCCCTGGTCAGTGCCGGGTTGCCATTTCTCCAGTTGCTGGTCGCTCTCGTACGTCGTGAGGTCGGCTCGGATCTGGTCCCGCTGGGTGAGGGCTGCTTTCCTCTTTGCGGCCCGGTCCTGGTTCTGGCTGTTCAGTGAGTCGATCTGCTGCTGCAGAGTGATCCGGCGCCGACGTTCCCCGTCCCGGTCTTCGCGCAGTGTCTGCAGTTCCTCAGTGAGCGCGGTCACTTTCTCCAGGGCGGCGTTCGTCGCGTCGTTCAGCTCGCGGATCAGGAGGGTGTTCTGGTAGTCGAGGAGCATCTGGCGGTGGACGTTGTGCGGGTTGGCCCGCGCGCAGTACAGCTTCAGCAGCTCGCCGTACTGGTGCAGGAACACCGCTGCCGGCCCGTCCTGCAGATTCGCGCGTTCCTGTGCTTCCTTGATCAGTACCTCGACGAAGCGCAGGGGCGGGATGTTGGGCCCTTCACGCTTCGGGGTCTGCCAGGTGGCGACCTTCCCCTTCCCGAAGTTGTGCATGTCCGCCAGCGCGTTCGTCGACAGGCCGGTCTTCTCGACGAGACCGCGCACCGTCTTCTTGAAGCTGCTGAGTGCTTCCCACAGCCTCTCCTCCTCGTCCCCGCCGTCGAAAACGTCTAATAATCGCTGGTCAGCCACTGGTTCTCACATCCGAAGAAAGTCCGGCACGGGGCAGCGTTCTACCGCGCGTGCGTACCACGATCCCGCTGGTCTCTAGTACTTCCCGTGACCACATTCCCGCTGGTCGCCCCCGCACCGTGTGCGGGGACAAGACGGGGACGTCCCTCCTGGTGCTCGGCCGACTCCAGGAGGGCGGACCAGAGGTGAAAGGTCCTGCACATGTACGGCCACGACCCACTGCTCATCATCCTGCTCCTGGTCCTCGCCGGCCTGGGCATCGGCTGGATCCAGCACCGCTGGCCCGCCATCGGGGAAACGATCGACGTCGCCACCAAGGTCCTCATCACCCTCATCGGCCTGCTCATCTTCGCCAGCAACGGCACAACCGAACAGAACACACCCACCACACCCGCACCCGCACCATCCATGTCAGCGACCTCAACAGACCACGACCGGGCCCGCTCCGGCGCAGCAGCAGACCGACGACACCCGGACAGCACTGCCACAGGCCCAAACCGACCGTGAACGGACCCCGCCAGACAGCTGGGCCGGCATCACCGGGCAGACAGTCCGGCACGAACACCCCGCAAGCCCTCAGTGCCCGCAGCCTGCCACACCCACCCAACAACCGACGCCCACAAACCGCCGCACGCCTCCTGAGCCACGAACACTAACCGTCCCGGACCCGGGAGCCCCAACGCAACTGACGAACGCTCAGAGAGGCGTTCAGAAAGGCCCCCGGGCCGCTCCTGGGGTAACCACAGCCAGCCGTTCGCCTCCCATTCGGGCCTCCGTCAGGAGGTAGCGCTAGACGGTGACGGGCAGCCCGTTCTTCTCCATGAGGTGAGAGGTCCAGTCCAGGAGATCGGCCCGGGTACGGAGCTTCACGGAGAAGACGCGGTAGCGTCTGCCCGCGCGACCCGGGTCGCAACCCTCGTGGTGAGCCCGCCAGCGCACCGGTTCCGGCCACGCCATCAGTACTCCTTCGCCCAGTGCTGGTTCGACTTCGACGGCTCGCAGGACACCAGGTACGGCCAGGTGGCGCTCTCGCCGAGACACTGGCTGCTGTACAGGTTCACGAAAGTGCTGTTGGTACCCGTGCGCCAGTACTGGCCGGTTTTGGAGCCGCATTCTGCCAGGGACAGCATGTTGGCGTTGACAGTCAGGCACTCGCCGGCGGACTCGTTGTACAACATGTAGGAACCGCCCGAGCCGACCTTTGCGGTCCAGTTGGTCGCCGGGCTGTCCGCGCAGGTGGCGAACACGACGCCGCCTACGGTCACGGCCAGGCACTTGCCGTAGCCGACGTTCCTGAGCCGGAAGTGGCTGCTGGGCGCGGGGGGTTTCGGCGAGGTCGCGCCGGACGTCCCACCGGACCCGCCGGAGCCGCCCGCGTCACCCGACCCGCCCGTGGCATTCCCGCCGGTCGCGTTCCCGCCCGTGGCATTCCCGCCGGTCGCGTTCCCGCCCGTGGCGTCCCCGCCGGTCGCGTTCCCGCCCGTGGCATTCCCGCCGGTCGCGTTCCCGCCCGTGGCGTCCCCGCCGGTCGCGTTCCCGCCCGTGGCGTCCCCGCCGGTCGCGTTCCCGCCCGTGGCGTCCCCGCCGGATGAATTGGCGTCGTGCGCGGGTCCGCCCCCGGCTGCGGGGAGCGTCGCGGAGGTTCCGGCCGAAGGGGTGCCGCTGCCGGAGGTGCCCTTGGCATCGTCGGGGCCGCCGTGCAGCTGGGCGCCGGCGTAGACGGCGAGGGAGACGACCAGGACCCCAGCTGCCACCAGAGCGAGGACGAGTCCCCGCCGCTTGGCGCCACGGCCAGGGGGCGTGGCCGGCCTCACGTGCGGGGCGAGTTCGGGAACTTCCTTCAGCAGCGTTCTCACCCGTAGGACGAACGCCTGCTGAGCCTCACGTACCGGCTGCGCCGCCACCATCATCCCGACGGCGGCGCCCAGTTCGTTATCCCAGACAGGACTTCCGCTGAAGCCTCCCTTGACATACACGGCCTCACCGTTGGCACGCGAGAGCTGGATCCAGCCCTGGCGCGTGGGCCCCCGGAACCTGCCGCTGTGCCAGATTCCATCCGGGTGGTCGTCGGTGAAGCCCACTGCACGCGCGTCGTGGTCCCATACACCGCGTTGCGGGTCGATCACGGGAAGCGGACGGGCTCCGGGAATCCGGTTGCGTAATCGCAGCACGGCGATATCACCGGTCTGATCGGGCCTGACCGGGATCCAGCGCTGGACCTCGGCACAGTGGTCGCCCCCGTCGACGCCGTCGGCGTTCCCGGCCAGCGGCACGTCGACCGTGACCTCGGTGTCAGCCTCAACCATGGCCTCCCGGAGCCGGTCCAACGCGTCCGACACCACATGGGCACAGGTCAGCACCAGATCCGGAGCAATGAGGAAGCCCGCGCCGCCGATCGCGCCGTCCGGGCCCTTGACTCGGACAACCGCCGAGACCAGTGCCGGCTCCGCCTCCTCGGCATCCCGCCCCTGAATCCCCGTCACCGTGACCTCCGCGCTACCGAGTCCCCCGTTGCGTGTCCTGGCCGAATCAACCACCCTGCAACGTATCTCCGTTGGAGTCTCTCGCATCCCCCCTGTTCCAGGTCAGGCTTACGGAGAAATTGGCGGCTGTCGCCGTGCTGGCAATCACCACGTCCGCCTCAGCCGACAATGACACCCCGAACTCCAGCGTGATCTCGTCCGGCGCGTTCGCAAGCCCCTTGAACCGCCCCACAAAGCTCTCCGCCACGGGGCGTACGGCGTCCAACATCTGCCCGAACGACCGTTCGGCCCTCGCCACGGAGCGGCCTGCCCGGCCCACGCGGACGAGTGACTCGTCCACCTCCCGGATCTGAACACGCACAAACTCTTCGCTGCCATCACCCAGAGGCACTTCCACCGTATGGACAGAACGGTCGCTCATGACTCTCCCCCACTACTCGGAAACTGGAAATCCTAGCGGCATCCGCGCTTCACAGGGGCGACGCAGAAAGGCCCAACCACACTGCCCCGCCATTAAGATGAGACAAACCGTCGTACAGAACGGCGGTACCGTTGCCCCAGCAGCCGTCGGCGGAACTCAGGAATCCGCCAACCTGTCCGCCTCACCGCATCGAGCCGCACATCCTGCAATCGCCAGTCCCAGACCCGGCCACCCCCCACACCCCAACTACACCCCCACGAAACGACAGCGCCCTGGGGTGGCCCGGGCCACAGGACCGGTGCCGCTACGTCGCCCCGGCCAAGGACCGGGCAATGCGGAACTGCTGCTCGGCCTTGTCCGGGTGGCCCGCAGCCGCGTAGGTGTGTCCGAGCCGGACGCAGTGGCGGCATTCTCGCCGGCGTCGGTGACGGCCTGCTCGTCGGTGGTGCCGGCGCGTTGCTGGTGGCGTCGCTCCTTGTCCTCGGCGTGGCGGCGAGCCTTGTCGGCGGCCTCGGCCTCGATCTGCGCGCGGGCGGCCTGAAGCCTGGCCAGGCGCTTCTCGCGCCAGTCCAGTTCGGCGGGCAGGTCAGCGTCCTTGCCGTCGACACCGAACCTCTGGTCCTCGGCTTTGTCGGTGGCCTCGGCGTCGGCAGCAGAGCGGCGGCCTTCGCCTCCAGTTCGGCGATCTCGGCTTCGATCCGCTCTTCCTTGTCGACCAGGCGGCCGTAGCTCATCGCCTTGTGCTTGGAGGCGTTGGCCTCCAGTTTTGTGCCGTCGAGGGCGACGCGTCCCATCTTGACCATGCCGAGCTTCTGGGCGAGGTGCAGGGACTGGGTGAAGAGGTCGGCGAGCGCGTCCAGGTGACGGCGGCGGAACCGGGCGATCGAGCGGAAGTCCGGGACCTGGCCAGCGGCCGGGAACCGGAACGCGACATCGTCCACGCATTTGCGCTCGATCGCCCGGGAGGAGCGCACTCCGGTGGTGTAGCCATAGATCAGCAGCCGCAGCATCAGTCGCGGGTCGCAGGGTGGGTAGCCGCGCTTGTCGGTGTAGTCGGCCAGCACCAGGGAGAGGTTGAGCCCCTCGTCGACCAGGTCCGCGACGAACCGCGCGAGGTGGCCCTCGGGCAGCCAGTCGTCCAGCGACGGCGGCAGCAGGACCTGATGCGGGTCGAACGCCCGGAAGGTCTTGTCCACCGCCGCCGGACGGCCCTGCAGCCGCCTCACTTCGCCCGACTCGACTTCGAACAGCCCATCCCCACTGCGCATCCGGCCATCATCCCGCACCAGTGATCATGAGACACAGAAGGGTAGTCATTCCCTGACGGCGATGGGGTCCTACTGGGTTGCCGCGGCGAGGGCCGGCTCGATGCGCTGCAGGACATCCGGCCATCCACGTCCCATCCCTTCAAGCGCGGCCTTGCCCAGCGGGGAGTCCAGGTCGAATCCGGCGTGTTCGAGGAGCAGGCGCGTGCCGCACCCCTCCGGGTGGAGCTGCCAGGTGATCGCGGTGTCCAGGGAGCCCGGCGCGAAGCTGTAGCGGAGCAGGCGCTCGGGCTCGACGGCGAGCACCTCGCACGCCTGGTGCCCCCAGGTCCCCATATCCAGGGTGAAGCGGTGGCCCACGACGGGCCGCACATCTCCGGCGGCCCACCACTTCGCGTGCAGGTCGGGGTCGGTCAGAGCCCTCCAGACCGCCGGGGGCGAATGGGCGATGAACTGGTCGCAGCGGATGACGCTCGGGTCGGTGGTGGTCACGGGTTCTCCTCGTCGATCAGGTCGGCCAGCGCCCCCATCCGGGCGCGCCAGTAGTGCTCGAAGGGATGCAGCCACTCACCGACCTCGGCAAGTGGCTCCGCCTCGAGGTGGTAGTAGCGATGCCGCCCCCGTGGCTCCTCCCGCACCAATCGCGCGTTCCTGAGCACCGACAGATGCTCGGAGACCGCGGGCCTGCTGAGCGCGAACTGACCAGCGAGATCACCCGCCGCGCGCGGACCATCCCGCAGCGCCTCCAGCAACCTGCGCCGCACCGGATTGGCCAGCGCGCTGAACACATCGACTACCGCCATGCCCACCACTATGCGTCGGAAGAATCCGACGTGTCAACTTTCTCCGACGCATCTACGGAGCGACAGGCCGCAGCAGTCGCACGACTGCGACCGCTTCCCATTACTGACCCACGCTCCTAGGCGACGTCGTCGGAGTCGGGGTCGGGATCGGGGTCGGGGTCGGGGTCGCAGACGGTACCCGGCGCCGCGACGGCGAGCAGCTGGGCGATGCGCTCCCATTCCGCGAGCTCCGCCAGGCCGCGGACGTCGTCGGCCAGGTCCTCGTGCCCGGACGGCGCGCAGTGCGCCGGGGCGGCCAGGGCGTGGTCGTCGTCTGGTCCTTCTTCGCCACGTGCTCTCCGGGTTGATCGGCAGCCGTCCGTCATGGAGTTGGACGCCCGGGCATCAAAGTGAGTCCCTCAAGCGGGGAATCTGATGAGTTTCAGGTGACTGCCAAGACAGCCGCACCGGCCATACCGGCCGCTCCACTGTCACAGAACGTCACAGCCTCGAAGCGTCGCGAACGGCCGTTCTGCGCAGGCCGGGATCCCGCCGCTCTCAGCAGGTCGAGTGACCACCGACGTCGAACGTCAAGCCGAAGGTGCGGGGGATCCGGGCCGGGGAGACCCCCTGCTTCGGCCAGGCAGGTGTTCGCCGCGGGCGCGGGGACGAGGTCGTGTGCGTCGCGGGTCGGCAGCGAGTCCCGGGTCTGCCAGGCGCAGGCGGACAGCAGGTCCGCTGCCGGACCCGTCTGAGGTTCGGGCCGGGTGGGATGGGCGTGCGTTCTGGTCCCGGGGCCGGGCGCGGGGAGCTGTCCCCCGTGAGAGCTACGTGCAGGTTTCCACTGTGAGGTGACGATTCCTGATCACCGTTTCCATAGCGTTCAGTTCAGCCGCGCCCCGGCGCGGACCGGACAAGGAACCGGAAACGGAACCGAAGAAGGAGTCGTCGTGAAACTGGTGTGGCAGATCCTGGCCGTGGTCGCGGTCGCTGCGGTCGGCGGTCAGAGCGTCACCGCAGTGCAGGACAACCCGTGGCTTTCGCTCCTGCTGGGCGGCCTGACGGTCGTGCTCTCGGTGTTCGTCTACCAGTGGGTCGTGGGGCGCACCGAGCGGCGTCAGGTCACGGAGCTGGCCCGGGAGGGAGCGCGGGGGTCGCTCCTCCGGGGCCTGGCCATCGGTGTCGCGATGTTCGGGTGCGTCATCGCGAACATCTACTTCCTCGGGGACTACGAGGTCCACGGCTTCGGCTCGCTGACCGGAGCGATCGGGCTGGTCGGCTTCATGGCAGGCGCCGCCGTCACGGAGGAACTGATGTTCCGAGGCCTGCTCTTCCGGCTCGTGGAGTCGAGGTCTGGGCACGTACATCGCGCTGGCGCTGTCCGGTGTGGTGTTCGGCGCGGCCCATCTGCTCAACGAGGACGCCACCCTGCCGGGTGCCGTCGCCATCGCGATCGAGGCCGGCGGCATGCTCGCTGCCGCGTACGCCGCCACCCGCTCCCTGTGGCTGCCGATAGGCCTGCATTTCGGCTGGAACTTCGCGGAGTCCGGCATCTTCGGCGCCGAGGTCTCGGGCAACGGCGACACGCACGGCCTGCTGGACGCCTCGACGTCGGGCGCCGAGCTGATCACGGGCGGCGAGTTCGGCCCGGAGGCAAGTGTGTACTCGGTGCTGTTCGGTGCGCTGCTGACGGTCGCCTTCCTGTGGTTGGCCCGCCGTCGCGGCCACATCGTTCCCCGGCAGCGTGCCGAGCGCGTCAACGCCCTCGCTAAACTCGTCCGGTGATGAGCTTTCAGGGGCCGTCCAGGTGTGGCGCCGGCTCGACGTCACCGTCCGCGACCTTCCGCTCGGGATACTGTTCCTGGTCACGTCGTTCCTGCCGGGACTGCGCGGCCACGGGACGGAGGTCCGGGACCTGCCGACCCGCCCCTTCGACGCGCTCGCCGTGGTGGGCCCTCGCGCTCGAAAGCCTCCCGCTCGTGGTGCGCCGGCGGTGGCCGGTCGTCTGTCTCGCCCTGGTGACGTGCGGCTTCGCTCTCGACCAGTTGCGCGGCTACCACTCGGCCGCCGGCACCGCACTGCCCATCGTGCTGATCAGTGCGGGATCCCATCTGGAACACCGCCGGCGCACCACCGTGATCCTTCTCTCCGTGGCGTACGTGCCGCTGGCGATCGCGCTCTCCCGGTTCGGTTCGGGCGGCGAGACGCCGGAGGAGTTCGTGACGTTCTACCTGGTGCTGGCCCTGGCTTGGCGGGCCGGGGCGTGGCTGCGTTCCACCCGGGTCGCGGAGGCCGAGCGCCGTGAGCGCGTCGCGGCGGAGACCCGCACCGCCGAACGCGCCCGGATCGCCCGCGAGCTGCACGACGTGGTGACCCACCACGTGACCGCGATGGTCGTACAGGCCGAAGCCGCCCGCTACCTGACCGCCGCACCCGAGCGGCTCGAGCAGTCCCTGACCGCTGTCAGCGACACCGGCCGCCGGCAGGGTCCTCACCCTCGTCGAGCAGACCCGCCGGGCCGGACAGCCGGTGGACTTCACCGAACAGGGAACACCACCGGAATCGACCGGCAGCGCCGACCTCGTTGCCTACCGGGTGGTCCAGGAAGCACTGACCACGCCCTCAAGTACGCTCACGGCAGCCGGACTTCCGTCCAGGTACGGCACGCCGAAAGGAAGATCACCGTGGAGGTCAGCACGGACGGAACCGGCTCACGCACCGCCGCTGCCGTCGGCGGTGGACGCGGCCTGGTCGGCCTGCGCGCACGTGTCGACGTTCTGGGCGGCGACTTCAGCGCCAGCAGCAGCACAGATGGCGGCTTCACGGTCCGGGCACGCATCCCCGTCGGCAGCACCACGTCATCCACGCGATGATCCGCACCGGCACCCTCTACGAACCGCGCGCCCTCGACCTCGCCGCCTGACATCCACGTCACCCCTACCTCTTCCAGACCGCCGCACCCGTCACCGGCACGACCATCCCCGCCGCGTCGGCCATCAGGCTGCTCGCACCGCACCCGATCCGCCGGGAACGTCCCGCTTCGCGGCACGTTCCCGAAAACCAGCACGAACGCCTACGAACCAGCCCCGCCAGGGTTGACGAAACAGATAGGGGCACCCCCCCGGACCGGCTGCTTCACGGCATCCGGACCGTGGCCACCGGCGCGGCCCTCCTCGACCCCGACGTGACACGCCGGCTCGTCGGCCGCTACGCCGCCCGCATCCGCCCCGCCGAGCACACCCCCCGCGACCTTCCCCTCACCCCCCGCGAACTGGAAGTCCTCCGCCTCATCGCGGACGGCCTCTCCAACAGCGAGATCGCCGCGGCCCTCGTCATCAGCCAGGAGACCGTCAAGACCTTCGTCTCCCGCATCCTCACCAAGCTCCAGCTCCGAGACCGCGTCCAGGCCGTCGTCTACGCCTACCGCCACGGCCTGACAACCTGACGCCGCCGTACCGGCGGTGGCGCGTCGGGAACATGACGTCGGACGTCTGCCACCTCGGCCGCGGTGTTGTCGCTATGAGGGGCAGACCGGGTCGGTTCGCGGATGTTGCTGTTCACCGAGGTGCCGGAGGACCCGGAGCCGTTGTGGCTGTGGCTGAACGAGCAGGGTCTGCCGCTCGTGCCGCACTCGTGGAACGGGGTGTTCGCCACGGCGAACCGGCGCTGCCGCGCGGAGCTGACCCCGGCGGACGCCTCAGCGGATCCACACCGGGTGTACGCGCCGTACGCCACCCCGTACTCGGCGCGTAACTCGTTCGCGTTGTTCATGCTGGTCGTTCTCAATCACGTGATGGACCAGCGGTACGGGCTGAGTCCGGCAGAGCGGCGGGAGTTCCGGTTGCTGTACGGCGATCCGTGGTTCCTGGTCCAGGGGCTGTTGGGGCACGCGACCCGGCAGATGACAGCGGAGCGCTACCTGGCGCCGGTGCGGCATCTGCAGCTGGAGGCGTTGTTGTCGGCGGCCTCGGCTCCGTTGGACGGGCCGGTGGCGGGGATGGACGCGGTGTTCGCCCGGCTCGCGCACGAGGCGAGCGGGATCCAGGACATCGAGGCCGCGATGGCGCCGGCCGCGCCCGCCGCCCGTCCGCGGTTCCGGGCCGCGCTGTTGCGGATCGAGGCCAACTGGCGGGTGCTGAAGGCGTGGCGGGCCAGCCGCACCCGGGCTGGCGAAGTTGATCAGGCGCTGGGCGAAGTGCTGGAGCCCCCCGCCCTGCCCGCCACCCTCGCGTACATCGAGGACACCCTGGAGTCCGAGGACGGGGAGTTCACGCCCCTGCGGACCGGGGTCCGCCATTTCTCCACCTACCAGGCGTGGCACCTGCTCGACTTCCTGCTGCGGCGCGTGGACTTCCCCGTGAACGTCGTCCACGGGGAAGAAGCGCTCGGCGAGGCCGACGACTGGGGCTACGGCCCGCCGCACCACCTCCCGGCGGACCGGGTCCGCCTCGCCGCCGAGGTGCTGAGCGGTCTGACATGTGACCGGCTCCTCGACGGCGTCGACCCGCGCGACCTGACGGCGGCGGAGATCTACCCGCCGGGCTGGGAGGAGCCCGGCGCACTCGACTGGGCCAGGAACTGGTTCACCGGCCTGACCGCGTACTTCGAGGCCGCCGCCCGGGACGACCACACGGTCGTCGTCTGGCTGGACTGATCCGGCGTCGGCCTCGGCCTCGGCGGCGGTGTCACGCCGACCGGGTCGCGGTGACGACGTAGTAGTCCAGGACATGGTCCTCGTAGGCGCGCAGGAAGTTTCGGGGCCAGGTGCCCGGGGCCCACCACTGGGCGAGCCACAGGTCCCAGCCCGGCCAGACGTCCGAGCCGATCGACTCGACGTGCACCCGCTTGAGTCCGGCCGCCGTGAACGCGTCCGCGAGCGCCTGCACCGGACGGGCGATGTCCAGGCCGTTCGCGTACGTCTCCAGGAGCCGGGCCGGCTCCTCGGTCCGGCCGGGCGCGTCGTCCGCGGTGAAGAAACTGGTAACGGCCAGCCGGCCGCCCGGCCGCAGCACCCGCGCCGCCTCCGCCGCGAAGGCCTCCAGGTCCGGGAAGTGCTGAGCGGCCTCGACGCTGATGAGCGCGTCGAACTCGCCGTCCGCCATGGGCATGCGTTCCGCCGCCCCCCGGACGAACCGCAGCCGCTCCCCGTCCGTCGCGAGCAGACCGGCCTGGGCATCGCGCGCCCGCTCCAGCTGGTGCGGGTGGATGTCCATGCCGGTGACCGCCGCGGGCCCGTACTCGCGCAGGGCGACCGCGCACCCCATGCCGAGGCCGCAGCCCACGTCGAGGATCCTCGAGTGTTCCGGCAGCTCGGCCGCGGCCAGGGAGTCGAGGACGTGCCGGTAGAGATCCTCCTGGCTGCGGACCCGCTCGGGCTCGCCGACCGGACGGTCCAGGTCGATGTCCCGCCAGTACCCGAAGTTGATGAATCCCCCGGCGAAGATCGGCTCCCGGCTCAGATCGACCGGACCGTACGTCTGCTCCACCATGGGCCCCATGGCGGGCACAGCCTGCCGCATGTCGTCGTCCGTCACCGTGCCGTACCTCCAGAGAACCCGACCCGAGCCGACCCGTCCGTACGCGATCCACCCCACCGCAAGAACTCCCCGCGCGACAGACGAGTAATGGCCAGGCTGAGATCTCGAGGCGATGACCCGTTTTCGGTCAGGAGGGCGTACGCGCGTGAGGAGAGGTACTCCGCCGCACCGAGTCACGGAGTCACCGAGTCACCGAGCGGCGGTCATGACGACGGGCCGGTGCGTCGCACCGGCCCGTCGCAGTGATGTCCGCAGCTATCCGTCAGTGGCCGACTGAAGCCGACCGGTCTGGTGGGCGCGCTGGTCGAAATGGAGCTTGTGGCCGCTGGGCTCCGCCGTCGCTCAGTCGCAGCGACCGTTGAGCCCGCGGCCGACTGACGGCCGGCGCCCCAGCCAGAACGGCTTGACAAGAAGATTAGGAATCGTGGGTGGTCAGTGGAGCCTGGATCGGCGCCTGCGGGTCACGAGGACGACCGCCGCGCCCGCCCCGACCAGCAGGGTGGTGAGCGCGAGGTACAGGCCAGTACGGGACGTACCCGTGTGGGCGAGGGAGCCCGAGCCGCCGTTCGGGACCGGGCCGGCGGGCGCCGTGGAGGCCGGCGGCGCCGACGGTGCGTGCGTCGGCGGGGTGCTGGTCGGCGGAGCCGAGGTCGTTGGAGTCGGGGTCGGCGGGGTCTTCTCGGGGATGTACACGCCGGCGTCGATCGTGTGGTCGACCTCTCCCGCCTTCGCGGGCGCCGTGACCGGCGCGGATCCGTCGCACAGCTGCCCGGTGGTCGGAGGCGTCACGTTGGAGTCGTGCGCCCGGTCGTCACCGGCCCGCGGGAGCGTGAAGCGCAGATCGGTGGCCGCCGGCTGGCCGGGCACCTGGCTGGTGTCCGCCGTGCACACGTCGAACTGCACGGTGTAGTCGGCACCCGGCGTGAGCTCGTACGCCGCCCCGACTCCGCCGAAGTAGTACTCGCCCGCGGCGTCGGTCTTGGTCGTGGCGACCTGCTTGCCGTCGGCGTCGAGCAGGTTGATCGTGGCGCCCGGCAGCAGGACGTGCCCGGGGTCCTGGATGCCGTTGTGGTCACCGTCGAACCAGACCACGTTGCCGATCTGGATCGGCGCGTTCGCCGCGGCGTACGCGATGTCGCCGAGGCCGCCGGCCTTGCCGAACCCGTTTCCGTCGACGAACTGGTACGCGTTGCCGTTCGGGTTGTTGCCCGGGCCGGCCCCGGTGGTGACGTCGTAGAAGCCGGCACCGGCGGTGCTGACGTGGACGGTCGGGTCCATCTGGGTGCTGATGACCCACTGCTGCTGCGGGATGTAGGCGACCGATCCGAGCGAGGTCTCCTGGTGCAGTCCGCGCTGGTTCGGGGCCGGGGTGGCCGCGCCGGAGAAGAAGTCGCCGGGGAAGTACTCGACGACGCCTTCCGCCTCCATGCCGTCGTTGGCGGGAGTCGCGTGGTTCGGGCAGTCCTCGGTGCCCTCCCAGGCGTACCCGCCGGTGGGCTTGGCGCAGGCCATGGTGATGTCACCGCCGGCCATGCCGCCCTGCGGGGTGTTCTTGTCGGGCCTCGGGTCGAGCCCGCCGGCGACGTCCATGAGCCGGTCGCGGAAGCCGAGGATCATCGAACCGTCGCGGGCGAAGGCCATACTGGCCAGCTCCGGCTGCGGACCGACCATCGTGGTGCCCACCACGCGGCTGTCCCAGGTCTCCAGGCGGGTGTCCCACGGGTTCCAGAAGCGGGACGCCTCGTGGTTCGGGAAGCCGACGTACACGTCCCCGCGCTCGGCGGTCAGCGGATGGTTCAGCACGGGGGTGAACTGCTTGCCGTCGTACGTGGAGACGACGGCCTTCAGGTCCGCGCGCTTCTGCGTGCTCTCCGCGCTGCACACGCCGCCGACGTACAGGGTGTTGTCGCGGACGGCCAGACCGGTCGGCCGCCAGTCGCCGGCCGAGGCGCAGCCCGGGTCGGGGATCGGCACCGTGGCCTTCGGCGCCGAGGCGCGCGCCCCGGTGGCGTCGAAGCTGACCAGGCTGCGGGTGAGCATATTCACCGCGTACAGCGTCGAGCCGTCCTCCGACAGGGCCAGGCCGCCGATGCTCTCCTTGCCCGGCGCGTCGATGAACCCGGCGTCCTTGAGCATGTTGGCGCTGTCGTGCGCCGTCGCCGTGGCGCCCGGCACCTTCGCGAACAGCGTCGGGGCGCCGCCGCCGTCGGCCGGCACGGCGTAGATCGCGTTGCCGCCCTCCGGCCCGTACGCGGCGAACCGCCGGGCGAACGCGGCCTGGAACAGCCGCTTGCGGTACTTGTCATAGGCCAGGCCCGTGGTCGTCCCCACCTGCTCCTGCGTGGCGAGCACGGTCGGGCAGGCCTTGTCTGCGGGGCAGGTGCCGCGGGCGTCCGTCCCGAACGCCACCAACGCCCGGGTGTCGCTCGCGCCGGGACCGGTCTGCACCGGTACGAAGTAACGGGTGTCCGGCAACGCGTAGTCGGCCGCGTCCCAGACCCCGGTGATCACCGAGTCGTCCTTGCCCTCGGAGACGTCCACGAACGACGTGAAGCTGTCGAAGTGGTTCTCCGCGGTGGAGGCGGGCGCCGCCCGCAGATAGCGGTCGTACGGCGCCGGGACGCTGACGTCGACGCGGTACCGGCCACCGGTCAGTTCGGCCGACGGGGGCACCACGACCTTGCCGGTGGCGTCCGTGGTGCCGGTGACGTGGTGGCCGGCCGGGTCGGAGACGTCGACCCTCATGCCCCGCTGGGGCACGTCCATGGTCGTGTTGATCACGCCGGTGCCGAAGAAGTCCCGCAGCACCTGGACCGTCAGTGTGCCGTCGGAAGTGGCGGCGCCGGCCTGTCCGGCGCCTGTCGCGATGGTGCCGGTGGCCCCACCGATCAGTAACAGACCGGACAGCCCCACGCGTGCCAGTCTTGGAATCGCCATGTACGGGCACTCCTCTTTGTCGTCCTATGTCCCTACGGACACAGCAACCGACCGCAATATCCCATAACTTGACGCATGATCAGGTCGGAAAGCGGAATTTACGGGTTGGGTGGGCGGGGGCCTGTTAGCATCCCGCCGCGTGCGGAGCATCAGAATCAGGCGAGGTCTCCCGCTGGTCGCGGCGGACCGGCGCGGCAGGAAGTGGCCCCGGGCGCGCTGGATGGCGGCCGCCGGCATCGGCGTCGCGGCTGCCGCGGCCCTCACGTCGGCCCTCGTCGGCGGCGGCGAGCCCGCCGTCCGTCGTGCGCTGACCTCGGACGAGGCGAACCGGCTGGCGGTCGCGCGGTTCCGTAACTACGAAGCGGAAGGCCGCGCGGTGACGATCACCGTGCCGGGCGCGGCCGGCGGGCTGGTCGTCACCGGATCCGTCGACTACCGCGCGAAGAGGGGGTACGGGGTGGTGCGCGGAACCGGACGCGACGCGTCCGGCGACGGCCTGATCGAGTGGACGGCCGCAACCGTCCGGTTCCACCCTCTGGCGGACGCCCCGGCGACCGCGCCGGCGTCGCCGCCCGCGACCGGCTGGTACGACCGTCCGCTGCGGACGACTGGCAACACCCTGGACAGTTCGCTGGCCATCGCCCTCGGCCTGGGCAGCGACCGCCCGGACAATGCCCAACTGCTGCCGCAGAACGGTGCCGCGTGGGTCGGGTCCGGCCAAGCGCGCGGCCGGCGGACGGACGTCATGACCGGCCCGGACGCCCGCGGCAAGGCGGGTACGGCGGACAGCGTGCGCTACTGGGTCGGCGAGGACGGCACCATGTACCGGGTGCAGGCCGACGTGGCCTCCGAACCGCGGCCGGTGGTCATCGAATTCGACACCCAGAAGTACGTCCCCGTCCGCCCGGCGCCGAAGGCGACGCCTACGCGGTGACCCCGGCCCCCGGCCCCGGCACTAGTACCAACACCATGTAGTTACTGATTTCGGCGTTTCGGGGTCTGGATTTGTGTCGGGAGGGGTGACGCGGTCCGTCCGGGCTGGTACGCCGGAGGCATGCGGTATCCGGACG
>NZ_JBIAUE010000053.1:0-25346 GCF_042892615.1 Streptomyces sp. NPDC001750 | reverse complement strand
GGCGGGAATCTCACCCGCCGCCGCTCGCAGAACCGTGCGGGAGCCTCTCGGCTCACACGGCTCCCATCGCCCAGCCGTCAGGCTTGAGACCGAACCGCCAATGGGCGAAGAGATTTGGGTAGCGGCGGGCGGTGCCCGCCAGTAGTTCCCGAGCTCTCTGCTCTCGGCGGTGGAGTCGCTTGTACTTCCGGCAAGCCCAGCGCACCAAGTATTCGTTGATACGCCGGAGAAGGGGGTACAACATGGACTTGTAGAAGCGCCCGTAATAGTTGACCCAGCCCTGCACGACGCTGTTGTACATCCGTGCAAGGTCACCGAGGGACATGTCACTGCGGCAGGCGATGCGCCAGGAGCGGATCTCCTTACCCATCGCCTTGATCGCCTCCTTGCTGACCGCGGGCAGGAAGTTCACAAAGTGCTTCCCGTACCGGTTCTTGGACAGTCTTGGCCGGAACGTGTACCCGAGAAACGTGAACGACGTGTGCTCGTACGAGCCGCGACGGTCCGCATCCTTGCAGTACACGATGCGCGTCTTGTCCGGATGCAATTCCAGACCGACCTGCGCCAATCTCGCTGCGAGCGCGTCCCGAACCCGCCGCTCCAGATACATCGCGGCCACCGTCTGGGCGATCCGGTCAGCCACCGTGGGCACCCCAAGCACACGGACACCTTTTCCGCCCGCCTTGGGGATCTCCACGGCCTTGACCGCTGGAGGGAAATACGAGCCAGACGACATGCGATTCCACAGCTTGTACAGATTCCCCTTGAGGTTCTGCTCGAACTGCTCGATCGAAACGCCGTCCACCCCGGGTGCACCCCGATTGGCTTTGACCCTCAGATAAGCCTCCCACACCATCGACTTGGAAATGTAAAACGACTTGGTCTCGGCCTGCGGCCTTGATCCGTTCACCTGGCTCCTCCCGGAAGTACCGGTTGACCACCAAACAAGATCAGGACGACCCGCCCCCTTCGCTCTGTCCCCATTACAGGGACTTCATCACTACTACGAGACGGTCCGTCCCCCTGCCACGCATCGGTACTCAGCTCCTTGCAGTTTCAGCTACTTGGAGTTCTCCTTTTACGCCAACCCGACCTCAACACGGACCGGTTGGCAGCATCGCGGCGAGGGGTTCCCACGTTCCGCACTGGTGCCTGTCACCGAGTTCGCGCCACCTTCATGCCGGGCCGCCGCCTGACCAGGAATACAGGAACCCGTCAGACTCGTCCCGGGGCAACAACTGGACCCCGGTTTCGGCAGCCACTCATACGCTTACGACACTTCAGCAGTGGTTCACTTGCGTTCGCCTTCTCGGCACACACCTGACGCATCTCGTGCGCCTTTTCCGCAGTGCTCATCACCCCGGCTCATTCACCGGAGCGACCTGCGGTGGTTTGAGACCTCCCCCTGCGTGGGCGATCCCGGAGGGCCTGCCTCCATCACCAGTGCAGCACCACATCAAGAGCTTCCGTCTACATCGGAGCTTCCTGTTGTGTTCGTGGCGCACAATCGTCCGCGTAGCGGACGATTCGCCAGTTCGGACGTTCGGCGTCACGGCGACGTCTGCGCAGGTGGCTGGTGGCCATCTCCCCGCCCGGCTCCCAGGGCCCGGTCAGGTGCTCGTCGAGCGCCGACAAGGCGATGTTCGCCAGCAGTGGGGAAAGGATGCCGCCCTGCGGGGTGCCGGTGAGAGTGTCCTCGCGGTTGTTGTCCTCGGTGAGGATGCCGGTCTTGAGGAACGCCTTGACCAGCCGCAACACGCGCTTGTCCTTGGCCCGCACTCGCACCCGGTCCATCAGGGCCGTGTGGTTGATCGAGTCGAAGCACGCTTCGATGTCCGCGTCCAGGACCCAGCGGTAGCCGTGGGTGCCGTAGAAGTGAATCTCAGCGATCGCGTCGTGTGCCCTCCGCAGAGGCCGGAAGCCGTAGGAGACCGGCTTGAAGTCGGCCTCGAAGATCGGCTCCAGCACCAGCTTGAGGGCGGTCTGGACCACCCGGTCGGCGATGGTCGGGATGCCGAGCTTGCGGACCTTCCCGCTGCCGCCGGGCTTGGGGATCTTCCGTTCACGCACCGGAAGCGGGCGGAACTCACCCGATTTAAGTACGTGACGAAGATCCTCCAGAAACCCATAAGGGCCAATATCCCGCTCGACGTTGACGGCGGTGAGGCCGTCCACTCCGGGCGTTCTGGCCCCCTTGTTTCCCGCGACCCGTTCGAACGCCACGAGCAGCGTCGCCGGGTCGCACACGAGGTTGAACAGATCGTCGAACCTGCGGCCTTGGTCGGCCGCCGCCCAACGGTGAAGTTTGGCCTGCATCCCCGATACCCGCTGGTGAGACCCCATAGGGGCCTCTGGTGCACCGCTGTTCAGCGGTGCTTCTTTCGGCATTGCAGTCTCCTTCCCTTCTCGATTCCGCTGCCGCCCTTCCCCATGTGCCGGGCTTTTTCCGGCTCGGAGTACTACGGCGGCTCCGTCCCGTCCCGGCCCGTTCGGCCGACGGTGGGCCCAGCCTGCGGCCTCGCTGGAGGCGTTGCCGCAGGTCAGGACCGGAACGGTTCCCGTGTTCACATGCTGTTCGATCGACGGAGGAGGAGCCCGGCTATACCCCCGCGGCATCGCCACGACTACCCCGCAGCACTTCGTCGTGGCCTCCCCGGCCGACACATAGCAATCGACCGGGAAGTTCCCCATCTCCAGGGAGACGGGGACGCACCGCAACCAGCCCAGATCCGCCAGGTTCGAGCTGGTGACGAGTAAGGAGGCGTCAACGCCGGTTCCTCGCATACTCCTTTCCGTCTCGCCTGCCGGACCCGCACCATCTGGCAGTGCTGATACGTCCCGGCTTTGCCAGGGCCGCTTGCCACCCTTCCCGGCACCTCCCGGGTCGGGCTGCCCTCAGCCTCAACCGCCCTGCTGCGACAGGACGACGGTGGCGTCCTTTCACCGCCACTCGAACAACTCGCGCTTCACGGCGCACCTATGTCTTTCGTCAAGCCCGAGCTGGTCATGCGGTGACCGCTTCGGGGAGGCGTGATTCGTAAAAGGTTCCGTCACGGAGCGTGGCGAACAGGACGCTGATGCGGTGGCGGGCCAGGCGGAGGAGGGCCTGTGTGTGGGTCTTGCCCCCGGCCCCGGCAGCGGTCGTAGTAGCTGCGGGAGGCAGGGTCGTGCAGGGCCGCGAAGGCGGAGAGCCGGGCGACGTTCTGGCGGCGCACCCGCCGGTAGGCGGCGTCGATGCGTTCCAGGTTGGCGTTCGACGGCCGACACCTCGTTTCGGGCTCCAGGAGCTGAGGCCGCTCGTCAGTGCGCGCCGTTGGCGCGCAGGGGAAGGCCGGGGCACTGGCGGCCGACCTGCCAGAGTTCGGCCTTGAGGAGGACTGCGACGGCCGGTGCACGACGATCGGCGCACTGCCCACGTCCGCACGCTGGCCCGGGTCCGCACTGTCCGCACCAGCGAATGCCCGGACCGCGCTCGGACCGCGTCACCGCGCGCCTGACGGGGCGCTGCCGTGCATGCGCCAGAGCCCTGGGCCCTGTCGTCGAACTCCCACTGAAAAAGAGACGACCGTGGACGAAGTACGTATGCTCGGCCTGTTCGCCGACGCGACCACCGACCCCTTCGGGGAGCTTCTGCAGCTGGCCCTGGACATGCTCGATGAGACCCGCTCGTGAGGCATCGAGGTGCCGCTGGCCATCGCGGACGCCGGATACGGCGACGCCGCCGCGTTCCGGCACGGACTGCAGGCCCGCGGCCTGAACTACGTGGTCGGGATCGCCAGCACGCTGTCGGCCCGGCGACGCGGCGCCGGTGACCGAGCCGTACTCCGGGACCGGACGCCCGCTGGTGGCGAAGTACCCGGACAAGCCCAAGCCGGTGAAAGAGCTGGTGGTCGCGGCCTGCCGCAAGGCGGCCAGGCCCGTGCAATGGCGAAAGGGTTCCCGGCCCGGCACGGGCCGCTCCGGCGTGAAACGGATGTACTCCCGGTTCGTGGCCCTGCGGATCCAGCCTGCCGGACGTGAGGTCCGCCAGGTTGCCGACGGCCCGGAGCTGCCCGCGTGCTGGCTACTGGCCGAGTGGCCCGCCGGTGAGAGCGAGCCGGTCCGGTTCTGGCTGTCCGACCTGCCCGCCGACACCCCGCTGGGAACAGGTCGAAGTTCCTGGAGTTCTGCCGCTACCTGCGCTCACTACACCCGATACACGTACGCATTGCGATCGTCTGTGACAACAACTCCCCCGCACCTGACGACGAAACGGTGTCAGCGGGTCGCGACGTGGGCGGCGGCGAACAACGTCGAGATCGCCTACACCCCGACCAACAGCTCCTGGCTCAACCGGATCGAGGCCCAGTTCACCGCCCTGCGCTACTTCACTCTCGACGGCACCGACCACGCCAGCCACAAGGAGCAGGGCAGCATGATCCGCCGCTACATCATCTGGCGGAACAAGCACGCCGCCGACGAACGCCTTCGCGAGGTCGTGAGCAGGGCAAACGTTGCCTGATGCGGCACTAGTGCCGTGACCGTCCCGCGCTGCGGTGTCGGCGGTCAAGGACGCGGGGCCCGCTCGCACGCCAGAGGGCGGGGCCGTATGGGGCCGGGCGAGTATCAGCGGTCGAGGGCCGGGAGGCCGTCCAGGCCGGGGTCGCGCATGATGCGCTCGACGGTCGCGGCAAGGGTGCTATCCGCGTCGATGACGGTCTCGACTCCGCCGGACAGCAGATCGCGCGGCCGGTACCAGTCCCTCAGTTGCGTCTCGCTGACGGCGTCGGCGATCGGCTTCGTGGCGTGCCGGTCCACGGTGCAGGTTGCCATGCTCCCTCGTACGGGTTGCTTCTCCTGCGGAACGGCGAACGGGACGCCCTGGTGGCCGTCGGTGGAAGCATGAAGACCGATGAGCAGCACGTCGCCGAGCCGGGGCTCGTGGTCCTGGACATCACCGCCGCGGACGGGACACCTTGTGCACGGTGATGGACGGCCTCCAACGACGATGGGCGACCTCTGGTATCGCCCCGGTGCGGCGTCTGCCGGGCGAGCCCGGGTCCCGGCACGGTGTATGCCGACGTGTACCGGCCGGGAGCACGGTGAAGTCGGCGTACGCGACGGCCTCCTGCGGCGAGGGCTACCCGGCCACGGGCGTCCGGGGCCGCTGCACGGCCAGCGGCACGAAGAGGGCCAAGGCAGCCAGCTGGGTGGCCAAGGTGAAGACGATGACCGCGGTGATCGACCGGTCGTACAGGACACCGATGATGGTGGAGCCGGCGAGCCAGGCCAGGCCGTAGGCGGCGGTGAAGACGCCGTAGCCGCTGCCGCGGCGGGGGGCGGGAACGAGGTCGGCGACGGCGGCGCGCAGGGTGGACTCATGAATGCCCATGGCCGCGCCCCACACCAGCGCGCCGATCCATACCCAGGCGGGGTGAGCGGAGAAGGACAGAAACGGCACGGCAGCCGACAAGGGCAAGGCGATGACCAGACCACGCAGGCCGATCCGGTCGTAGACGTGACCGGAGGCGAGCGCGGCCAGGGCGGCCGCCCCCATCGCCGCAGAGTAGGTGATCGGGATCAGACCAGCGGACAGGACATGGCGGACTTGAAGGTGGTAGGAGAGCACGCCGAAGGTAGCGAACCCGGCCATCGACACTGAGGTGAAGGCGGTGTAGAGCCAGAACCGGCCCGGCAGCCGCGTAGGTGCGGCCCCGGCGGCGCCGCGGGCGTCGTCCTCGTGCGGGTGTTCGTAGGCGGCAGGCTTCGGCACCGCACACCGCAGCCAGGCCAGAGTGAGCAGGGCCAGCGCGCCGGGAACCGCGAGCACGGCGAAGCCGAGCTCGTACCCGGAAACGGCGATCATGCCCGCGACCAGGAGCGGCCCGAGCAGTGCGCCGGACTGGTCGAGTGCCTCATGGATCGCGAACGCCGTGCCCCGGCCGGTGTCGGCGCTGGCCTGGGCGAGCATGGTGTCCCGGGCGGGGGTGCGTACCGCCTTGCCGAAGCGTTCGGCGATCACCAGCCCGGCGGCCTGCCACAGCGCCGTGGACAACGCCAGCACCGGAACGGCGACGACGGTGATCGCGTATCCGACGATCGACAGCGCCCAATGCCGGTGGGTGCGGTCCGAGATCCGACCGGTGAACAGGCGGAAGACCAGAGCGACGGCCTCACCGAAGCCGGTGATGAAGCCCACCAGGGCAGCGGAGGCGCCGAAGGTGGCCAGATACGGGCCAGTGACGGCACGGGCGCCCTCGTAGACGATGTCGGCGAGCATGCTCACCACACCGAAGGCCAGCACGAACCGCATCGGCGCCAACCGGTTCGGCCCCAGGTTCCGGGCCGCCGCACCCTGATCTGACTCATCCACCGTTATGCCGGCCATTCGATCGCATCCGCCACGCCGCCAGTCTGCGCGCCTCCGGAGAGCGACGGCCCTTGTCCGGCGCAGCTGCACAGCCTCGGGGCGGCGCGAGAAAGCGGCTGAGCAGCAGGGGCGACGCACTGCGCAAAGAAGATGGACGCGATGCCCGTACGGGTGAGCAGGCACGAGGTGCGGCGCCTCACCGAGGCGGGGCGCGGCTGATGAAGGTGCTGCCCCATGAGGAGTACGAGGGCATGCATCTGCCGGGGGCCGTGCACCTGTGCCTGCGGAAACTGGACCACGAGACGGCAC
Organism: Streptomyces sp. NPDC001750; assembly: GCF_042892615.1. NCBI lineage: Bacteria > Bacillati > Actinomycetota > Actinomycetes > Kitasatosporales > Streptomycetaceae > Streptomyces > Streptomyces sp. NPDC001750. The sequence goes on along the minus strand of NZ_JBIAUE010000053.1, from coordinate 18,688 downwards.
AGCGGCTGGATCGCACCAGGGCGGTGGTCGTGTACTGCTGGGACTGGCATGTCCGACATAAGTCCCCGGGCTGCGGGCCGGCTTGAGCAGCTGGGTTTCGGCCAGGTCTACGACTACGTTCTCGGGAAGGCCGACTGGCTCGCAGCCGGATGGCCCGTGATGTCCGATGCAACAGGTGTCGCGCTATCGCCGATGCAAGTGATCTCGGCCCCGGAATTCTGTGCGACATCCCGCAGGTTCCTCTGAGCCCCGCTGAATCCCTGTCCCTGCGGCCAGGACTGTCCCTGCGGCCAGGACTGTCCCTGTGGCCAGGGGGTTCTTCCTCCTTCGTACGCAGGCTGGGCGCGTCCGCGAACAAGGAGGTTCGCCGGAACGGTCATCTGGGCTGTCCGCCGACGGCATCATCTGCCGGGACGCCGACGACGGCTCGGTGGTGGGTGGCCGCTGTGCGTAGGGATTTCATTCACCGGTCCACGCCTCCCATCACCGGGTCGATGCTGGCCACCGCGACGACGACGTCGGCGACCTGCCCGCCCTCGCACATCGCGGCCACCGTCTGCAGGTTGGTGAAGCTCGGGTCGCGGAAGTGCACCCGGTACGGCCGAGTGCCGCCGTCGGAGACGACGTGCACGCCGAGCTCGCCCCTGGGTGACTCGACCGCCACATATACCTGCCCCGGCGGAACGTGGAAGCCGTCCGTCACCAGCTTGAAGTGGTGGATCAGCGCCTCCATCGACTCGCCCATGATGGTGCGGATGTGATCGAGCGAGTTGCCCAACCCGTCCGCGCCGAGCGCCAGCTGCGCCGGCCACGCGATCTTCTTGTCGGCGACCATCACCGCACCGCCGCCGCCCCGCAGCTGCTCCAGGCACTGCTCGACGATCCGCAGCGACTGTTCCATCTCGCGCAGCCGGATCAGGAAGCGGCCGTAGCAGTCGCAGCTGTCCGCCGTCTCGACCTCGAAGTCGTACTGCTCGTAGCCGCAGTACGGGTCCGACTTGCGCAGGTCGTGCGGCAGGCCGGTGGCGCGCAGGATCGGCCCGGTCGCGCCGAGCGCCATGCAGCCCGCGAGGTCGAGGTAGCCGACGTCCATCAGGCGGGCCCTGAAGGTCGGGTTGTTGGTGGCCAGCTTGTCGTACTCGTGCATCCGCGAGCGCAGTAGCTGCACGCCCTCGCGGATCTGGTCCAGTGCTCCGGGCGGCAGGTCCTGCGCCAGCCCGCCGGGCCGGACGTAGCCGTGGTTCATGCGCAGACCGGTGACCAGCTCGAAGATGTCGAGGATGACCTCGCGGTCACGGAATCCGTAGACCATGAGCGTGGTGGAGCCGATCTCCATGCCGCCAGCGGCGAGCGCCACCAGGTGCGAGGAGATGCGGTTGAGCTCCATCATCAGCACCCGGATGACGCTGGCCCGCTCGGGCACGTGGTCGGTGATCCCGAGCAGCTTCTCCACCGCCAGGCAGTAAGCGGTCTCGTTGAACAGCGGGGTCAGGTAGTCCATGCGGGTCACGAAGGTCGTGCCCTGGACCCAGTTCCTGAACTCCATGTTCTTCTCGATGCCGGTGTGCAGGTACCCGATGCCGCAGCGGGCCTCCTTCACCGTCTCGCCGTCGATCTCCAGGACGAGCCGCAGTACCCCGTGCGTGGACGGGTGTTGCGGACCCATGTTGACGATGATCCGCTCGTCATCCGCCCTCCCTTGTCGCTGCGCGGCGCCGGCGACCTCGTCCCAGTCGCCGCCAGTGGCGGTGTAGACGCGGCCCTCGGTCGTATCCCGGGCTCCCGCCGGCTCCTGCTCGGTGCCGCTCATCAGCCCATGACCTCCGCTCGGATCGCCGATCGCGTCCACGTGTCGCGGCGTGATCGGGAAAGGCGGCCGTGTTCCGCCTCGGCTGGCCGTGCCCTCGCGCCAGCCGCAAGGGCGCGGCTTGGCGGCATGGGGGCTGCTCAGTCCAGGATCGCGCACATCTGCCATGAACACCCGGCCGGGCCGGGTAGCGCAGCAGCCACGGCCGCACCACGGAACAGTAGGGGCTCCGGCCCCTCGGCGACGACCTGGCCCTCAACGAATTGCACGCGGGCGATCCTCGCGGCGGTGCTGTGCCCGGGCGGTACGCAGGCCGTGGACGCGGCGCTGCTGCTCGCGGAGATGGCCGTCCTCCACCCGGCCCGGCCGGCCTGGCCCGACGTTCTGCGCTTCGTGCACACCTCGGTCCTGCCCGGGAGCCTGGCCCGGCTGATCCGCCAAGCCGCGATCACCGCGATCTGTGACGGCACCGAAAGAATCACCAAAACCTGCTCGCCCAGGTCCGGCTCGACCGCCTCGCCGAACAAGGCCACCGCCCCGACACCAGCCCGGCCCCGTCCCCGCATAAAACGGCCCTGACCCCGGTCACCGCCGTGACCAGGAAGAACAGTCCTGGCCAGCAAGAACACAGACAGTGCCTTCAGACCCAGGGGCTTGTCCGCGACATCCCGCGCTCTGTCCCAACGAAACTGCGACAGCCCCAGGTCAGCCGGCCCATCACCAGACCGAAAGGCACCACGACCCGTTCTCACCCGGTCTGCGACACCCCAGCTCGCCGCACCACCCCACACCGCAACCAACCACCCCCAGCGTTAGCGGCCGGGCACCGGCCCCGGTCCGGGCCGGGCCGGGTTTGTCCTGGTCGCGGGGCCTGCCCGGTGCTCGGCCGACAGGGCCCGGCCGGGCTCGTCGCCCAGGGGCTTGCGACCAGCGGCGATGGAGTTCCGCCTCGTCGCACGGGCCCAGGGCGATCCGCACGAGCCGGCCCTTCATACACCCGGCCGGCAGTGCCTCGTGAAAGGCCGGTGGGGGGCGGCCCGGCCGTCGTCGATCCGCGCCTCGTCCCCTCGGCGGCGCCGACGGCAAGGGTGTGGCGGTTCGCCACGGTCCGGGACTTCGCCACCGGGTTCCCATCCACCACCGCGCGGCGCGGCACGAGGCCCTCCGGCTCGATACACGCGGTCAGGCGCTGCCCGTCGGCTGCCCGAGCTCGCCGGGCGCGTCCACGCGGGGCGCGGTCCCGTCCCGCCGTGCCGAGAGCACCATGGCCGTGAGGGCGTAGCCGACTCCGCTGGCAAGCGCCACGAAGGGGATCGGCAGCACCGTTTCGGGCAGGGCGAAGAAGGCGATGGAGCCGAGTGCCCACCAGGCGAGGGCGAGGACGTTCACGCCGCCGGTGTAGCGGTAGGGCCCGTGGGGGTCGAAGAGGGCCGGCACGTCGATGCGGCCCCGCTTGATGACGAGGTAGTCGGCCAGGAGCACGCCGACGAGGGGGGCGAAGACGTTGCCCATCGCCGACATGGAGTCGTTGAACCCGTCGATGAGCGCGGGGAAGGCGGCCAGTGCCGTTCCTGCGGCGGCGACCACCAGGGTCGACCAGAAGCGCCCCAGCCGGGTGGCGAGGTTCGCCAGCGCCAGGCCGCCCGTATAGACGTTCAGCACGTTGACTGTCCAGTTGTCCAGGACCAGCACGACCAGAACGAGAATCAGCGCGACCGAGCCGACGCCGAGGCCGGGGATCACCTCGAAGGCGTTCGCCGTTCTGCCGAGGCTCGCGGCAGCGGCGTAGGCGCCGAAGAAGGCGGATCCGGCCGTTCCGAGCAGCGCGGCGGCCATGGTGCCGATCCACATGTCCTTACGGGACTTGGAGTAGCGGCAGTAGTCGGCCGCGTCCGTCACCTGGCTGAACCATGCTGCCGCGACGGCGTTCACCCATACCGCGAACACAGCCCATTTCCAGCCGACCGAACCGGAGTAGGAGAACACCTCGCTCGGCGCGAATCCCGGCGCCTGGTGGTTGGCGAGCAGCCAGAAGAGGTACCCGAGAATCACGAGCTTGACCGGGAAGGCCACCTTCGACAGCCACGTGAGGGATCCGTATCCGAAGAGGGCGACGGATGCCTGGAGTACCGCGAAGACGAGGCTGACGCCGATGAGCGACGGCCTCACCCCCAGCCACGCTTCGAGTACGGCCAGGATGCCCATGGCACCGGCCAGGGTCTGGAAGGCGAACCAGAAGGCCGAGCTGACGGCGCGCAGCAGGGAGACCAGCCAGCGGGAGGCCGTGATGCCGAGGAACGCCCGTGTCGACACGATCCCGGGCAGGCCGTAGTCGACGCCGACGGTGGCCATGACGGTGTAGGCGGAGAAGGCGATGAGGACGCCCAGTACCTGGGCGGCGACCGCGGCCCAGAACGAGAGCCCCGAGACCACCGCGAGTCCACCGATGAGGATCAGGCCGGGGTTGAGCATCACGTTGAAGATGATCTGGAACAGGTCGTACCAGCGCACGGTCCGCTGCTCGTCCGGTACGGGTTCGACGCCGTACCGCTCCACTCCCTTCGGCTGGCGGTATGCCTCCGGCGAGCTGTCTTCGGAGCTTTGCGTGCGAGGAACGTCAGTGGTCATGAGTGGGCCTCTGGTCCGGGGCGGGGGACTGCGGAGGGCGGCGACGACGCCTCGCGGGCGGGGGTTCGCCTCGGCGCCCCGGAACGCGTTCCGGGGCGCATGATCGGGGTGCCTCGCACGGGCGGGGACGCGGCCGGGCGAGGAGGAGACCTGTCCGGGTCAGGACACGGGGGAAGCGGTGCCGCACCAGCGGGTGGCGAGGACGGCGTAGGTGCGGGCCGCGAGCCAGACCTCGTCGAGGTCGACGTACTCGTCGTTGCCGTGGGCGACGCGCAGGTCGCCGGGGCCGAAGACGACGGAGGGCACACCGGTCCGGGTGAACACGGTCGCGTCGCACACGCCGTAGAGCCCGGTGTAGGAAGGCTGGTCGGAGAAGTCGGTGCCCTGGGCCGCGGTCCGGTACGCGCCGGCGACGGCCTGGCTGATGGTGTCGTCGGGCGAGGTGACGAACGGGTCCCAGTTGAGCTTCCACTCACAGCGCGGGCGGTGGTGGCGGAGCCACGGATCGGCGTCCGCCGCACGGTCGATGACGGCCTGGATCTCTGCCATCACGTCCTCGGCGGAGCGCTCGGGGTGATACATGACCCCGTACTCGATGGTGGCCGAGTCGGACAGGGCGAACGGGACGGTCAGTTCGCCGGGGCCGCCCCGCATGGCACCGGGCAGCAAGGAGAAGTGGCCGTTGTACCAGAGGTCGTGGCGCTGGGTGTGTGCCCATTCGTCCTCGAGCGCGCGCAGCGCCTGGTAGACGAGGAAGACCTTGTCGATGGCGTTCACACCGATCGAGTCGCCGGGCTGGGTGGGGTGGACGGTGGCGCCCCGCATGGAGCCGTGCACCTTCTTGCCCTCGACCGTGACCGAGAACCACAACAGTCCGGGGCTGGCGACCACGATCGACAGCGGTGTGGGCGGCGCGCTTGGCTCCGAGACGACCGCGGCGTCCGCGACGTACCCGCGCTCGACCACCGCGCCCGTCCCGCAGGCGTGGTCACCGGTCTCCTCGCCGACCACACACTGCAGTTGCAGCTCTCCACCGAGTTCGATCCCGGCCTCGCGCAGGGCGATCGCGGCATAGGCCTGTGCGACGAGCCCGGACTTCTGGTCGGTGGTCCCGCGGCCGTACATCCGGGAACCGATCACTTCGCCGGAGAACGGCGGCGCCTTGGTCCACTCGGCCGGGTCTCCGCCCGGGACGACGTCCACATGACCGTTGAAGATCAGTGAGTTTCCCTGGCCCTTGCCCGCGATCCGACCGACGGCGTTGTCGCGTCCCTCCTCCACGGCGAAGACATCCACGGATGCCCCGGCGCGGCGGTAGAGGTCGGTGAGCAGCGCGGTGGCCTCACCTTCGCGGCCGACATGGTCCTTGTACTCGACTCCGGGATACTTCGGGCTCACGGACGGGATCCGAACGAGCTCCTGCAGGCTCGCCGTCATCTCGTCATGCAGTCCGTCGATGACGGACATCAGGCGGTTCAACCGGGAAGTTTCTTCGGGGGAGCTCATGACGCCTCCATTGGCGCGCTCGGAAGGTACGGCGCCCGCGACCGTCTCGGTGCCGGGCCTCGCCGCTTGGCCAAAATGAAACAGGCGATAGGTTTCACGTGTCAATAGACAATTTCGCAACAGACGTTACATCCGCGGCCCATCGAGGGACTTGAACGCGGCGTTGTTCGCGGGCCTGCGGGCGGCACCGCCCCGGGGGGGGCGGCCGTGCGCATCCGACCGCACGTGAAGGCCGAGGGCGCCTCGCCGTCACACATCGTTGCCCAACGCGCCTTACTGCTGGGCGGGTCGACGCGCGATCCGTGGCCGCGCCGCAGTCGGGGCGGACCGCCCCCTGCGCCCCTTCCGTGCCACCTCAACCCTTGAATGAAAGGAATATTTCATGTTAGGTGTCAACCATACTGCATGAATCCACAATTTCGACCGCTCGTGATCGGGCGGTCGGGAAGGCGAAGGCCGGGATGAACCAGAACGATGAGGGGCGCGGGAGCATGGGCAGCGCGAGGGGGACGGGCGCGCCGGCCCCTTCACGGATGGCGCGGGAGCATATCGAGCAGACGGAACGCTTCGCCGCGCGCAACTACCATCCCCTGCCCGTCGTCCTCGCCTCCGCGGACGGCGCCTGGGTGACCGACGTGGACGGGCGCCGTTATCTCGACTGCCTGGCGGGCTACTCCGCCCTGAACTTCGGTCATCGCCCGCCGCGTCTGCTCCGGCGCGCCCATGAGCAGCTCGACCGGCTCGCCCTGACCAGCCGGGCCTTCTACAACGACCAGCTCGGCCCGTTCGCCGAGGCGCTCGCCCGGCTCACCGGGAAGGAACGCGTCCTGCCGATGAACAGCGGCGCCGAGGCGGTCGAGACGGCCATCAAGGTGAGCCGCAAGTGGGGCTACGTCGTGAAGGGGGTGGAGGCAGGCCGTGCCACCGTCATCACGATGAGCGGCAACTTCCACGGGCGGACGACCACGGTCGTCAGCTTCTCCGACGACCCGGTCGCCACCGACCACTACGGGCCGTTCACGCCCGGGTTCGTGCGGGTGCCCTACGGCGACGTCCGGGCGGTCGCCGACGCGATCGACGACACGGTGGTCGCGGTCCTCTTCGAACCCGTGCAGGGCGAGGGCGGCGTGGTCGTCCCGCCGCCCGGATTCCTGAAGGAACTGCGCGAGCTGTGCAGGCGCCGCAACGTTCTGATGGTGGCCGACGAGATCCAGTCCGGTCTGGCCCGTACCGGCCGCACCTTCGCCTGCGACCACGAGGACGTCGTCCCGGACATCTACGTCCTCGGCAAGGCCCTGGGCGGCGGTCTCTACCCGATCTCCGCCGTGGCCGCCGACGACGACGTGCTCGGCGTCATCACCCCCGGCACCCACGGCTCGACATTCGGCGGGAATCCCCTGGCGGCCGCGATCGGCCACGAAGTGGTCGCGATGCTGTCGACGGGCGAGTACCAGGAGCTCGCCCGCGTCCTGGGCAAGCGGCTGGAATCCCGCCTGCGGGGGTTGGTCGGCGCCGGAGTGCTGGCGGTGCGGGTCAGGGGGCTGTGGGCCGGGGTCGACATCGACCCCGAGCTGATGACCGGACGCGAGGCGTGCGAGGGCCTCATGCGGCGCGGCGTACTGGCCAAGGACACCCACGGATCGACAGTGCGGTTCGCCCCTCCGCTAGTGGCGACCGAGGACGAGATCGATCTACTCGTGGACGCCCTGGCCGGTGTTCTTGATGAGGCGCGGAGCTGACGACGTGCCGGCCCGGCCTCCTGCGTGGGGGCCGGGTGTCTTCTCGCGGGCCCGGGGCATGAGAACACGCTCTGCGGGCCCGCCTCCATTGCATGAGTGGTCGCCGTGGGGCGGCCCGTGCGCCGTCCCAGCCTCGGCGCGGTCTGATGTAACGAACGTTTCAGCGCACCCTGCCTTGGTAGCCTTGAAAAATGGAGACGATACCGGGCGGTTACGCGTCGGTGCGGAAGCTGCTGCTCTCCGCCATGGACGGACTCAGCAACGGCGAACGCAAGGTCGCCCGCGCGGTGCTGGCCCATTACCCCACGGCCGGCCTCACCACCGTCGCGGACCTGGCCGCCGGTGCCGGTGTGAGCTCGGCGACGGTGGTCCGTTTCGTCACCCGGCTCGGCTTCGCCGGATTCCCGGCTTTCCAGCGTTCCCTGGTCCACGAGCTGAACGGGGAACTGGGCTCCCCGCTGAAGCAGTACGCCGAGAAGGCGTCGACCTCCGCGAAGGGGGTGCTTCCGGAGACGCACCGGGCCTTCGCGCAGTTGCTGGAGGCCACCTACGCGGAGCTGCCGGAGTCGGAGTTCGCCACCCTCGTCAAGCTTCTCGGCGACCCGGCCCGGAGCGTGCGCGTGGCCGGGGGCCGGTTCAGCCGGCTGCTGGCCGAGTACCTGGTCATCCACCTGTGGCAACTGCGCGAGGACGTCGACGTGGTCGGCCAGGAGGAGATGGAGCGTCGCAGGACACTCGCCGACGCCGACTCCAACACGGTCCTCCTCGTCCTCGACTACCGCCGCTACAGCGAGTCGAGCCTCCGCTTCAGCGAGGGGATGGCGGCCCGGGGCGCCACCGTGTGTCTGATGACGGACAACTGGCTCTCTCCCATCGCCAAGCTGGCCAAGGTCGTTCTTCCGGCACGTGTGGAGTCCGCCTCGCCGTTCGACTCCCTCGTGGCCGCGATGGCCCTGAGCGAGAGCCTGGTGGCAGCGGTGACGGACGCCATGGGCGCGGCGGGCAGGGAGCGCATGGAACGGTTCGAGACGGCGACCGACCACGCCTGAACGGCACGGCCGGACTCACTGTCCCGGTCCGTGCACGCCCTGTTTCCGGACCCTGCGAACGGCCCGGGGGCCGGTCCCGCGCAGCAGCGGCGGCTGGCCCCCGGGGCCGTCGGACTGGTGGGCCGCTATCCGGCCGGTGCTCCCGGGGCACCGGCGTGGTCCTCCAGGGCGACAGCCGTTCCGAGGTATCCCGCCATCAAGGCCGTGGCGAGGGCATGGACGTCCGCGTCATCGGGCAGGAAGCGCGAGGAGTGCAACGGCTCGGACGTCTTCGTGCCGACGAACAGCATGGCCGAGGGCACGCGCTCGCAGAAGTACGAGAAGTCGTCCGAGCCCAGGGAGCGCAGGTTCCGGGAGACCGAAAGCCCCCGGCGGTCCAGTTCGTGCGCAATCCTCCGCACCAGAGCCGGGTCGTTGTCGAGCACGGGTTCCCCGTGGGTGATGGTCACCGACGCGGTGCAGGCGTGCGCGCGTGCGACGGATTCGGCGACCTCCGTGATCCGCCGGTGAATCAGTTCCCGGGTCGAGGAGGCCAGCGCCCGGACGGTGCCGGTCGCCCGCGCCGTGCCGGCGATCACGTTCGCGGCGTTGCCCGCCGAGAACGACGACACTCCCACAACGGCGGGAGCCATCGGATCGACGGACCGGCTCACCACGCTCTGGAGCGCGACAACGATCTCGGACATCGCCAGCAGGGCATCGTTCGTCAGATGAGGGTACGCGGCGTGTCCGGGTCTGCCCTGCACGGCGATCTCGAACTCGTCGGACGAACCGTTGACGCCCCCCGCGGTGCACGCCACCTCGCCCCGGGCGAGCAGGGGCTGGACATGGACGCCCACCATGGCAGCGCACCGCTCGGAGTCCAGGACGCCACTGGTGGTGATGTCCCGTGCCCCGGACGGGTAGGTCTCCTCGCGCGGCTGCAGCACGGCGAGCAGGGGGACCGGAGGCCCGGTCTCGGCCAGGGCTCCCGCCACGGCGACGAGCGCGGCGAGGTGGGCGTCATGACCGCACGCGTGCATGACACCCGGCCGGGCCGATGCCCATGCGACATCGGTGTCCTCGGTGACGGGCAGCGCGTCCATCTCCCCGCGCACACCGATCGCCGGTCCCGGCCCACCGATGCGCAGCACGGCACCGGTCCCGGCCACCTCCACCGCCGCACCGGCACCCGGCAGCGCGGCCAGCACCATGTCCCGGGTCGATGCCTCGTCACCCGACAGATCGGGCTCGCGGTGCAGTCGGCGTCTGAGATCGAGCGCCGCGGGGAGGTGCCGACCCAGGGCGGACCACAGGGCTTCGTACGTGGTCGGGTCAGGCATGGGGCAGTCCGTAGAGACGCTGTGCGTTGGTACGTCCGATCATCGTGGCGACGCGGGCGGCGTCGGCCTCGGCCCACTCGCCCTCCTCCACCCAGTCGCCGAGCGCCCGGGACATGCCGCGCCGCCAGAGCACGGCGCCCAGGTGATGGAGTTCGGGCGGCCCCCAGGCGTCGGAGGAGTACAGCACCTTGGTGAAGGGGGCCAGTTCGAGACTCTCGGCGACGACGGAGGTGGACGCGGCACCGGTGTAGTTCACCCCGAGACCGACGTCGAAGTAGACGTGGGGAAACACCTGGGCGAGGAACCCCGCGTTGCGGTGGAACGGGTAGCAGTGCAGCAGCACGACATCCGTTCCGGCGCCCTCGATCTCCTTGAGCCAGGGCATCAGCAGCAGCGGGTCGCACCGTCGCAGATCAAGGTCGGGGTCACCGTACCCGGCATGCAGTTGCAGGGGCAGACCGGTGTCCACGCCTGTCCACAGGGCCATGCGCAGCAGCACCGGGTCGCTCACGCGGACGGGGGCACCCGCCGCCAGCTCGCGCAGCCAGGCACCGGCCGCCCGTTCCACCTCCTGGACGGAGGGGCGGGCGGGAGCGAAGTCGAAGCCGTAGCGGTAGGCGATGATCGACTTCAGGCCGACCGCCGATGCAGTGGCCTCGGCGAGCGCCGTCCGGAAGTCGTCGGCGAGGCCCGCGGCGCTGCTCCTCGGAGCGACGTCCTCGAGGACGGTCTCCAAGCGCACGATCTCGGAGAACCGGGAGGGCAGGCGCTCGGCGAGCGTGCCGGGCGACAGCAGCTCATCGCTCTTGAAACCGGTGTCCAACAACCAGTCGGAGACGCCGGCCGCGGCGAGGAAGAGGTCCGACAACTGCTCCGGGGTGCGCTCGGACCGCGCGGCCCAGTACGCGTCCGCCGACGCGTGAGGGGGCAGACCGAGCAGCGGTGCGCAGTGGCGGCGTATCGCGAACCCGATCTGGGAGTCGAACTGGGTGACCTCGGCCGGGAGGGGGCGGTCGGACTCGGTGATCAGCGTCTCGAACTGCCCGCGGGACACCGGCGAGGCGAGCGAGGCGTGGACGTGGTGGTCGACCAGCGGCAGCTCGGCGATGTGGCGTCGCAGCTCAGTAGACATCGGCGACCCGCCCGCACACGTCCCGCTCGTCCAGACCGGAGACCGCGGCCAGTTCCGACCGCTTCACCGAGCGGTGGGTCTCCAGCAGCTCGTCGGAGAACCAGCCGGACACCACGTCGTCCTTGTCGAGTTCGAGGAGGGCCTCCTCCAGGCCGCGGGGCAGGCAGGGCACCTCCGCGAGGTCCGCTTCCCCGGCCTCCTCGGGCCATACCCGCGGCTGCGCGTAGTCCGCCTCCACTCCCCGCAGTCCGGCCCGTACCAGTACTCCGAGAACCAGCCACGGGTTGGCGGTCGCGTCCGCGGCACGGTACTCCAGGTTGAACTGGTCGGCCGCGACGCCGCCGCCCAGGCTGCTCGTCGGGCAGATCCGCAGCAGGGCCTCCCGGTTGCGCTCGGCCAGGAAGACCCCGGCGGAGCTCCAGCGCTCGGGCGCCAGCCGCAGATACGAACTGGGGCTGCCCGCCGTGAACGAGAGCAGCGCCCGGGCGTGCCGGAGGATCCCCGCGCCGAACCGCCCGCCCAGCTCGGAGAGTCCGCCGGGACGGGAGGCGTCGAAGAGGGCCGGGCGTCCGGTCGCCGCGTCGCGCAGGGAGAGGTGGACGTGCACGCCGTTGCCGCTGCCGTCGGGATCCAGCAGCGGCGCGAACGTGGCTCGGTGTCCGTGCCGGGAGGCCAGGTCGCGGACCACTTCCCGCAGGACGACCGCGCGGTCCGCGGCGGTCAGGCCGTCGGCCGGGCGCAGGGTGATCTCGAACTGATCGGTGCCGAACTCCGGCAGCCACGTCTCCGGTTCGAGTCCCATCCGGTCCAGCAGCGCCACCAGTTCGCCGCCGAACGGCTCGGCGGACCGGAACCGGGTGAAGGAGAACGGGGCGCCGCTGTCGAGTCCGGGGATCATGAACTCGTGCTCGAAGGTGGCCACCACCTCCAGCCCCGTGGCACGCCGGAAGTCGTCGAGGGCCCTGCGGGCGAACGTGCGCGGGCAGTTGTCCCACGGGGTGCCGTCCGGCAGCACCTGGTCGGCGAGATACAGACGCACCCCCGGCACATCGCCACGGGCGGGGATGTCCACGCCGCTGGACTCGGCTGGCAGCAGCTTCAGGTCGCCCGTCGCGCCGAACGGGTTCGGCGCGATCTCCCCGAATGCCGTCACCGCGAGATCGGCCGGGACCCATCCCACACCGCGGCGCAGCACGCCGTCGGCCGCGTTGCCCGGCGCGGCACGCCCGCGGGTGAATCCGGACAGGTCGTTGGTCGCCACGAACACCGTGGATGAAGAACTCATGTCTACCTCTTCGCTCGGGCCGCGTCTCCGTGCCGCGGGGTGCTGCGGGGCGCGGGCGGGCCGCAGGGACATTGAGAGTTACAAATCTTTCACTCATGGTCAAGGGCGCCATACACGGAATCTTCGTTTCATTCGCGTTCGGCACCGTGCGTCAGCAACCCACACGGGGCCGTCTACGTCGCCTTCCTTGTGGACACCTTCTCCCGGCGCACATCGTCGGCCGGCCGGCCTCCACTTCCGAGGAGACCCAACTCGTCCTGGCTTCCATGGAGATGGACCTGTGGCAGCGCGACCGCGAGGGACGCCCGCATACCCCCGGGCCGCCGGTCCACCACTCCGATGCCGACAGCCAGTACACGTCGTTCAAGCTCGCCGATCACCTCGACGCGGAGGGCACGCGGCGAGTATCGGATCAGCCGGAGAAGCTCGGTACGCGGCTCGACAACGTCCGCGAACGCGCCGCCAGACTCACCGGACAACGCCGCGGCGACCTCGACGCCCTCGGCATGCGCCGGCAGTTCGCTGGACAGCCGCTCCGGCCAGATTCGGTGCGGCTGGACAGACTCCAATGAAGCGGACATCGCCGCTCGTGCCGGCGTACCGGTGGCCACCTGGAGGCGGCGCGATGCCCCCGCCTTCCGCCAGCATGTGGTCTGAAGGTTCGCCCTGACCAGGAGCTCCTGGTGGCGCCGGTGATGAAGTCCCTCGCCGAGGCATACGTATACCCCGACATAGCTTGGCCCCGCCTCATCTTCGACGGCGACCGGCCTGTCGGCTTCCTCATGGCCTTCCTCGACATCGACTTCGCGGGCGATGGCAAAGGCGCCGACATCCGCTCGGGACTGTGGCGACTCAACATCGCGGCTGGCGAACAGGGACGCGGATACGGCCGCTTCGCGGTCGAGTCCGTGGCAGCCGAAATCCGCCGCCGTGGCGGCACCCGACTGACCACCACCTGGCACCCGGGCGAGGGCGGCCCCGAGGGTTTCCACCTGGGGCTGGGCTTCCGGCTGACCGGGGAGATGAGCGGGATCAGAAGGTTGGGGAGCTGGAGTTGGGAAAGGCGGATCCGCTGAGCGGCGCAGTGCACCTGCCGGGTGTGGAAGGTGCTTCCGTGTAGAGGTCGGTTTGCCTCGCACCCCCGGTCAGGCAGCCGCTGCAGGTCGTGATTCGTGGAAGGTTCCGTCGCGGAGCATGGCGAACAGCACGTCGACACGGCGTCGGGCGAGAGTGCGCGGAAAGGCGGCCGCGTCGGCCTCGGGCATCGGCACCGACCGCATCGTGCCGCTCAGGGAAGCGTGCGTGAAGCCGTGACCGGTGGCGCGGTCTGCCTGGCCACCGGTCACGGCCCTGGGGGCGTGGCATGCCGGTTATGGACGCGGGATGTCCGGTCCGCCCGGTGCGGGGGGGCTCGGGGGCCGCGTCGAGGGCCCGGAGGTCTCCGACGGGCACCGGTTTGACGGGCAGGTGGGCGGAGAAGCGTCCGCCGAGGCCGATCGACTGCCCTCGTGCCGCGGCGAGGATCGTACCGACGCTGCCTTCGCAGTAGCGTCCCTGGCAGGGGCCCATGCCCGTGCGGCAGGAGAGCTTGACGGCGTTGACGTTACTGACGAACGGTGACGATGTGAGGAAGTCGTCGAGGGTGCCGCGTGTGACCATCTCGCATCGGCAGACAGTGGTTTCCCGTGTCGCGAGGTCGCCGAGTGCCTCACGGATCGGTTCGAACATGCGTTGCACCACGGTGGAGAATCGTGTCGCGGTGCGGATGCCGCGTTCCGCTTCGGCGAACAGCGTGGGGGGGGCACGGCGCGTCCGAGGTCGGCGGCGATCCCGAGGCCCGCGAGCGCGCCCTCGGCGCGGGACTGGTCGGCGCCCGCGACGCCGGTGGGCTCGCCGGCGACGAACACTCCAGGGACAGACGTCTGTAGTCGTTCGTCGTGTGCGACCACCCAGCCGCCCCGTGGCGAGTCGAAGACGAGGTCGCATCCGATTTGGCGGGCGAGTTCCGTCGACGCGGAGAAGCCGTAGCCGAGTACGAGATGCGATGCGGCGACCTCGCGGGGGGTGCCCGTCACTTTCCACCGCCGGTCGACCCGGGCGAGTTCAATCCGGGAAACGCGTTCTGTGCCGTGGGCGGCCGTTACGACGGTCCGGGGCGAGACGCGGACGCCCTTGCGTACCAGTCGTGCCAGGATCGCGCCCGTCTCTGCGAGCATCCGTAGATGACCGGGTACGGCGCCCAGGGCGTTGAGCAGATCCACCGGGGTCGGGATGCTCTGCGCGAACGCGACCTCGCGCACCGGGACGCCGTCGCGGACGAGTAGATCGGCCACGAGCATCAGCAGTGGGTGCGCGCCGGCCAGCACGACGTCGCCGACGGGTGCGACCTTCTGTGCCTTGACCAGGGTTTGAGCGGCGCCGGCGGTCAGGACGCCGGGCAGCGTCCAGCCGGGGAAGGCGATGGGAAGGTCGTAGGCGCCGGTGGCGATCAGCAGTCGACGCGCGCCGATCACGCGAGTGCCGTGTTCGGGGTGGTTGATCGCCACGCGCAGGACGTCCGGGGTTGCGTCGCCGTTCAGGACGCCGATCGCCGACCAGCCGAACTCCGTTGTCAGGCGCGGGTCCGTCTCGAAGCAGCGGATGAGGTCGGTGGCCCAGTCGTAGCCGGCGGTGGGGTGCAGGGAACGTGAACAGGGTGAAGGTGCCACCGCCGACGCCGAGGAGTCCGGCGAGCCACACGAACCCGCCGGAGACGTTGGTCTCCTTGATCAGGGCGGACATCAGCCCCACGCAGAACAGCATCATCACGATCGTCACCGCGGTGGGCGATCCGATCCCCCTCGTCACGGCGGACCAGTACGCCGCGTACGGCTTGGCGAACAAGGCGCCGACGAGCAGCGCGACGACACCCCCTGCGGCGAGCGCGGTCATGTCGAAGGTCTTGAACACGACGAAGAAGACGACGCAGAACGCGAGGAACACGACGGCCGGCAAGAACGCCAGTGCCCTTCCCTCACGGAAGACCAGACCCTGGTCGGTGTTCATGGCGCTGCACCTCGGCCAGCTCGAAGTCCTCCTCGGCACCCTCGAACCGGGCCAGGCATCCAGCGACGAGGAGTGGAGCCATGCCGCGGTCGAGTGCGCCTACGTCATCACCGGCACGGTCACCGTGCACGTCGCCGGCCAGATTTACGACGTACGGGCAGGCGAGGCACTGACCTTCGACGCCACACGACCCCACCGCTACACCAACGACACGAACGAACCCGCGAGCTATCTGACGTCAGTGACACCGCCCACACCCTAGTGCCGCTCCCGGCAACGTTTGCCCCGTCGCACCGTCCGGCACGCACTCCCCCAAGGCCTCAAGGGCCAGGGGGACCCCCTTCGGCGTTGGCCGAGAGCCCACGTAGCCCTTCCCCAAGCTCTCGACTTCGTTCGAGCAGGGGAGACCCCATCCGAGGGCTTTCGGCCGCCTTGCGATCGCACGACCGGACGACGCTCCTTTCGGGCGAACCTTGTCGGTCACGGCACTAGTGCCGCGGCAGGCAACGTTTGCCCGTCAAGGAGCGCGTCCGGTACGTGCTCTCGGTGTGCCGGCCGGAAGCCCTCGTACTGGATGTACTTGGGATTTCGGCCGGTGCGGCGAGAGGGCGTGCCGGGCGTCGCGACGGGGCGAACGTTGCCTGATGCGGCACTAGTCAGGAGCTCCATCCGGCCACGCCGCGCCGGACGTACGGGCGAACGAGGCGATGCCGATCCACCGCCGTGCGGACGTCGAGGGGCCCGCCCGTCTGATCACCCGGCACCACCCACCGCGATCCTGCGGCCCGGTCGCCGGGGATGCGCCGGAAGCGGCCCCGTCAGTGGGCATCGGTCGAAGGCTGACGAGCAGACCTGGTCCGCACGTACTGTGTTCGGCTCACGCCTTCGACAAAGCAGGTCGGCCTCTGGGGCCCGGTGTGGTTGCGATCGTGTGATCAAAGGACGCGAGCCAGTGCGTCCGGCCCCACGAAGTGCAATAGTGGATCGCCGCGCAGGAACCGCAGCACCTCCTCCACGGCACTTGCGCCGAGCCGCTGACGGCACTCGACGGTGCCCGCCGCCTGATGAGGGGTCAGCAGAACGTTCGGCAGTTTCCGGAACGGGTGGCGGACCGGCAGTGGTTCGGTGTCGAAGACGTCGATCGCCGCGTCCAGCCGGCCCGCCGACACCTGCGCAAGAAGCGCGTCCTCGTCGACGAGCCAGGAACGGGCGGTGTTGACCAGACCGGCGCCGTCGGGCATCAGCGCCAGTTCGCGCGCACCCAGCATGCGCCGGGTCTCGGCGGTGGCAGGGGCGTGCACGGCGACGATCCGGCTGCCACGGAGCAGTTCGTCCAGCGGCACCACCCGTACCGCGAGCCGCTGTGCGTCCTCGGCCGTCAGATACGGGTCGGTGACCGCGACCTGTGCCCCCAGTGCCCTCGCAAGCTCGATGTACGCACGACCGGTGCGGGACGCTCCGATGACGCCGATCGCACAGCCCTGGATCTCGTGCCGCGGCGGGGCCTGGCCGGCCTCGTCCCAGTCGGCTCCGCCGCGCAGCGCGTGGTCGAAGCGGTGGATGCGGTGCAGCAGGGCGAGGGTGAACGCCAGGGCCACCTCGGCGACCGGGCGTGCCATCGCGTCACCGGCCTGGGTGACGAGGATCCCACGCCGGAAGACTTCCTCGGTGACGTACGGGGCGACCGCCGATCCGGTGTGGGCGACGATCGCCAGTCGGTCGGCGACGTCGAGGAGTTCCTCGCTGAGGCGGGGCGTTCCCCAAGCGGTGATCAGGGCACGGGCACCGGGCAGCGCCGCACCGAGTGCGTCCCGGTCAGTGTGCTCGTCGAGGACGGCCGGCTGCGCCGCGGCGCAGAGGCTCTGCCACACCGCGGGGGTGAAGAACTGCTCGCGAAGGTGCGGGGGTACGGCGACGACTACCCGCGGCAGGCGGGCCGCCCCCGGGTCAGGAGAGCCAGTCATCGATGTGCTCCGCGACGAAGTCGTCGTCGGTGAGCCAGGGGTAGGCCGTGGCGACCCGGGTGATCTCTTCGGCCTGGCCGGGAGACAGGACCTCCTTCGGATCGAGACACCAGATGCCCTCCAACAGACCCTGGCGGCGCAGCACTTCATGGACACCCGCGATGCAGCCGCGGAATCCGCCGCGCACGTCGAACACAGCGCTGTTGGCGTCGGTGAGCTCCGGACGGCGGGCGAGGCAGCCGACCATGGCTTCGTGGTCCCCGGCGCGTGCCCGCCGGACCTGATCGAGGAGGGTGACGGCGGAGCCGGTCCAAACGGCCCACTGGCCGAGCAGCCCGCCCGCGAACCACCGCCGAGTGCCCTTGGTCTCGTACGGAGTGAGCAGGTCGCCGATGATGTCGTCGTCGTTGCCGGTGTACAGGGCGACCTCGTCGGCGCGGTCGGCGGCGGCCACGGCCCGTACGACATCGGCGGTGCGGTAGCGGTCGAAGGGCGCGATCTTGATGGCCGCGGTGTTCGGCAGGTCTGCGAATGAGCTCCAGAACGACGGCGAGAGATAACGGCCGCCGACGGCCTCCTGGGGGTAGAAGCCGATCACCGGCAGCACCTCGCCGACGGCGCGGGCCCGGTCCAGCAGTCCCTCCTCGTCGGCGCCGGGCACGGCGGGGCTCAACAGCACGGCGTCGTAGCCGAAGGAGGCTGCCAGCTCGGCTTCGGCGACGGCCTGCGCGGTGTGGCCGCAGGCCCCGGCGACGGTGACGACGGGGTGGCCGGCCTCGTTCCGCACGGTCTCGGCGGCGAGTTCGAGGACCGGTGCCAGCAGGCCGATGCCCGGTTCGCGGATCTCGAACTGGGTGGTGTGGACGGCGACGGCGAGGCCGCCCGCGCCGGAGGCCAGGTAGTAGCGGGTCAGTGCGCGTTGCCGCCGCTCGTCGAGCTTGCGGTCGGCGCCGAGGGCGAGTGGATGAGCGGGGATGACGGCTCCCTCAGCGAGCACGTCCATCGGAGTGCATGCCGGGGCTGCCGCGGCCGCCGAGGCGGGTACGGGTTCGGGAGTGGTCGCGGCTACGGGGCCGGGTGCAGGCGCGGTCGCGGCTGCGGGCGTACGGGACACGGGGATCAGAACCTTCCGTCGCGGACCTGGAACTTGGTGGGCTTGCCGGACAGTGGCAGCCCGCGGCGCAGCCAGTCGGCCTGCCATTCGACGAGGG
>NZ_JBIAUE010000052.1:0-27040 GCF_042892615.1 Streptomyces sp. NPDC001750 | reverse complement strand
CCTCGTACTGGATGTACTTGGGATTTCGGCCGGTGCGGCGAGAGGGCGTGCCGGGCGTCGCGACGGGGCGAACGTTGCCTGATGCGGCACTAGCCACACCCCCGTCTACCTCACGTGATGGCCCTGCCGCGCGGGGGAATCTGCCTTCGCTGGCAGCAGGGCCCATACGCGTTTGCCCCAGAAGCGTCTCGCCGGGCCTAACCGGTCATAGCCCCATCGGGTGGTGAACGCGTCCACCATCAGCAGTCCCCGGCCCTGTGAGGCCTCGGCGTGCGGTGTCTGCTGCTGCGGCAGAGCGTTCGGGGCGCGGTCGACGACGCCGAGGTAGACCTGGTCGTCCGTGGGGCGTTCGACGATGACGCGCACCATCGGGCCGCGGGCGTGCCGGACGGCGTTGGCGACGAGTTCGGAGATCACGAGTTCGGCCGGGCCTGTGGCGTGGTCCAGTTCCCAGGCGGACAGGGAGACCCGTACCAGGCACCGGGCCTCGGTCGCTGTCTGCGGCTCTCGTGGCAGGACCACGTTGTAGCCGGGATGCCCTGTGCGGCGGGGACGCACTACGTTCATGCGTCCCATCACCGCCCCTCAGCCCGAACCGAGCACGGCACGAGGTGAAGCAGTGAATTTTGGTGGCGTCCGGAGGCAGGGAGAAGCCTTCCCTGCGTCCGGGTCTGCGGGTGGGCGTTAGCGTGGGCCATGCCGTCAACTCCATCCAGTTGATGGCCACGCCCCGGGCCGTATCGGCGACCGCGGGGTCTGTCACTTCAGTTACTGACTTCGGCTCGTTAGGGTGATCTCTTTCGAAGTCTCTTATCCGCCTGGGGTGTTGGCTGGGCGCTGTCACGTTGGCGGATGGCATGGTTGGATCTTCGGGTTGATCATGCTGGAGGGGGATCGTTGTGGTGAACCCGGCGCCGTCGTACAAGGGGCACCGCTACCCGGTCGAAGTCATCTCCCACTGCGTGTGGCTGTACTTCCGGTTCCCGCTCAGTTACCGCGAGGTGGAGGAACTGATGCTCCAACGCGGCGTGATCGTCTCCTACGAGACCGTCCGCCGGTGGTGTGCGAAGTTCGGCCAGGCCTACGCCGACGGGCTGCGCCGCCGCTGGCCGCGGCCCGGTGACAAATGGCATCTCGACGAGGTCTTCATCAAGATCAACGGGGTGCGGCGGTACCTGTGGCGGGCGGTCGACCAGGACGGCAACGTCCTCGACGTCCTGGTGCAGTCCAGGCGGGACACCAAAGCCGCGAAGCGGTTCATGGCCAAGCTGATGAAGAAGCAGTGCCGGGTACCGAGGGTGCTGGTCACCGACAAACTTCGCTCCTACGGCGCCGCTCACCGGAAGCTGATGCCCTCGGTGGAACACCGCGCTCACAAAGGACTGAACAACCGGGCCGAGAACTCTCACCAACCCACGCGACAGCGGGAACGGGCCATGAAGGGCTTCCGCAGCGTCGGCGCCGCCCAACGGTTCCTGTCCGCGTTCGGCAGCATCTCACCCCACTTCCGTCCCCGGCGGAATCTCCGCACCGCCGCCGAGCATCGCCTCGAGATGACCACCCGCTTCACCGTCTGGGACCACGTCACCGAGAACATCTGCCGACCGGCCGCAGCCTGAACCGGCACCGGAACCACACCCCAGCACGCCTCGAAGCTCTACCGACCAGTCACCCGCCGTCAACGTGACAACGCCCGCGGAAGGACAGCGGGAAGCGGAAGTACAGCCACACGCAGTGCGCGATGATCTCGACCGGATACCGGTGCCCCTTGTACGACGGCGGCGTACTGCTCACGGACAACCCCCTCCACCATGATCAACCCTAAGATCATCCCACCCGTCAGCCAACCTGACAGTGCCTCTACGTCGCCTGGATCACCACCGTCTTCGGCTTCGGCGCCTGGGGCTACCTGCTGCGCCAGCACCCGGCGTCGTCGGTGGCCCCGTTCACGCTGCTCGTCCCCGTCTTCGGGATGTCCTCGGCCGCACTGCTGCTGGGCGAGTCGGTGAGCCCACTGCGGTGGTGCGCGGCTGCGCTGCTGGTGGGCGGAGTGGCCCTCACCTCGCTCGCCGGGACGTGGCGGGGGCGTGCGACGGCGCCGGAGGCGGCGTGCGAGCCGGGGCCGGAGCGGGCGCCGACGGGGGTCGTGGTGGATGAGGGGGAGAGGGCGGGTGTGTGCCCGGAGACGTCCCCAGGGACGGGCGCGGCATGTGCGCACGGTGTTGGCCGAGATCTTGCGCTCGACCGGGTTGCTGACGGCCTTCGGCGTCAGTTGCCGTGAGCCGAGGCTACGGTCCGACGCTGACGACTCCACCGTGTGTCAGAACAGGCTCTCCAGGCCAGAAGTTGAGCCTCATGTGTTCATTGTGATGATCTCGTGATCGCCGAGATCGGAAGATGCCGGACATGGGTGGGTTGTCGGTCTCGTTGGTCCAAGGCAAAGTAAACCCCGCTTCAAGTAGTCGTCACGGGTGGGGAACTCAGGTGACCGGGGGGCGTCGGTGTGTCATGCGCGCGCGTCCGGCATCCGGTTTGAACGTTCATATGTCCTTCACGCTGACATGGATCAACAGGCGTGCGAAAAAAGCCTGTTGATCCATGGTCCATCGCTTCCGCAGGATTGCGGGCGGCATGGTCCCGGCTGCATCACGTTCGAGAACATGGACCTCGGTGGGCGCCGGCGCGCGTTCCGCTGGTATGGGGGAGTGCGGAAAAAATGCTGCAAACAGCTGTGCATGCGGCTGGTTTGAGTGGTGGTCCTTTGCGGGCCATCCGGCGAGGGGCGATCGCGACTGTCTTGGCGGCGGCACTCCTCGCGCTGGGGCAGAGTGGCCTGTTGGGCAGGGGCGCACCGGCGGTCGCGGCAACCGCATGCTCCGGCGTGGCCTCCGACTTCAACGCGGACGGCATTCGTGACGTTGTGATAGCCGATCCGGAAGCCACTGTGTCCGGAAAGCAGCGGGCCGGGCTCGTCCATGTCGTGTACGGCGGAGGCAAGGGAGTTTTCGAACTCTCGCAGGATACAGCGAATATTTCGGACTCGGCTGAGACCGGAGACCAGTTCGGCTTCTCCTTTGCTGTGTACGACGCGAACCTGGATGGCTGCAGTGACATCGCTGTGGGCGCCCCCTATGAGGATATGAACCTGGCGGACGGGGTGGTGAAGGACGCGGGCCTGGTGCATCTCGTCTACGGCTCCCCGGCCGGCCTCGGTCAGGGAGCGGTGGCATCAGTGGGCCTGCGCCAAGGTGCCGACGGGAAGCTGGGGGGCGGCTACGAGGCGGAGGACTGGGTCGGATATGCCCTGACCGCCGGCAAGTCGACCACCAACATTCCCTTCCTCGTCATCGGCGCGCCCGGAGAGGACGGACCCGGCGGTACGGACATCGGTATCGCTCACTACGTCTACGGCGCCTCCTTGAACTCGGTGTCCTTCGGCCAGGACAGCACCGGTGTGTGGGAGGATGCCGAGCCCTACGATCGCTTCGGGGCGTCGCTCGCCTCCACCGACCGCCACTTCGTCGTCGGTGTGCCGGGTGAGTCGCTCGGAACCGTGCAATCCGCCGGCGCTGTAGTGGCGTTTGCTTCGTCACTCAACACTGACGGGATACCGGCCCCGATGTTCGGCATGGGCCAGGGACGGTCCGACGGACCCGACAATGCGGCGCAGGCCGGTGACGGGTACGGGACCTCGCTGGCGATGGCTCCATATCGGCCTAGCGGTGCGGCGACCATCACTGACTCGATGCTTGCGGTGGGAGTCCCCGGCGAGGATCTCTCGACCACGGTCGACGCAGGTGCCGTGCAGGTGTATCAGGTCAAGGCCGACCGGACGGTCGTCCAGACCCAGTGGATTGATCAGAACATCCCCGATGTCGAAGGCGAGGCAGAGCCGGGCGATTTCTTCGGTCAGCGGCTTGCCGCGGTCAACACCGCAACCGATGTGGTCAGTACGGCGGCCACGATGCGTCTTGCTGTCGGTGTGCCGGGCGAGGAATCTGCGGAGGAGCACGCGGAGAAGGGCGGAGTGGCCCTGTTCTCGATGCTCGGGGCGCCCGGAGCGGCAGACAGCTGGATCGAGCCGGGCCACGGCATTCCGGCTCAGCCCGCGTCCCGTCAGTACGCGGGCATGAGCCTGGGCAGCAGCCCCTCCCTGTTGTACGTGGGCATGCCCTACGGCCCGGCCGAGGGCCACGCGGTCCACGGCTTCCCGTGGAACGTGGCCTCCGGCGGTGCTCCCGCCCAGACCTGGAAGCCCGGTGAGGGCGGCCTCCCGACCGACCGTGCCGCCTTCGGTGCCACAGTCCGCTGACCGCAATGAACGACATGGAGAGTGGACGAGTGTCCAGACGAACAGGGCGCAGCCTGGCGCTGCGTACCTCGGTGGCCGCCGTGGCGGCGGGCGCTGTACTGACCACCGGCCTGGCCTGGCTGCCGCACACCGGCGGTACGGAGGGCAAGCAGGCCGAAGTGGCCTCGACCGCGCCGGTGCAGACCGAGAATCAGGCCCTCGCGGCCGCCCGCAAGAGTGGCACGAACGTTGAGGTTCTCGGCTTGCGCACCGAGCGGCGTGAGATCTTCGCCGAGCCGGACGGGACGTTCACGGCCCGCGAGTACACCAATCCGATCCGCACCATCCGCAACGGCGCATGGACCGACATCGACGAGACACTGGTCAAGCACGCGGACGGGAGCTGGGGTCCGAAGGCCTCCACCGTCGAGCTGACCTTCTCGGCGGGGCAGACGGACAAGCCCTTCGTGACGATGCGCCGTGCGGGCCGCAAGCTCGCCCTCACCTGGCTGTACGGGAAGCTCCCCGTGCCGCAGGTCGAGGGAGACACGGCCACGTATGCCGATGCCCTTCCCGGCGTCGACCTGAAGGTGCGTGCCGAGGCCGACGGCTTTGGTCATCTGCTGGTGGTCAAGACGCCCGAGGCCGCGGAGAATCCGCAGCTGGCCAGGCTCGACCTCGGCCTGACGACCGACGGCCTCAATGTCAAGGAGGACGCAGCAGGTGCCCTCAAGGCCGAGGACGCCGCAGTGGGTGGCACGGTCTTCGAGGCGGGCAAGCCGGGCATGTGGGACTCGTCCGCGGTCCAGGAGGCGGCGGCGAGGAGCGAAGGCCCGCAGGCTGTCGCCCAGTCCCTGACCTCCTCGGTGACCGACGCGCCCGCCATGGAAGAGCAGAAGACCGCTCCGGCGCCCGCACTTGAGGGCCCAGGCGGTGGCGGCAAGGCCGCCCCGTTGGACATCGAGGTCGCGGAGGGCAAGCTGACGCTGATACCCGACCAGAAGCTGCTCACGGGGAGCGACACCGTCTTCCCGGTGGTCATCGACCCGATCCAGCGCACCACCTCGCGTACAGCGTGGACCGGTGTGATGTCCGGGATGCCGGGCGAGCAGGACTGGAAGTACTCGGACAGCGCTGGTGTGGGCAGGTGCCCGACCGACTACAACCCTGTGTCCTGCAACGGAGTCGGCGTACGCCGTCTGCTGTTCACCATGCCGATGTCGTTCTACAAGGGGAAGCAGATCCTGGGCGCCTCGTTCAACGCCCGGGTCGCGCACATCTACAGCGCTTCGCCGACGGCCGAGCCGATCCAGCTGTACCGGATCGGTGGCAAAAACTACAGCATCACCTCCGGCAGCGACTGGTCGAACACCAAGGACGACTGGTCGAACCACCTGCAGACCGTCAATAAGGCTATCTCGCCGACGTCCTGTTCCAGCCAGGCGAACCTGCACTTCGAGAGCGGTGCGACCGGTGAGCTCACCTCCGAGGTGAAGACTGCGGCCGCTGGCGGCTGGTCCTCGATGACGTTCGGTCTCAGGGCCGCCGACGAGTCCCGCTTTCCCGAGTGGAAGCGCATCTGCGGCAACGCCTATCTGTCGATCAGCTACAACAACCTGCCGCGGCAGATCAAGACGACGGACATGTTCTCCAACCCCGGCGGCATCTGCGCCTGGGGGGCGAACCGCCCGTACACCGATGTTCCGCCGCAGCTCCAGGCGATCGCCAGCGACCCCGACCACGCCAACGGCCAGACCGACAAGGTCAAGGTGCAGTTCAAGGTGGCCTGGACCCCCAAGGGAGCCACCGCGGAGACGTCGTACACGTACGACACCTCCTATCTGGCCCCCACAGCCAACACCAAGTTCACGCACACGGTGAAGTCGACGATCCCGGAGGGCGTGGTCATCTACTGGAGCGCCCGCGCCTACGACGGCGACGGCTGGGGCCCGTGGAGCAATAGCAGCGACACCCCGCAGCGCTGCGAGTTCATGTACGACAAGACGTATCCCGGCAAGCCGAACGTGCTGTCCAGGGAGTACCCGTCGGACACCGTCTACCACGACGGGGTGGGCACCTACGGCACCTTCACTTTCGCGCCGAACCCGAACGACTCGGTACCCGACACCGACATCGTGAAGTACCGGTACGCCTTTGACGGCACCGCCAACCCGACCACGACGGTGACCGCGTCCACGGCGGGCGGCCCGGCATCGGTGACCTGGATGCCGTCGCGTGCCGGACGCCACTGG
The DNA here is from genome assembly GCF_042892615.1 of Streptomyces sp. NPDC001750. Lineage (NCBI taxonomy): Bacteria > Bacillati > Actinomycetota > Actinomycetes > Kitasatosporales > Streptomycetaceae > Streptomyces > Streptomyces sp. NPDC001750. The sequence continues at coordinate 20,497 of NZ_JBIAUE010000052.1, read as the reverse complement.
GTGGACGTCATCGCGGTCGACAAGGCGGAGCACCCCTCCGCCAAGCAGCACTACGAGTTCCTGGTGACCGAAGGCGCCCCGGTCGCGGGCCAGTGGAACCTCGCCGACGAGGCGGGATCCGAAGCCCACGACGAGACTGGTGAATTCCCGGCGGACGTCGGTACCGGTGTCACCTTCGGAGCCGAAGGACCCGGCGGCAAGGTGGACTCCGCAGCTTCCTTCGACGGCGGCGCGGGCGCCTACCTCGATGTCGGAGAGACGGTGATCGACTCCTCGAAGGGCTTCAGCGTGAGCGCCTGGGTCCGTCCCACGGCCCTGGACCACAGCATGGCGGTTGTGAGCCAGGACGGCACGGGCGAGCCGGGCTTCACCCTCGGCTACGACTCCACGGCCGGCACCTGGGCGTTCTCCGTGCCCGCCACCGACGTCGACACGATCGGCGCATGGAAGGCTGTGGCCACTGGAGTCTCCGTGGTTAAGGACCAGTGGGTCCTGCTGACCGGTGTTTACGACGCTCAGACGACCGAACTGCGGCTGTACGTCAACGAGTCGTCCAAGGGTGCCGCGGCGCGCCGCACGGTGTGGAAGTCGTACGGACCGCTGCAGATCGGCCGTGCCACGGCGAAGAGCGGATACCGCGACAACTTCACCGGGGACATCGCCGAGGTCCGCGTCTTCGACCGGGTGCTGCCCGCAGCGCAGGTCGCTGAGCTCAAGACGGTCAAGCCGCAGCGCAAGGGCTACTGGCAGCTCGACGCGGCGACCGACGGTGTCTCCGCGGAGACCGGGAACGGTGCGGGCCTGACCCTCGCCGGCAACGCGTCGATCTACCGCCCGGCGGACCCGCTGTTCGACACCGCGCCGCTGGTAGGCGAAGGCAACCTGGTGCTCGACGGAGACGGGGACTACGCGGCCACGGCCACGCCCCCGGTCACCGGCGGCTCCAGCTTCACGATCTCGGCCCGGGCGCTGCTCACCTCGCTCGACGCGACGAAGTCGCAGACGGTGCTCTCGCTGCCGGGGGCGGCCGCGAACCGGGTCCAGGTCCGGTACCAGGCAGCTACCCAGCAGTGGGAGCTGGCGGTCGCCCAGTCCGACTCGTCCGAGGCTGAGGTGAAGGTCTTCACCGATGACCAGGAGCTGCCCGACACGGGCGGATCCGGCCAGCACCTGGCCGTGGTCTATGACGCCTTCGCCAATGAGATCCGGCTGTATGTCAACGGACAGCTGGCCAGCACGGCGCACGGTGCCGAAGACACCCTCTGGGCCGCCACCGGCGGTCTGCAGGTGGGTCGTTCGGCGCTGGGCGGCGGCAGCGAGTACTTCGCCGGCGCCATCGACGAGGTGCGCGCCTACACGGGTGCGGCGGACGCGGTGGCCGTCCGCCGGATGGCGAAGCTGACGGCATTGCCGGAGATGTAACGCACCTCGCGGGTGTGCCGGCCCTCCGCGGAGGGCCGGCACACCCGCGACTTCTTTTCCTGCTCACTTTGCCCATTGAGACCTCGATACATGGAGTGCATTGATGTATCTACGTGGCCGATTGCTTGATCGGCGCATACCAAGACGAATCCTCAGCACAACCGTGCTCGGCCTGACGCTGGCGCTGACAGCGTCCACCCTTCAGGCCGTGGCCTACGCCGACAGCAAAGGCCAGGGCCGACCCGGCGTCCAGGATCTCGGTGACCCGGTCGACGGCACGGCGGGCACGGTCAAGGGCCGGCCGGCCGACCCCGCCCGCAAGGCAGCCGTGACCCAGCTCGACAAGGCCGTCTGGCCCGGTCAGGGCAGCGCCGACATCACCGTGTCGGCCGCCGGGTCGAAGAGCCCCACCGAGGTCAGGGCCGGCGGTCTGCCGCTCTCCGTCACCGCGCCGAAGGTCTCCGCCAAGGCCAAGTCCACGGCGGGGAAGGCGAGTACGGCACCGGGCAAGGTCAAGATCGACCTTCTGGACCCGAAGCGTGCCGCCGATCTCGGTGCCGGCGCACTGCTGCGTGTGCGGCGGGCGGATGAAGGCGAACAGGCGGCCAAGGTCCGTCTGAACGTGGACTATTCGGCGTTCGACGACGGCTACGGCGGCAACTACGGGGCCCGGCTGCGCCTCGTACAGATGCCGGCCTGCGCCGCGGTCGCCGAGCCGGGCAGCAAGGCCTGTCCCGGACTGCCCAAGGCGCTGCCGACGGTGAACAACGCGAAGGACCACACGGTCTCCGCGGACGTCACCGCCGCTCCGGCCGCCGCCGGTACCTCGACCATGGCCGTGACGGGCGATTCGCTGGTCGCCCTGGCCGCAGGCGACTCCTCGTCGCAGGGCAACTACTCGGCCACTCCGCTGTCGAAGTCCGCGAGCTGGACCGTCGCGAACTCCTCGGGCGGCTTCTCCTGGTCGTACCCACTGCGTACGCCGCCGACCCCCGGCGGCCTCACGCCCACGGTCGGCCTCGCCTACTCGTCCCAGTCCGCCGACGGCCGCACCGCCGACACCAACAACCAGGGCTCCTGGATCGGTGAGGGCTTCAGCTACGAGCCGGGCTACATCGAGCGCCGCTACAAGGCGTGCTCCGACGACGGCCACTCCGGCTCCGCCGAGCAGTGCTGGGCGTTCGACAACGCCACCATCCTGCTGAACGGCATGTCGACGGAGCTGGTCAAGGACGACACCGACGGCAAGTGGCACCTCGCCGCCGACGACGGCGCCAAGGTGGAGAAGCTCACCGGCGCTACCAACGGCGACAACGACGGTGAGTACTGGAAGATCACCACGACCGACGGCACCGAGTACTACTTCGGCAAGAACCGGCTGCCCGGCTGGGCCACGGGGAACGAGGAGACCGCCTCCGTGTGGACCACCCCGGTCTTCGGCGACGACTCCGGCGAGCCCTGCTACAACGCCACCTTCACCAGCGCCCACTGCAACCAGGCCTGGCGTTGGAGCCTCGACTACGTCAAGGACCCGCAGGGCAACGCCCTTTCGTACTTCTACGAACGGGAGACCAACCACTACGCGCTGAACGGCAAGACGGACGTCAACGGCACCGCCTACCATGCAGGCGGCTACCTGAAGCGCATCGACTACGGCCAGCGCGACGGCCAGGTGTACGCCGCCAAGGCACCCGCCCGCGTCGTCTTCAACACCCAAGAGCGCTGCCTGCCGACTGACACCTTCACCTGCGCGGCGGCCGACTTCAAGAAGGAGAACGCCGCTCACTGGCCGGACGTCCCGATGGACCGGTACTGCGCCGCGAGCACCAAGTGCACCGCCTCGCAGGTGGCGCCGTCGTTCTGGACCCGCAAGCGGCTGGCCGGCGTCACTACGCAGATCCGCAAGGACGCCACGACGTACCAGGACGTGGACGCCTGGACCTTCACCCACCTGTTCACCGACAACGGCGACGACTCCAAGACGCTGTGGCTGTCCAAGATCGACCACGAGGGCCGCGTCGGCACCGTCGCCAAGCTTCCCTCACTGGAGCTCTACGGCATACAGCTCGCCAACCGCGTGGACGCGATCGGCGACAACATCGCACCCTTCCACCGCTTCCGGCTCGCCGCGGTCCTGAGCGAGACGGGCGCCCAGCTGGACGTCAACTACGCGCCCACCAATTGCACCAAGGACGCGCTGCCGAAGCCGGGTGAGTCGACCAAGCGCTGCTACCCGGTCAAGTGGTCCCCGCCGGGCTACATCGACCCGATCACGGACTGGTTCCACAAGTACGTCGTCGCGGAGGTCATCGAGACCGACCGCACCGGCGGCGGCGAAAAGCTGGTAACGAGGTACGACTACCAGGGCCCGGCCGCCTGGCGGAAGGCCGAGCCGGACGGCATCACCGAGGACAAGTATCTCACGTGGGGCGGCTGGCAGGGCTACGGCAAGGTCAAGGTGACCAGCGGCGCCGAGAACAAGCAGAGCACCCGTGTCGACTACACGTACTTCCAGGGAATGGACGGGGACAAGGACCCCGCAGGCGGTACGCGCAGTGCGGAGGTGACCGACTCCGAGGGCACCAAGTACCCGGACCACAAGGAGTTCACCGGTCAGGAGCTGGAGGCCGCGACCTACGACGGCGGCAAGCTCGTCTCCAAGTCGATCAACACACCCGCGCGGTACTTCACCGCGACGGACACCAACACCTGGGGCACCACCAGGGCGTCGATCACCAAGACGACCAAGGTGCGCGGCTACACCGTCACCGAGGGCGGTGACGGCCGCCGCGAGACCGAGCTGAACATCAAGTACGACACGTCCAACGGCACCGGCCGCGTGATCGAGTCCGAGGACCTCGGTGACCTCTCCACCGCCGCCGACGACACGTGCACCCGTACGTACTACGCGGACAACACCGCGGCGAACATGCTGGAGCTGACGTCACGGATCGAGACCGTCGCCGTCAAGTGCTCCGTGACGCCCGGCCGCACGAGTCAGGTCATCTCCGACGAGCGCACCTCGTACGACGGCGGAGCCTTTGGCGCCGCGCCCACCAAGGGCAACGCGACGACGACCGAGCGCCTCAAGTCGCACGACGGCACCACCGCGACCTATCAGGTGACGGGCACCACGGCATACGACGCCTTCGGCCGCCCCACCTCGCAGACCGACGCTGTCGGCGCGGAGACCAAGACCGCGTACACCGATGTCAACGGCCTCATCTCGCAGACGAAGGTGACCAACGCCCTCGGACACGTCACGACCAGCGACTTCGCCGCGGCCTGGGGCCAGTCCACCGGTCAGACCGATGCGAACGGCGAGCGCACCGACCTCGCCTTCGACGGCCTCGGCCGACTGGTCTCGGTCTGGCTGCCGGACCGCGCCAAGAGACAGACCCCGAGCATCAAGTACTCGTACAACGTGCGCCGGGACAAGGTCGTCGCAGTCAAGACGGAGAAGATCGAGGAGAGCGGTTCGTACGGCAGCGAGTACGAGCTGTACGACGGACTGCTGAGGCCCCGCCAGAAGCAGACCGAAGGCCCCGGTGGCACCCGCATGGTCGCCGACACCTTCTACGACGCCACCGGCAAGATCCTCAAGACCAACGCCACGTACAACGCGTCCGGGGGGCCCTCGGACGAACTGCTGATCGTGCGCAACGGCGAGGTCGGAGCGCAGACCCAGTACGAGTACGACGGTCTGGGCCGCACCACCGCGGAGATCTTCGCGGTCGCGGGCGCCGAGCAGTGGCGTACCACGTACACCCACGGCGGCGACCGCACCCACATCGACCCGCCGGTCGGCGGCACGCCGACGACGACCCTGACGAACGCCCGTGGCCAGACCACGGAAATGCGTCACTACAAGGGTGCCTCGCCTGTCACGGGAGGTCCGCCCTCGGGCTACGACACCACCACGTACGCGTACACGGCAGCGGGCCAGCTGGCGCAGCTGACCGACGCCAAGGGCAACATCTGGAAATACATTTACGACCAGCGAGGCCGGCGGACCGAGGCGCAGGACCCGGACACCGGAACGACGAAGACCACCTACGACGACGCGGACCAGGTCCTCTCGTCCACAGACAGCCGCAACAAGACCATTTCCACGGTCTACGACAAGCTCGGCCGCACCATGACAACCTGGGACGGCGCCCCGACCACCGGCACAAAGCTCACCGAGCGGCGCTACGACAAGGCTGGCTGGCTGGGCAAGGAATACGCCTCGCTGCGCTACATCAGCGACACCGAGTACTTCGCCACGGTCGTGCAGTCCATGGACGACTTCTACCGTCCGCTGAAGACGGCCTACTCGGTCCCGGCCTCCCAAGGAGCACTGGCCGGTATCTACACCTTCACCGCCGCGTACAACCGCGACGGCACCAAGCAGGGCGACGGAGTCCCCGCGGTCGGCGGTCTTGACGCCGAGGCACTCGTCTACGGGTACGACGACCTGCAGCGCATGACGACGATGACCGGCAACACGCCGTATGTCACCAACACCATCTGGTCGGGACGCAGCCTCCTGCAGCAGTTGGAGCTGTCGAACGGCGGAAAGAAGACCTGGCAGACCTTCGACTACGAGACGGGCACCGACCGGCTGACCCGCTCCGTGGTCGATGTCGCGGGCTCCACCACCGGTCCGGCCAAGGAATCGAACTACTCCTACGACCAGGTCGGCAACATCCTGTCGGTCGCGGACACCGCGGGCACCGGGACTCCCGACCTGCAGTGCTTCACCTACGACTACCAGTACCGGATGACGCAGGCCTGGACCCCGGCGACCACCAAGGACGCCGCCAAGGCGTCCGGCACCGTCGGAAGCCAGACCCCGCTCGACGGCTCCGGCCCGGCCGCATGCGGCGGCACACCCGGCAGCTCCCCACTCGGCGGACCGGCGGCCTACTGGACCTCGTACACCTTCGACGAGGTCGGCGACCGGCTGTCCGAGACGGTGCACGACACCGGCCTGGACGCCACCAAGGACACCAAGCGCACCCTGACCTACAAGCCGGGCACGCATCAGGTGTCCAAGGTTGTCGAGAACACTCCGACCGGAGACCGTGAGTACTCGTACACCTACGACGCTGCGGGCAACACCCACACCCGCACCATTGGAGGCAGCACCCAGACCCTGGAGTATGACGCCGCGGGCAAGGTGATCAAGAACAGCCGGCCCGACGACGCCACGACCCCCGACAAGAACGAGGCATCGCAGACCAGTTACCTCTACGACGCCGACGGCGGCCGGATCCAGCGCAAGGACCCGGCGGGCACCACGATCTACCTGCCCGGTACCGAACTCCGCCTGGACGCCGGCACGTCGACGGTCAAGGCCACCCGCTACTACGGGTACGGCGACTCCACGATCGCGGTCCGTGACAACACCAAGAAGCTCTTCTTCCTCGCCGCGGACCACCACGGCACCGGCGAGCTGTCGATCGACGCGACGACAGGGGCCATCACCCAGCGCCGCTTCGACCCGTACGGAAACAACCGCGGTACCCAGCCCGGGCAGGGCGCCTGGCCGGGGGAGAAGGGCTTCGTGGGCGGCACGATCGATGCCTCCACGGGCCTGACGACGATCGGGGCGCGGGAGTACGACTCCTTCCTCGGCAAGTTCATCTCGCCCGACCCCGTGGTGGACACCAGCGACCCCCAGCAGCTGAACGCGTACGCGTACGCACACAACCGTCCCGTCTCGGCGAGTGACCCCACGGGTCTGTACGACCCCGACGAGCGGGCGTACTGCCAGCAGCACCCCAGCAGTTGCACTGACCTTCGCGTCAAGACCGGCCAAACGAAACACCAGCAGCAGGCCAACGACGCCCGGGACAACCTGAACAGGGCGGAGAGCAACCTCAGCGGTTCCAAGCACCGCATCAAGCAGACCGTCAAGGCGATCACCAAAATCGTCATGGACCAGCTGGGCATCACCGCAGCCCTGGACTGCTTCTCCAGCGGCGACCTGGGCGCATGCGGCGAAACGGCGCTGAACGTCGCCGGCAGCTTCGCAGGCGGCCTCGCCGGCAAGTTCCTCGCGAAGTACGGCACGCCATGGAACTGGAACAAAGCCTACAAGCTGATCAAGCGGGTCACCGGTCTGGTCGCCGACTTGGTCGACGGCGCCCAAGAGATGTGGAAGGCATCCAAGGCCTATGACAAGGCCAAGGGCGCCTGGGCCGCGGCGAAGTCGAAACTCGCGAAGAGCGACTGTCACAGCTTCCTTCCAGGCACGCAAGTAGAGCTGGCCGACGGCAAACGCAAGAACATCGAAGACGTCGCACTGGGCGACACAGTTGTCACGACAGACCCGAAGACGGGCAAGAAGCTCACCCGCAAGGTCGTCGGCACCATCGTCACCGAGAACGACAAGGAGTTCGTCGACCTCACTGTCACCACGCCTGACGGCGACTCCTCGCTTGTCGCAACGGTCACCCACCCCTTCTGGGTGGCGAACGAGCACCGTTTCGTGGACGCCGGCGATCTGAAGCCGGGCATGATGCTTCAGACACCGGAGGGCAAAACCTACCCCGTGAAGAACCTGCGGCTCTTCACAGAGCGTCAGCGCACACACGACCTGACCATCGATGACGTCCACGCGTACTATGTGCTGGCGGGGGCCACTCCGATTCTCGTTCACAACTGCGGAGAAGAGGCCGGGGAGCACGTCTATCGCGGAATAGATTGGGGGCACTCCAAGTATGACGATGCTCTCGAAGGGCGAGCAGTGCCACGCGGTGGAGACGCTGATGCCGCGTCGCACAATGGTGGCAACCTCGATAGCCCATTCACATCCTGGACGGACGATTACGAAGGCGTAGCCTTGGATGCTGCCGAACTAGGCAATGGCCCAGGGATTGTTATGCGCCATCGCCGCGCGGACATACAGGATCGTCTAATTAAGGGTCCGCAGGATATTTACGGTGAGAGTGAGCTTCTAGTGGAAGGGGTTATCGAGGGTGCTGAAATCAGCATCAACAGGGGCCCGTGGCACCTACCTGGAGCAGGTCGATGAACGAGAGCTTTATCTCCGCTGAGGCGACTAGGCTGGGGATGGTTCATCTTGCCGCGGCGGTTGATGAGTACGGTGTAATCATCCTTCATGAGAGCACCGTTTCCAGGGCGCAGTTGATTCGCATCTTCGAGAATCGCCTCAGAAGGGCAGAGGCTCGTGATGACCGCGACGTGACTCGGCTTGTGACAGGCTTGCTGTCTGCCTTCAATGGCGCACAGTCAAGTGAGCTTAAGCTGATTCATGTGCAGGCTGGAAAAATGGATGTGATGCTTTATAGTGAGGCTAGTGGCGAGAGTATTCTGGCCGCGGTGATCCTTTCTGGCGGCGATTACTGACACAGAAAGACTGGGCTCCTCCAAGATATTCTGGAGGAGCCCAGTTGAGGTTTGACGGCAACGCTGACGGCAACGTCAGCGGACGACGGCTGCGGCACTGCAGGTGGGTCGTCAGTCGTCGTCTTGGTCGCCGAGGGCGTGGCCCAGGGCGTCGATGGCGTCACGCTGGAGTCGGAGTCGTACGTGGGCGTAGACGCCGGCGGTGACGCCGATGTGGGCGTGGCCGAGAAGTTCTTTGATCACGACGAGGTCGACGCCTTGCTCCAGGAGCAGGGTGGCGGTCGAATGGCGTAGGTCGTGGAAGCGGATGCGTCGGAGTCCGGCTCGATCGAGGAAGTTGCGGAAGCGGCGGGTGAGGTTGGCCGGGTCGAGAGGGCGGCCAGTGGGAGTGGAGAAGACGAGGCCGCTGTCTGTCCAGGCTGACCTTGCGGTCTCACGCTCCTTGTCCTGCCGTTCCTTGTGCTTCTTGAGGGAGTGGATGCATTCGGTCGGGAGCGCGATGCGTCGTTCGGAGGCCCGCGTCTTGGTCGGCAGGTGGGTGAGGCCGCCAGTGCGGGTGCGCTGGAGCGAGCGGCGGACGCTGGCCGTTCCGGCGTTGAGGTCGAGGTCGTCCCAGAGGAGGCCGAGGAGTTCGCCTTTGCGGAGTCCGGTGCGCAGGGCGAGTTCGTACAACGCGTTGAGCCGGTCGGTGCGGGCCGCGTCGAGGAACTGGCGGGCCTCGGCCGCCGTGAGGGGCCGGAAGCGCCTGGGCCGGGGTGCGGTGGTCTTGACGTTCCGGGCGACGTTGCGAGGCAACTCGTCCTCCCGGACGGCGTGTTCCAGGGCGGACTTGAGCACCGAGTGCACGTAGGTCACGGTCAAGGGCGACAGTCGCTTCTGGCAGCACTCGCCGACCACGCAGCACTGCTTCCGTTCGGTGTCCAAGCCCTGCGCACAGCATTGGCAGGTGGCGCGGAGCCGGTCGAGGAAGGTGCGTATGTCCTTGGCGGTGAGCCGCGCGATCTTCTTGGTGCCGAGGCCGGGGATGAGGTGGAGGCGGACGCAGGTGGCGTAGCGGGTGTGGGTGTTCTCGCGGAGCCGGTGAACGGCGACGCTGTTCAACCAGTAGGTCAGGTAGTCGCCCACGGCGCTGTCGGCGGTGGCGATGGGTAGGCCGCGGTTGCTGTCGGCGATCTTCTCGGCGAGTTTGTTGGCGGTCTCTTTGCGGGTGGTGCCGTAGACGCGGACGCGTTTGCTGGTGCTGTCGGCGGCGAGGACGTAGCCGGCGGCTTCCCAGCGGCCGTCCTTGCGCTGGTAGATGGTGCCTTCACCGTTGGCGCGGGTCTTCTTGCGCTTGGGGGCGGTCATCGGGCGGCTTCTTCCAGGTGGCGCTGGACGTAATCGTCCAGGGCGTGGGTGGGGATGCGGCGGGCGCGGCCGATGGTCAGCGAGGCCAGGCGGCGGGTGCGCAGGAGGTCGTAGAGGGCGGAGCGGCCGATCTTGAGGCGGGCCATGGCCTCGGGGACGGTGAGGAGTTCGTCGTCACGCACGAGTCGCCACCGCCTGTTCGCGCGTCGGGCCGCCTCCGATGAGTGCGGCGAGGCGTTCGAGGTCGGGGGTGAGGCCGGTGCCGTCGTAGGCCCAGTGGGCGAGGATGAGGGTGGTCGGTGAGGGCGGAGGGGTGTGGCGGCGGTGCCAGGCGGCGCGGGCGTTGCGGAGGGCGCCGAGGGTGGTGGAATAGGCGCGGGTCTTGGTGGAGAAGTGTCCGCGGAAGCCGAGCATGTGGGCCCACTTGCGCAGGTTCAGGTGTTTGAGGTCGTCGCGGGCGCCGAGGGTCCAGGCGGTGTGGATCATGCGGGCGGCGTGCTCGGGCATAGACTCAAACCAGAGTTCGGTGATCCTCTTCAGGCGGTGGTCGAGGGTGCCGGTGGCGGCTTCGGTGCCCTTGGTGGCGTACTTGGCGACGTATCCCGCGACCTTGCCCTCGGTGATCGCGGTCCCGCCCTCGAAGGCCGTTGACCGGATGATCCTTGTGTCGATCTGCTCGCCGAAGGCGAAGGAGCGGGCGCGGCCGTTGATCTCTGGCCCGTCGACGTGGGCGCGGGTGGCCGCGATTCGGATGGCGTCGGCGAGGATTTCGGGGGTGGCCCATGCGGGTGGCGGGGTGTAGGGGCCTGCGGGGCCGTCGAGGCGGATCACGGCGTGGAAGTGGATCAGTCCGCGCTGCTGGTACTCGGCGACCTTGGCGTAGGAAACGCGGACGGCCTTGTGCAGCAGGCGCTGCGGGACACCGGCTACGGCGGCGATGGTGCGGCGCAGGTGGAGCATGAAGCGGGCCCACAAGGTCGGGGCGTGGGCGTCGGGCGCCCGCCGCGTCGTCGCGGCCGTCGGCGCTGTCGTCCGGGGCCTGGGTGGTGTGGGCGAGGAAGCGTGCGTAGCCGCGATCGGCGCGTTCCAGCAGCGCCGGAGAAGGCCGGCCGAAGTCGGGGCGCTGGAGGCCGGGTCTTTCCGGATCGGGTCCGGCGGGTGTGGAGGCCCTCCTGGGGACCGCCTTCTGTTGCTGGGTAGCGGAGCTCCGGGTGCAGGGCGTGGCGCTGAGCGGAGTCGAGCAGGTCCTCAAAGCTGGGGTTGCAGTGCAGTTCACAGGGTGAGGGCCTTGTCATGAATGGTGCGAAGGCGCTGGCGCAGTGTGGGATCGGTGATCAGGGCAAGCGCGCGAGTGTGGTCCTCGGCAGTGGTGGTGAGAAGACGGCGCTGCTGTTCCAGGTAGGCGGCCAGGAGGTCCCGGGTGGGTCCGGCGGTGTCCGGGAGGATGCGGGCGGTGTAAATCATGGTGAGAGGGAAGGCCCAGCAGGCGTGGAGGAAGCCGAAGGCCGGGCGCGACGTCTTTCTCCACGGGGAGTAGAACTCCGTCTCTTTGCTGATCTTGCAGGCGGTGGCGGTCAGGGCGTCGTTCAGCCAGTTGTGCCCGGCCTCGTGGACGAGGTCCCGGCCCAGTACGGCGGGGTCGCCGACGTGGTCGCAGAAGACGGTGCCCGGAAGCCGCGTGATGGACCAGCTGATGAGGGTGTCGCCGAGGCTCTTGCGGCGCAGCAGGCAGGCGACGACGGCGTGGTCGGCCAGAAGGCTGGCGAACCCGGCCCGGGCGCCCATGGCGTACGCGACGGCCGCCAGTTCCTGCTGCTCCCCCACGGCCGCCGCCGTGTCGGGCCCCAGGAGGTAGTACGGGGTCTCCGAGAGCGGGGAGCGGAGCATGCTCTCCGGGCCCGGGGAGACCACGATGCGCGGCCCCACGATGGTGGGCGTGCTCAGCGCGGAGGCGTTGGCATCGGGGTGGGCGCGGTACCACTCGAAGGTGGCGGTGTCGCCGGCGCGCGCGGCGGTCTCGGCGCCTTCGAGGGCGTGGTGGGCCAGGCAGTAGACGGTGGCCGTACTGCGCGCGGGAGCGTTGCCGGCCTTCAGGACGGCGTGGATCCGGCTGGTGCGGTTCCGGTGCAGGTCCTGGACCGGGGCGAGGGCGAAGTCGATGGCGGGCATGAGCACGAAAGGGGTCCTTCCGACGGGGCTGGGCCTGGGGCCGGACCCGACGGGTCCGGCCCCAGGCGGTGCTCACCGGCAGTTCACCGCCGGCACGGTGGTGACGCTCAGGCGTCGGTGCCCGTGGCGGGCTCGGCCGCCTCGGTGGTCGTCCAGCCCTCGGCGGAGACGCTGGAGGTGTGCGCGGTGGCGCGGACGGTCTCGTCCTCGCCGCGCAGCTCGCCGACGGCGTCGAGGAACTCGTTGATCCGGGTCTCTTCCATGGTGCTCGTCCTTTCCTAACGCGGATGGTGGGCCGTGCACGTACGGGGCTCGGGGGTGCGGGGGCGATCGGGCGGTAGGCACCGGCTTCTCCGTCCTACGAGGTGGTGGTGACCGTGCGGTGGGGCGCGGTGGTCGGTGTGGCCGCGTGCCGCAGGCCGTCGCGCAGTTCGCTCATCTCGGGCCGGTCCTTCGGCTCGGGGGCGAGGGCCCCGGACAGCAGCGGGCGCAGGGCGGCAGGGGCGGTCTCCAGGTGGGAGTGCCCGTGGCGGGGGATGTCGGCGCAGAGGTAGCGGTAGGTGAGGACCGCGAGGCTGAAGACGTCGGCGGCCGGGGTGGCCGTGCTGTAGGACGTCGCGTACTCGGGGGGCCAGTGGACTTCGGGGCCGCGGGCAGCGGGCCCGCGGGGGTGTCGAGGCGGCGGGCGGCGCCGAGGTCGGTGATCAGGCCGCGGCCGTCGTGGAGGAGGACGTTCTCCTGGTAGACGTCGCGGTGCACGATGCCGCGCTCGTGCAGGGTGACCAGTCCCTCGGCGACGTCCGCCAGCACCCGCAGGCCGGCCGCCTGGCTCCCGCCGGCTTTGCTCAGGAGGGGCCGGAAGCTGCCGCCGTTGCAGTGGGGCATCGTGTACCAGTCGAACCGGTCGGTGTTGCCTTCCTCGAGCAGCGGCACGATGTGCGCGGCGCCGGTGGCGGTACGCGCGACGGCGATCTCGTGCCGGAAGTCCTCGCGGGTCAGGGCGCGTTCGACCTCGGTCATCTCCGCGTACCAGTAGAAGCCGTAGGCGGCCGGCCGGGCATGCTCGTCGAGTTCGGCCAGGACGTGGTTGGATCCGAACCCGGCCTTGAGGACCACCGGGGCGGCGCCGTCGCGGTGGGCGAGGACCAGGGTGCTGGCGCGGGTGAAAGCGAGCAGGTCGTTCACGTTCCATCCGGCGTCGCTGAGCTGGTCGAGGACCCAGGCGGCGGGGTGCATCGGGTGCAGGCGCATGGCGGGGACGCTCCTCAGATTCGCGCTGCGGGCCGGTTGGCTTCGCGCAGCCGTGCCAGGCACGCCGCGGCGAGCAGGTCGAGGTCGGTTTCGGTGGTGCACGGGTGGCGCAGTACGGGCAGGCCGGTGATGGCCGTCCAGGTGGTGGCCGCCTGTTCGTAGAGGACGGCGAGGCGGACGGCGGTCGCCGGCTCCTCCGCGAACCGGCGGGCCGTCGGCCGGCGTGCCAGCCGGGCCTGGCACAGGTCCGGCCCGGTGGTCACCAGGACGGTGAGGTCCGCCCTGGCGGCGGCCACCTTCGCCAGCGGGCGCACGTAGTGCTCGACGGGCCGGTGGTGCAGCAGGGCGAGCAGGCAGGCGGTCGACAGGGTGAGCCGGTCGGCGACCAGCGGGCCCTTGGCCAGCGCGGGGGTGAGGTTGTGCCGCGCGTGGAGTTCGAGATCGCGGTGGGCGGCGGCCAGGGCCTGGTCGCTGGTGGCGGCCGGGTGACCGGCCCGCAGGCCGATGAGGGTGCGGGTGGCCTCGAGGGAGAGCCAGGAGAACTGGCCGATGTGGCCCAGGGGGAGGTGCGCGTCGTGGGCGTCGGCCAGGAGCCGGTCGCGCAGTGTGCTCTTGCCCGCGCCGGCGATGCCTTCCAGGGCCAGTAACACGGGCTCAGTCCTTCTCGGCGATGAGCCAGCTGATGAACTTCGCGACCCGGCCGCTGATCACCGGCTCGGTGCCGTGGGCGAGTTGCGATCCGTACAGCAGGGCGGTGCCGAGCGCCGGGCGGACGTTCCACCGGGTGCGGGGCATCGCGGTGAACCAGTCGGCGGAGTGGTCGGCGCCGTCGTGGGCGAGCCACATGCCGTCCGCGTAGCCGTCGGCCGGGTCACGTTCCAGGCGGGTGTTCCACAGGCGGTCGCTGGAGGAGCTCTCGACGTAGAAGGCGCCGCCGGCTTCCGCCTCGCTGATGACCACGCTGATCCCGGCGATCTGCCGCGGCCAGGTGAGCGGGTCGGGGGCGATGCCGTCGAGGTGGCTGGTGATGTGCTGGTCGGGTCCGTACTCGACGTAGGTCCATGGCCGGCAGGTGGTGATGGAGGGCATGACGCGGGACAGTGCCGGGCGGGCCCGGTCGAAGGCGGCCTGGAGCAGGTCCTCGGCCTCGGTGGGGATCTTCGGTATCTCCACCCGCCCGGCCGGCTCGTACACGGCCATCGCCTGCTGAGGGGAGTGGCCGGGGATCTCGTGGATGGAGTGGGTGCGCTGCTCGCCGAAGCGCCCCCGCTCGTCGGAGGTGAAAAAGGCGCGCATCACGGTGGCGAGCCGGGCCCGTTCCTCCGGGGTGATGAAGTCCTCGATGCTGCCGGTGCTGACGGTCTCAGCGATGTGGATCACGTGGTGCTCCTCCTCGATTCGAGCACGCGGCGGACGTCGGCGAGGCCGGTGCAGTGGTTGAGCCAACTGGCCACGGGGTTGCGGGTGGTGGCGGCCGGGTCCGCCCACAGGGCCAGCAGTTCGCCCGTGAGCGGCAACGTGTCCGCTCCGGGCAGGGTGTGCGGCTGCGGGGCGGGGCTGGCGGCGAGCGCCGGGCAGGCGGCGTGGTGCTGGGCGGCGAAGACCCAGGCGATGCGGTCCGCCGCGGCGTTCCGGCAGTCCGTCACGAGCTGTGCGGCCGGTTCGCCGTGTCGGTAGGCGTGGTGTTCGGTCGTCGCCCATCCGCCGGCGACCGCTGCGGCGGCAGCGGTGATGCGGCAGGTTGCGCAGCAGCTCCCGGAGGGGATCGGACAGGGCCGGTGGTGGGCGGGAAGAGCGGTCGCGACCTCGACGAGGGCGTTCCAGGCCGAGTCGGTGAGGACTTCGGCGGCCGGGCGCCGGCCGGGGGCCGCGCGGTGGTTGCAGCACGGCGGGCCGGGCTGGGGCGGTAAGTCGGGGCGCTGCTCGGGGGCGATGTGCAGGGCGTGGAAGTACACGATGCGCCCAAGGAGCTGGTGGATCGTCAGCGCGTCCGGGGTGGTGGTCACGTCAGTGCCTCGTGGGCCTCGGCCGCGACGGGCTGGGGTGTGGGGCAGGCGCATCCGTCGCCGGTGGGCCGCTCGTCGGTGAGCGCGCGGGCCAGGGCGTGCGTGGCGTTGTCGAGGGCCGCGAAGTACGCCGGCCAGTCGTGCCCGGGGGCGGGCAGGAGGATCAGGTCGAGGACCGGGACGGTGCGCCCGCTGGCCTCGCACTGGAGCTCCGCGCGCCCGACGGTTACCTGCACGCCGGGGGGCAGCGCGGGCGCGGCCGCGGTGGCCGTGCGGCACAGGGCCGCGGCGACGTCGGCGTACTGCGTGCGGTCTCGCGGCAGGATGCCGATCCGCCGCTCGGCGGGCGCCAGGTCGAGGCCGCTGTAGGGGTGGCCCTGGCAACTGTCGTAGGTGACGAGTCCCCACGTGTCGGTGACGGCGTCGACCAGGGGGCGGATGCCGGGTTCGATCGCCGCGTGCCACTGGGGGTGGGCCGGGTCGAGGTCGTCGGCCTCGTGGATGCCGGGCCGGCCGACGGTGTTGATGTTGGCGTGCGCGCTGGTGTGCAGCCGCACCGGCGGGCGGGGCGCGTCCGGGTTGTTCCAGCGGGCGAGGAAGGAGTCGATGTCGCGCATGGTGTTCGGCGTGCGGGGGCGCCAGCGGGTGGTGGTGCACCAGGCGCCGGCCGGGTGGGCGGGCTGAGCGAGGAGGGCGGCGATGCCGTCGATCATCCGCATCCGGTAGTCGCAGTAGGCGTCCTGGTCCCCGGCTTTGTCGTAGCGCCAGCGGGTGGCGATGCAGCCTCCGCCGCACGAGGTGCGGTAGTCGCAGGTGGTGCACCGGTCCATCAGGTCCTTGCCCTGGTTCAGCAGGGGAAGCCGGCGCTGCGCGGCGATGATGCCCACCTGGTCAGCGGCCTGGTCGAGACGGGTGAGCTGGGCCTGCGGCCAGGGCAGTTCGTCGCAGCTTCCGAGCCGGCCGTCCGGGTAGAGCGTGAAGACGTGGTCGCACTTGAGGTCGGAGAAGTGGCAGAAGCCGGATCTCAGCCCGCGCAGCCGCCGGATGGTGGAGACCGTCGGCTCCAGCTTCAGGCGGGTGAAGTGCCCGGCCTGGATCCAGTGGGTGGTGGCGGCGAGCACGAACTCGGCGTACGCGTCCGGGCTGATCGCCCAGGCGGGCCCGCCCTCGGCGGTGACGGCCGCCTGCTGGAGCTGTCGGCTCGCCGGAACGCGGCGGCCGGAGGCGGCGGTGGGGCGCCGGACGGCGGTGTCGAAGCACGGCACGAAGCTGATCGCGTCGACGGCTCCGAAGTCGGCGAGATGGTCCAGGACGGCTTCGGCGCGGCCGAGGATGGCGGGGGTGACCGCCGTGATCACCCCGGCCCTGCGGCCGCGCTCGGCCAGGAGGCGCAGGGCCGCGGCGACGCGGGGGTAGACGGGCTTGCCGTCGTACCCGACCCGCCACGCGTTGCCCTTCGCGTCCCCGTCCAGGGAGATCCCGATCTGCAGGCCGGGGTACTCCGCGTCGAAGAGGTCCAGCCACTTCGCGTCCAGCAGCACGCCGTTGGTCTGCATCGAGACCCGCACCACGCTCGGCTGGGCGGCCAGCTCGCGCAGTACCTCGGCGACGTGCTCGCGGCCCGCCGTCAGCGGCTCGCCGCCGTGGAGTTCCACGGCGAGCGGTCGCCCCGCGAAGAGCTCGGCGAGCCGGCGCACCTGGCCGGCGTCGATCCGGGCGCCCCCCGGGGCCTCCTTGCGCTTCTCGTAGCAGTACAGGCAGTCGATATCGCAGGTCTCACCGCGCAACTTCAGAATCACCGATACGGCGCTGGTGTCGTCCTCGGCATCCAGGCCGCGGTACAGCTGCTCGATCTCGATCGGTCCGTGCTGGTCGGTCGTGCGGTTCATCGGCTGCCTCCGGTGGCTGGGATGGGGCCGTGATCCGAGCGGACCTCAGTCGTACAGGCGTCCCAGCAGAGCGCCCTGGCCGGACTGCAGCACATGGGCGGCCTCCAGCGGGATCCAGAAGCACTCGAACCGTGTCGGTTCGCCGACCCCGTCGTGGTCCTCCTGGCTGGCCCACCGCTCCGGCGTAGGCTCGGTCAGCTCAAGGTGGAAGACGTGCCGGCGCTGGAGCTCGAACCGGTACGGGCTCATGTCGTACTCGGCGACACCGAGCTTCCGCACGACCTTGAAGTCGCTGAGGCCGGTCTCCTCCCCCGCCTCCCGAAGCGCCGCCGCCTCCGGCGTCTCACCCGCGCGGATGCTGCCCGCCGGGACCTGGATGCCGACCTCCTCGTAGCTGTAGTCGGTGTGCCGGAAGACCAGCAGCTTCCCGTCGCGTACGACGTAGCACAGCACCTTGTCCTTGGTGACCTTCTCGGGCACGGGACCACCCCTTATTGGTTCGTCGGATACGGACGCGCTCATGGCGTCCGCTCTCACGGTTCACGGCCGCGCGGATCGGAGCAGCAGAGCCGAAACCGGTGAAATGGCCCTGAAGTCTAGATCCTGAATCCACGGCAAGAACAACGTGGCGTGATCGCGCTGACACCGTCCGCTGTCCGGGTTCCGATAGTGACGCCCAACTACCCGTTCGACAAGTAGTCCTGAAGGAAAGTCTTTCCTCCAGGGTGACTTGGCATATTCACGAACTGGCCCGGGCGCTACTCTGGCCCGAAATACAGGAGGGGGTGGGCATGCCGGTCGAACCGACGCCTCGGCGCCGGCGTCTGGGGGCAGAACTCCGACGCATCCGCGAGGCCCTGGGCTGGACACAGGAGGACGCGGCGAGCCGTCTCGGATACAAGTCCTTCTCCACGGTCAGCAAGATCGAGAAGGGGGTGCAGGGCCTCAAGATCCAGCAGTTGCCGCACTTCTTCGAGGTGTACGCCATCACCGACCCCGAGCTACGGGAAGGGCTGCGAGACCTGGTCCGCAAGGCGGGCGACGCGGACTGGCAGCAGCGCTACGAAGGCGTCGTCGACGACCCCCTCGGCGACTATCTCTCCCTGGTGGAAAGCGCCAGCAGTCTGTTCGTGTTCAACCCGGCATCCATCCACGGGCTGCTGCAGACACCGCAGTACTCACGAGCCGTGGTTGAGGGAAGCCGGGCCTGGAAGACCCCAGAGGACATCGACAAGTTCGTGTCCATGCGCCAGGAACATCAGGCGAGCATGCTCGAGCGCGACCCGGCCCTGAAGATCTGGGCGGTCCTCCCCGAAGGACTGCTGCGCCAGGAAGTCGGCGGCCGGCCGACCATGCACGCCCAGATATGCCACCTGGCCGACCTTTCCCGCACCGTGCCCAGCATCACCATCCAGGTCCTGCCGCACAAGGCGGGCGCCCACGCCGGGATGGACGGCCCGTTCATGCTCATGTCCTTCCCCTACGGACGAGATCTCGTCTGCATCGAGTCCCTGCGCACATCCCTCCACCTCAACGAACCGTCGGCGGTTGAGGTGTACCGCACCACCAGTGACCTGCTTAAATCTGACGCCCTCTCGCAGAAGGCGTCACTTTCCTTTCTCACCACCATTGCCAAGGATCTTGAATGAACAAGAACGAACTCGACTCCGCCTGGGTCGAGTCCCAACTGCGTGACGCCCAGTGGCAGACCAGCAGCGAGAGCAGCGGCGGGACCAACTGCGTCCAGGTCGCCTTCCTCGACCAGGGCATCGTGGCGCTGCGCGACTCGAAAAATCCCCACCAGGCGCCGCACCTGTTCACCGACTCCGAGTACAACGCCTTCGTCGGTGGCATCGTCCGCGGAGAGCTCCGCCGCGGCTGAACCCGTACTCCCTGAGCGTCGGCCGGTCCCCGTCCATGGGGCCGGCCGTCTCCGTGAGAAGAGTTCTGAGGCCGGCGAGACGCCGGAGGCGATCGTCGCCCGCGACGCCGACAAGCTCAAATGCCTGGTCCAGGCGGTGGAGTACCGGAAGCAGGGCTACAGCCTCACCCAGAACTGGATCGACACCAGCCTCGCCTCGCTCAAGACGCCGTCCGCGAAGGCCCTCGCGGATGCCGCGCTGAGCATGGACTCGCTCCAGTGGCAGCGAACTTCCTGCCCTGACCAGCCGCCGTCGCCGGCGAGGCCCCCGGCATGCTGGGGCCTCTTGCCGTCCGGCCCGGTGCTGCTGCGTCCGGGTGAGCGAGTGGCCGTGACAGCGGACTCCGGGTGCGCGGCACCTTTAGCGTGCGGCCATGGAACATACCCCGATGCCCGAGCCGATGCGCCGTGCGGTCAACCAGATGGTGTACGAGGCTGTCGAGCGCTGCCAGGAGGTCATGAGCTACGCGGCCTCGGACGTCGCCCGGGACTGGAAGCGGATGACGCTGTACCGGGCCACCGACGCGGCCGACACCATGAACAGCGTGGCCATGCTGATCGCCGCGTTCTGCGAGCAGGACGGCGTGGACCCGGAGACCCTGAACGGCTACCTCCAGCTCAGGCAGCAGCAGAGCCGGGCCGACGGTCCGCAGGAGGACGACCGGGCGCACCTGGCGGGCCTGCTCGGTCAGGCGGCGCCCGCCGACGCCAGCGAGCTCGGGACGGTGCGGATGCTGTACGGCCGCGGGCAGCGCGAGGCGGAGACCGCGCAACAGCCCGAGGACAGCCCGGAGGTGCTGTTCACGATGGCATGCCTGCATGGGCTGCGAGCCAAGCTCTGCGACGACCTCGGTTCGCTGGACCGGTTCCCGCCGGAGGTGGCCGCGATGGCCCGGAGGGTCGCCGCAGCGCTCGAAGTCCCGGAGCTGGCGGCGACGTAACGCCGGAGCCGCACCGTCGTTGGACAGGGCGACTCCATAACGCCGGGCCCCGGGGGGATGCTGATCCCCCCGGGGCCCGTGGTCTGTCCGGCTCCGGTTCGGATGCTCCTATGGATGTCAAGCGGCTTCAGTGAGGTCGCTTTGGGTGGTTTGCCGGTTGGTAGTTCGGTGGTCGAGGGATCGCATGAGGATGCG
>NZ_JBIAUE010000051.1:0-28921 GCF_042892615.1 Streptomyces sp. NPDC001750 | reverse complement strand
ACGACAACACCAGGCCCGCATCAGTCACTACAAACGGCGCGGACACAGCCCATGACCTGGCCATCAGTCACGGCAAGCACCGTTGCAGTACTAGGCCGCTCATCAATCGACAGTTGCTCGACCGGCAGATCCATGCACTCACCGAAGCGGGATGCATCCGGATCTTCGCCGACAAGAAGTCCGGCAAGAACGCCGAACGCGAGGAACTGCGTAAGGCCCTCGACTACCTGCGCGAGGGTGACACCCTCGTCGTCCCGTCGCTGGACCGGCTCGGCCGCTCCATCCAGGACCTCATCGTGATCGTGTCCGGCCTGCGCAAGCGTGGCATCGGGTTCACCTCGTTGCACGAGGCGCTCGACACGACTACGCCCGGCGGGCGCTTGGTCTTCCACGTGTTCGCGGCCCTGGCGGAGTTCATTCGCGAACTCATCGTGCAGGGCACCAACGAGGGCCTGGACGCCGCCCGCGCCCGCGGTGCCCGACTCGGCCGCCCGCCGGCGATGACTGACGAACAGGTACGTGACGCACGCGACCTGCTCGCCCGTCCGGAAAACACCGTCACCTCGATCGCGAAGCTCCTTGGGGTCTCCCGCAACACCATCTACAACTACGTGCCCGAGCTGAAGGGAGGCCGTCTCGCGCTCGCCGAGTCGACAAACACGGCAGAACTGCCCCGACCCTCCAGGCCAGCTGACTGATCACCGCCGTTTACGGCTGGTGACGATCCTGCTGGCTTATTCCGTGCCCAGCGCCAGGGCGTACATCGTGCCGGTGGACTGAGTGGGAGGACCGGACGGACCGGCCCTCCCGCGTTGATCAGTTGCAGGTCATGCTGACGGGTGCGTGGTCCGGGTCATTCCGGTAGCACAGGTGCTGCGGGGCCTTCAGGTCCAAGATGGAACCCTGCCACACGGTGCCCTGCCACAGAGCCTGCGGGGAACCGGAGTTCTCCAGCAGACGGGGGTAGCGCAGGACCTCCCAGGACGGGTACTTGTCCTTGTTCGTGTCGACGTCGAAGCCGGTGAAGTTCTTGTTCTTGTCGTCGTAACCGTGCGGGTGAACGTGGAACGTTGCGTTGATCCGGCCGAGATTCGCGTACTGCGAGCCCGGGACGTCCACGAACGAGTTGACCGCTGACACGTCCACCCGGATGCCGCCGTCACCGTAAGGCTCCGCCCAGTACTCGTTCTGCGGGGTCCGGTCGTCCTGGATCACCTTGGCGTGCTCGGTACGCACTAGATGTTGTGGGACATGACGTTGGTGACACGCGCGAGCCTCGTGTCTCGCTACTGACGCTTACGACGGTCCGGTCACCCGGCCCGAAGGTCACTGCTGATGGGCACTTTGAGCTTGCTCGACTTCGTCGAGATGGGA
Organism: Streptomyces sp. NPDC001750; assembly: GCF_042892615.1. NCBI lineage: Bacteria > Bacillati > Actinomycetota > Actinomycetes > Kitasatosporales > Streptomycetaceae > Streptomyces > Streptomyces sp. NPDC001750. Next base: position 27,547 of record NZ_JBIAUE010000051.1, on the reverse strand, counting down.
CTCGCCCCATACCAGGAGGGGTTGCAGTGCCTGCCTTAGCGATCGCCCGAGGTCGGTGAGTTCGTATTCGACGTGTGGAGGGACGACCGGATAGACGGTGCGGGTCAGCAGGCCGCTGCTCTCCAGCGAGCGGAGGTGCTGGGTGAGCACCTTGGGGGTGATTCCGACGACGGCTCGCTGCAGTGCGCTGTAGCGAGCCGTCCCCTCGGACAGCACACACAGGATCGACAGCATCCACTTGTCGGCGATCAGGTCGAAGACCCGACGGGTCGTGCAGCCTTGCTCCAACTGCATCGAGGTGACGGCGCCGGCGGCCTTGGCGACGCCTCGCGGTGAGTTGACACTATCCATTTAGATAGTATGGCACTTTATTGTGCATACTTCCCGGACGGTGCTGTACTCCACAGACTGGATGTGTGACTACATCGGAATCTGTGGATGCGCCTGTCCGCCGGGCGGCTCAAGGCTCCGGGGCGGTACTGGCCATCCTGTGCACCGCTCAGGCCCTCGACATCATGAATCTCTCGTCGGTCAACATGGCGTTGCCCGAGATGGCGCGGGACTGGAACGCCTCCCCCGAGCAGCTCTCCTGGGTGGTGTCGGCCTACTCCCTGATGTTCGCCGGCTTCCTGATGGTGGCCGGGCGAGCCGCTGACTTGTACGGGCGACGCCGGGCGCTGCTGTGCGGCATGGCCTTGTTCGCAGCCGCGTCCGCGGTGGTGTGGGCCTCCCACTCGCTGGTAATCGCTGTCGCGGCCCGTGCGGTCCAAGGAGCTGGTGCGGCGGTGACGGTCTCGGCCGCGCTCGGGCTGATCGGCGCCCTCTGGCGTGAGGAACCGGGGCGATCGCGGGCGCTGGGAGCATTCGGTGCCATGGGCGGCGTGGGCCTCGCGTTCGGGCTGGTCGTCGGGGGCGCGCTGGCGGGGTCGATCGGGTGGCGGGCGATGTTCGCCATGAACGTCCTGGTGGTCGTCGCACTCATCGCTGGTGTGCTTGCGCTGATCCCCGCAGACGACCCTCAGGACCGTGCCCACGGACACCTTGATCTTCCCGGTGCAGCGCTGGTGACCGCAGGTCTGCTGGGCCTCTCCTTCGCCTTGACCCAGCTCGGCAAGGACGTGGCTGATGGCGCTGGATGGGCGGTCGCGGCTGTTGCCGTGATCCTTTTGGCCGGCTTCGTGGTCTGGCAGCGCCGGGCGGCCCAACCGCTGGTCCCTCCGGACGTATGGAAGCGGCCGAACCTCGCCGCGGCCCTGGCGGTCGCCGTGTTCCTGTACGCGGGATGGGTCGGGGTGAACTACTTCGCCGCACTCCTGCTGCAGAACATCCTCGGCTTCAGCCCGCTCACCACGGGCGTGGCCTTCCTGCCGCTGGCCATCGGCGGCACGCTCCTGCCCCTGGTCGCAGGGCGCCTGGTCCCACGGGTAGGTGTACGCCGACTCATGCTGTTCGGTCTGACCTGCTACACGATCGGCCTTGCCCTCTTCTCCCTGGTCGGCCCCGGAGCGAACTACTGGACTGTCATCCTGCCGCTCCTGATCATCCTCATCATCGGTCTCTCGCAGACCTTCGTGTCGGCGAACATCACCGCACTGTCCGGTGCGGGAACCGAAGAGCAGGCACTGGCCGGCGCCATGTTCAACACCGCGCTCCAGATCGGAGGCGGCCTCGGCCTCGCGGTCCTGTCCACCGTCGCCGCCACGGCTGGTGACGACGTGCTGGCCGGCTACCGAGCAGCCTTCCTCACCGCCGCAGGCATCTCGCTTGCGGGGCTGCTCACCGCCGCAGCCGGCATCCGCAGTCTCCGGGGCCTGAACGGCTGACAGCCGCAGCCGCTGGGTGCCCGGCGGTGTAGCCCCCTCCCTCTGATCCGGAAAGACCAATCATGCATCACCGCAATTCACCCCTGTCCTTCGAAGGACGCAGGCGCCTCGTGCAGCGCTGCCAGACTCGTCCGATCGCGTATGTCTCCGCCGAGATGGGCATTTCCCGGGCGTGTGCGTCGAAGTGGGTGAACCGCTACCGCCGCCACGGCGAACTCGGCCTGTACGACCGGTCCTCGGCCCCGCACCGTCAGCCGACAGCCACCCGGGAAATCGATTCAGCGGTGTCCGGTGTGCCAAAGGGGCCCAGCAGTACGACACCGCAGGTCGAGGTGGTGATCATGATGCCCAGACCTGTATGGACGGGGATCGTCTCGTTCGGGCTCGTCGCTTCTCTGAACTACCGGCGATTTCTGCGGAATGCGTTGTCAGAGAGGTGCTGGTGCGATTCCTTGCTCAGGCCCCCGCATGAAGTGATCGAAGAAGAACTGACCGCCGCGACAGCACCCGGACGCGACAAAATCGAATCGCCAAGACGAGTCCCAGGCTTCTACCGTTCCGGCATGCAGATCGTCGTGACACTGGACTGTGTTGACATCGAAGCGCAGGCGGGATTCTGGCTTGCTGCGCTCGCCCCGCTGGAATACCGGCGCGGCTTCGAGGGACCGCCCTACCTGAGTTTGGTCGGTCCCGCTCCCGCGCCCATCCTTCTCTTACAGCGGGTCGCGGAATCAAAGCAGGTCAAGAACCGGATGCACCTTGACCTCGACTTCGACACCGAGGACCTGGACACCGAGGTCGATCGCCTCCAACAACTCGGCGCCCGGAGGATCTCTCGAGAACAGAGCGAACACGGATTCCGCTGGGTTGTCGTTGCCGACCCGGAAGGCAATGAGTTCTGCGTATTCGTCCCCCCAGCCATTGCTGTCCTAGAGACGTAGTCGCAGCTGCGTGCTACCCCATGGGCCGAGTCCGTCTCCCCACTTCGGCGCGGGAAGCCGGTGAAGGTGGATCCCCGGCGCGTCCACGTCCTCATCAGTCCTTGCGTCCTGAGCACCTTTCCAGACACTCACTTACGGCTTCCGCGAGGTGGGGAGTCCCAGGTGCACGGGCCCAGGTACGGACGAGGAGTCGTCGATCTGCCGGATCTTGGCCTCGGCCCCCGTGAGGCGGAGTTCGAAGTGGCCGAGGAAATCCTCCCACTCGGCGTCGGTCGGGGTCCGGTCCTCGGCGGGGCGCAGGGTGCGGCGGCGGTTGATGAAAGCCCGGTGGGCCTCGATGGTCTCGGTGGGGTAGACGGCTGATGGTGGTGTTGATGTTGGAGTGGCCGACGATGACCTGGGCGATGTGGGGCGGCAGGCCGGAGCGGATGGCGTCGGTGATGAACACCCGCCAGAAGTCGTGGGGGGCGAAGTCCAGGGGTTGACCGCTTGTGTCGGTGAGGCCGATGAAGTGGAGGACCTCTCCCAGGGCTCGCCGGATCAGCTCGCCGGTCATGCGGGATAGCTCTCCCGCGCGGTCCCACTGGAACAGCAGTGGGGCGGACGGGCTCCAGATGCGCTCCTCGTAGTCGTAGGCGGCCAGCAGTGGGATGGCGCCCGTCTTCGGGTCGCGGACCCGGCGGATGACCACGGAGAGGACGTCGGCGAGTTCGGGTCTGACCAGCAGGACACGCTCTTGGTCGGTCTTGGACGGGGCACGGACACCGTGGTCGCGCTCGGCGACAAGCCCCCGGGCCGCACCGGTAACCGCGCCGAATCGTACGAACAGCTGGCCAAGGACCTACGCCGCTGGTGAGCTCCAGGGCGAGTCGGAATCGGCCCAGCGACCTGGGGTTTCGGCCAGGGATACAGTAGCCGGTCGGGTGGGCGAGCCGTACCGCCTCTTCGGCCACCTCCCGGCAACATTCATGCTCGCCGTCCGCAGGCAACGCCACCAGGCAGCCTCCGCAGTTCGTCCGGTCATTTCCGGGGGCGAAGGCCCAGGTTGAGCGCCGATCGTCCGCGCGCCGCAGATCCCATGCCGAGCTCGGGAGGCGTGGATCCGCCCTCACATGACGGCGTGTGCAATGCGTTCACGCAGGTCGATAGCCGGTGCGCTCGTGGCGTACGGCAATGCTTCGTCGTGGAGTTCGGTGAGCCGGTCTCCGACTCTGCGCGAATTGATCGTTCCGAACAGCTCAAGGGCGTGGATCGTTTCCTGGTGGGCGCCCTCGAGTTCTCCGACTGTCAGATGTGTCCGGGCCAGAGCGAGGTGATCGAATGCCTTGCTCCGTACACGGTGATTCGGGCGGGCTTCGAGGGCCTGTTGGATGAGACGGACCCCGGCTTCCGCGCGGCGGGTGCGGTCGGTGCCTTGGCTGTGCCTTGCGGAGATCTGATGGGCCACGCCGATGGTGGCGGACAGTTCCGCGGTATCGAAGAACGCCATGTGGGTCGGTTCGTTGCCGGGGACGATTCCGGTGAAAACGTCCTCGGCTCGGCCAGCTGCGGCTTCGCTGTCGGTGAGGTTGCCCAGGATGGCCTGGAAGCGGGCTTCGAGGCTCGCCAGCATGGAGGCAGTGGCCGGCGAGAGGCGGCGGCGCGCCCCGTACTGGGCCAGATCGACCAGGGCGAGCGCGTCTTCGTACCGTTCGAGGTGGGACATCTGGCGGGCCATGCACTGCAGGATGTGGGCACCCAGCGCCTTGTCGCCGGCTTCGGTAGCGGCGTGCAGTGAGGTGATGAAGAGTTCCTGAGCGCTGCTGTGGTGGCCGGCGTCGAAGCTCATCCACCCGGCTACCGATCCGAGGTCGGCGACGGCTGAGAGCAGCTCGCGGCCGGTTGCTTCGGTGTAGGTGCAGGTGTCGAGCAGGGAGACGGCGTCATTGAGCTGTGCGACGACGGCCTTGCGGGACAGGGCTCCGCCATGGCGGTTGTCGACATCGCGGTACATGGCGGTCACAGCCCGGATGCCTTCAACGTCGGCCGCACCGATCTGTCCGCCCGTGCGCCCGACGGGCGCGGTCATCGGGGATGACGTGGCGGTGGCCCACCGGTGGAGCGGGTCCAGGAGGGCGCTGCCCTTGTGGACGTGCGCGGCGCTGTCGCTGTTGCGTGTGTGCGTGCGCATCACTTCGCTCCGGGTGAGGTGGAGAAGCGCCTGGATGGAGGTGCCGGGCTGCCATGGAAGGCCGGTCCCCTGGAGCAATGCTCAGAACCTGTGGATCGGCCCGGGGGCGGGGTGCCTCGTGGGATGCGGAGGGCGTACCTTCCCGGGTGATCGACTCAAGGTCACCGAGTAGGCCCGCGCTGCGAACGCGGGCTGGGAAGGCACGCCTGTGCTCAGCGTAGTCAATGAAGACGGCACGACCGAGACTGGTTCCCTGATCGATGAGATCGTCCGGGAGGGCGCTCGGCGGGTGCTGGCCGCCGCACTGGAAGCCGAGGTTGAGCAGTACATAGCCGAGCTCGCCGGGCGGCGCGACGAGGCCGGCCGTCGGCTGGTGGTCCGCAACGGCCGACACCGGCCGAGGACAGTGATCACGGCCGCCGGGCCCATCGAGGTGTCGGCGCCACGCGTGAACGACAAGCGGATCGACGAAGCGACCGGTGAGCGCGAGCGGTTCTCCTCGAAGATCCTGGCACCTTGGTGCCGGAAGTCGCCCAAGGTAAGCGAGGTCCTGCCGCTGCTCTACCTCCACGGCCTGTCCTCGGGCGACTTCGTGCCCGCCCTCGAGCAGTTCCTGGGCAGCGCGGCCGGTCTGTCATCGGCGACGGTGACCCGGCTGACGAAGCAGTGGACCGCGGAGCATGCCGCCTTCCAGCGCCGTGACCTGGCGGAATCCGATTACGTCTATGTCTGGGCCGACGGCATCCACCCCAAGATCCGCCTGTCCCAGACGCGTTCCTGCCTGCTGGTCTTGATGGGCGTCCGCGTGGACGGGAGCAAAGAACTGATCGCGGTCGCCGAGGGGCTGCGGGAGTCCATCGAGTCCTGGGCGGACCTGCTGCGGGACTGCCGCCGGCGCGGCATGCGCGACCCGATGCTCGTTGTCGGCGACGGAGTGATGGGCCTGTGGCGAGCTCTGGCCGAGGTATTTCCGCAGGCCAGGCACCAGAGGTGCTGGGTTCAGAAAACCCGCAACGTGACGAACGCGCTGCCGAAGTCCGCGCAGCCCGGCGCGAAGAAGGCCCTGCAGGAGATCTACAACGCCGAGGACCGTGCGCACGCAGAGAAGTCGATCGTCGCGTTCGAGAGGACGTACGGGGCGAAGTGACCGAACGCGGTGAAGAAGATCACCGGCGAGGTGGACGAGCTGCTGGCGTTCTACGACTTCCCGGCCGAGCAATGGATCCACCTGCGGACCACGAACCCGATCGAGTCGACGTTCTCCACCGTCAAGCTCCGGACCAAGGTCACCCGCGGCGCCGGCAGCCCGGCCGCCGCCCTCGCGATGGTCTTCAAACTCGTCGAGTCCGCCCAGACACGCTGGCGCGCGATCACCGCACCCCACCTCGTCGCCCTCGTCCGAGCCGGCATCAGGTTCGAGAACGGCGTCCTCGTCGAGCGCGAGAAGGGCGCTGCCGCCTGACCGCGCATCACCGGATCGGTAGCGCGGGACACGAACGCTCGAGAGGGCGGTTCGGTGGGGTCCCTATCATCGGTGTATGCACGTTGAGCCTTACACGGTCGTCGTTTCCGATGCGGTCCTGGACGATCTGCGCGATCGGATCCTGCGCACGCGCTGGCCGGATGGGGCGCCCGGAGAGCCTTGGAGCCAGGGCGTCGACCGGGAGTACCTGCAGGACCTGCTCGCCTACTGGGCCGACGGTTTCGACTGGCGGGCACAAGAACGTGCACTCAACCGCTACGAGCACCGCATGGCCGAGATCGACGGCGTACGCATTCACTTCGTGCATCATCGCGCACCCGGCGGCGGGATCCCGCTGGTCCTGACGCATGGCTGGCCCAGCACGTTCGTGGAGATGCTCGGCCTGGTCGACCGCCTCGGCGACCGGTTCGACCTGGTGGTGCCGTCACTGCCCGGCTATGCCTTCTCGCAGCGCCCACCCCGCGTGGGCGTCGACCGGGAGTTCGTCGCCGGCCTGTGGCATCGGCTCATGCAAGGGCTCGGGTACGAGCGGTACGGCGCCTGCGGCGGCGACTTCGGCGCCGGGATCGCCACCCACATGGCGCTGTCCCAGCCCGACCGGATGATCGGCATCCACCTGAGCACGGCAGAGATGTCGCCGTACACCGGACCGGATGCGCCGCCGCTGTCCCTTGCAGAGCTGGCGTACGTCGACCACACTGCCCGCTGGGACGAGACCGAGCGTGGGTACAGCGCAGTGCAGTCCACCCGGCCGCAAACGCTGGGATACGGGCTGAACGACTCTCCCGCGGGCCTCGCCGCCTGGGTGCTGGACAAGTGGCGCTCTTGGTCGGACAGTGGCGGCGACCTCGACGCCACGTTCGGCCGTGACGCGCTCCTCACCATGCTGACCATCTGGTGGGCTTCGAACTCCATTACCTCGTCGATGCGCGACTATTACGACAACCGCTGGCACGGCACGGCACTCGGGCCAGATGATCTGGTGCGGGTACCGACCGCGATGGCAGTGTTCGCCAACGAGCTCGTGCCCGAAGGAGAACCACCGCGCTCTTGGTACGAGCGGCTCTACCAGGTGCGGCGCTGGACGGTTTTCCCACGCGGGGGGCACTTCGCGGCTGCCGAAGTGCCGGACATGCTCGCCGGCGACATCGCAGAGTTCTTCACCGAGTCACGATAGGCATCGCGGAGCAGCCGCGGCGAGGAATGATCGGCTGGCCTGACTCGGATCGGAGCCGCTAGAAACCGAGGCCACTCAGGAGATCGCACCACACGCAGTCCACAACTCTTGACAATTACTCGTGAAATCCCTGACTACGCGCCTGTACTACCCCGGCGGCCAAGTCGAGCACGTCACCCCACAGGTCCGCGCCGACGTCCACGCCGCGATCACCACGAGCCTGGAGCGGGACTGGCCGCCCTACATCCAGGGCCTCATCGACCGCGGCGCCCTCCAGACCCAGTAGCACCGCATCGCTCCCGCCTCGGGCCCGGCCACCCCGGCCGAGCCCGACGCCGTCTCCGCACCCCGTTGTCGGTGCCGGCTGGAAGGCTGGTCGGATGAACGGTGACGAGCAGCTGCTGACCGGTCGCGTCTACGGCGCGGACCACGACGACCCGAACCCCGGCCCGCTCCCGCACCGGACCTACGCCGAACTGGTCGGCGGCCCGCTGGACGGCCTGCTGCTCGACATCCACGGCTGGCGCACCGAGGAAGTCGACGACGGCGTCGCCCTGACCACCGAGCTGTCCCGGTGGCCCGGCGGCCGGGCGCTGTACGACCCGCAGCCCGGCGAGCCCCGCACTTCCGGCCCCGGCGTCAGCTGCCGCTTCTACTACTCCGGCGACACGCCCTGACCCCGGCCGCCGGCCCCGGCGCCCGGGGTGCCCTCGGTCAGCTGGGCGGCGGTGTTCTCGATCCACAGCAGCGTCCACTCGACTCCGGCCCGCCACCCGGGTTCCGCGCTGTCGTACCGGCCTTCGGCGTCGGCGCGGATGTTGGCGGCAAGGGCGCGCAGATCCTTCTGCAGTCCCTGCCGCTTGGCCGCATCCATGGCCTGGATCATCTCGTCGGTGATGTCACCGGGTCGCAGTGCGCTCATCGCCCCACCTTGGACGACGTCCCCCGCTGATGGCCATATCTCCAGGGCGCTGACCTGTGACGGGTGGTGGCGATAGCGTCCTGCCTCATGACCACCACCGACACGATCGCGGCCCTGGCGCTGGCCGTCGCGGTCGTCGCTGCCGTTGCCGCCCTCGGCTCCTGGAGAGCCGCGCGCAACGCCAACGGGGCCGCGCAGACCCTGTCCCGGATCGAGCAGCAGCGCCTGCACGCCGACCTCACCCCGCACTTCCGCTGCACGGTCGTGGCCAACGAGGCCCGCTCCACCGCCATGCTGAGGGTCCACCTCGAAGGCCCGCCCGGCTTGCTGTCCCACGGCACCATCGAGATCACCGCGTCCCTGCGCAACGACAACCCGCACCGCGGCGACGGGCCCCAGCTCGCCGGCGCTCCGACTCCCGAAGAGGTCCGCGCCCACATCTGGGGGCCGTGGAAGTTCAGCGCGGACGGCCGCGACGACACCGGCCGGACGGTCGCCCCGCAGCAGCTGGCGATCGGCGAGTGGACGCGATACGGCCTGACCCCCACCACCCCGCCGCCCTGGTCGACGACCACCACGGACGTCTGGCACCGCGACTACGCGAACGAGCCGGTGCGCCTGAGCATCACCGCCAGGTCCAAGGGCAGCGAGTGGACCGTGCCGCTGGAAGTCCCCGTCACCATCGAGACCGGCTCCTGACCACGGCAGGTCAGGAGCCGGTGATGTGGTCGAAGCCGCTCAGCAGCGGCGTCAGCTCCTGAGTTATGTAGCTTTCTTTGCTTGTTGTTGACTCGACCCCTGGTGAACACGATGACGCAGGCCAGCACCCACGAACGACGGGCGCTGGCCTGCAACAGTTCAGAGGGATCGCCGTTGCCCGGCTTCAGTGGGCCAGGGCAAGAGCTTCTGGCAGTCCTCCGCAGTGTGCTCGAAGTGGTGGTCACCCCGGGTGGTGGCCGACCCCAATGCTGGCTGCGGTCAGCAAGAGCTTGATGACCGCGAGGGCCGCGCGGCCCCCCGGGGTGTCGAGCCAGGTCCCGGTTGCGTTGAGCCCTCGCTGGAACCTCGCCCCGAAACGGTTCTTGCGTGGTGCCTTCTCCGCCTGGCGGCGGTTGGACGGGTGGAGCATCAGTCTCCTCCTCGCGGGCTGACAGCCCATCTGGTTGGCTGGCGGGACAACACCGCAGGGGAATCCGCGGCAGTTAACCCGCTCGCAGAGGACTGCGCCGCAGTTAACCCGCTCGCAGGGGACTGCGAACACGACGACGGGAAACCCTTACCGGGGGCTCTCCCGGTCGCACTCCGGTCCAGCTCAGAGAGGTCAGCGCCCTCTTCGAGGAAGTTGAGCAGGTCGTCGGGCGGATCGATATCGCTCTTGTCTAATTCGTCGATGAGCAGCACTTGAGATGGATGACGCTCCCCGATGTCCAGGTCGGCCTTTGGTGCAGCCGTTCAGGGTGTGCTGTCCGGCCTGCGCATCGGGACAACGCGTGCATCGACGTCGCGGCCGCTCAGGGCGGCGTTCTCCAGTGCGAGGAGGTTGATCGCGGCAGCATAGACCTGGAGTCGTTCTTCCAGGTCGGCGCAGTGCTGACGGAGGTCGGCGTACTTCTTCTTGAGCTGCTCGTGCTCGCTGAGCTTGCGGCTGAACGCCTCGGGCGTGCCGTTCTGGGTCTTCACCCGGGCCTGAAAGAGCTCTTTCAGATCGAGGTGCTGGTGGGTGAGGTGCCAGCGTTTGACGTCGGCTTCGATGGCGAGCTGGGAGACGCTGAGGCGTCCGCTGGAGCGCAGGGGGGTGCCGGCCAGGAGCCGGTCCATCGCGGCGAGGATCGCGGTGCGGATCGGATCGCCGTCAGTGGGAGCGGTGTCGGTCACTGGTGGTTCTCCGGTTGGTGGGCGTCGAGGATCCGTTGCAGGCGCTTCAGTTCGTGGCGTTCGCGGTCGTGCCGGATGGGCGGGGCGAGAGGGTCGTCGACGACGTCGCCGAGTTCGCGGTGGTGTTGGCGGATGTGGTGGATGTCGCGGTCGGTGCGGGCGATGTTGCGGCACTGGGGCCGGCAGTCGTCGGTGTCCGGGGTGACCAGCGGGTCGTCGGTGGTTCCGCGTAGTCGGCATAGGGCCTGGGCGGGGTCGAGGACGCAGGTCATCCCTTGGCCGTGGTGAATCTGCAGGAGTGGGTTGCCCAGCAGGTCGCGGGCCTGGCGGTCGCTGGTGAGGACGTGGCCAGCGAACTGGCGGGTGGTAGCGGTGACGCGGTGTCGGTAGGCGTCGGCGGCGGGGCCGCTGACATGTTCGCCGTCCTGGAGGGCCTGGGCGTCGTCGGCGAGGATCTCCAGGCGGTAGAGCCAGTCCTCGAAGGCGTATTCGTCGGGAAACCCGGAGTCGTAGGAGCCGGCGTACCCCTGGAGCATTCGAGTATGGAGATGGCCGTACTGGATCGAGGCGGCCACCAGGCCGCGGGGGCGGCGCCTGATGAACCAGGCGAGGGTACGGCGGAATCGGGAGGCGGCGAGGAGGCCGCGCCTATCCGGGGGGATGACGTCGGCGCGGCCCAGACGCTGGCATTCGGTGTTGACCCAGGTGACGAACGCGGCGAGGTCCCTGGCGATCTGGTTGTCGGTGCGTGCGTCACCCCGGCGCTTGGTGTCGCGAAGGTGCTGTTGGTGCGGGGTGATCCGGTTCGGGAACAGCAGCGGGTGCGGGTGGAGGCGTTCGAGTACGGCGACGGCGCGAGCGACGGGCGCGATGACGACCCACGGAGCGCGGCGGGGTGCTCCCGTGGGGAGTTTGTTGCCGTCGGCGTCGACGGCGTTCTTGAAGTGGCGCCCGGTCATCAGCCACAGGCTGTTGGCGTTGTCGTGTTCGATGCAGCCGCGTCGCAGATTGAGCACTTCTCCGGGGCGAGCGCCGCTGAGGTAGGCGATGATCACGAAACATGCCGTGCTCAGCAGGCGGGCGAGCTTGGGTGCCTCATGGAAGGTGATGCCGTGCGGTCGCCAGGGGCGGCCCTCAAGTCGGCCGGTGGCCGGAGTGTCCAGGTAGGCGCCGTCGGCGATGGGGATGCCCGACTCGATCGCCTTGCGGCCGCTGGCCGTGAGCCGGACCGATTCCGCGCAGCCCAGGATCCTGCCGATGTGCCGCCAGTTGATCACCAACGTGCCGTCGGCGGAGGCCCGGCCCGGCAGTGTGCCGCCGTGCTCGCGCAGCCGCTCCAGATAGGCGGTCATCCGCGCGCGAATCTTCACCGGCGACCGTGTGGCACCGGTGAGTTGACGCAGGCGTGATTCCTCGTACTCGGCGTGGGCGGCCAGGATGTCATCGGCGAAGTCCTCGGTGAACCGGATCGCCCAGATCAGCAGGTGCTGCATGGTCAGCTCGCCGATGCGGGGCGTGCGGTTGTCCCGGTCCGCGCGGATCCGCCCGAACAGATCGCGTGACTCCTCTCCGCCCCAGGGCGGGGCGGCCGGCAGCCGCAACCGCGGCGGCAGGATGCCGCGGGCCGACCACATCCGCCGTACTTCGCCGACGCGCCGGTACTTGCGCACCATGCTGATCGGCTCGTCGTCCACGTCCCCGAGGTACTCATCCAGCAGAGCGGGGGTGACCTGGGCGAATGCGGTGACGCCATGGCGGTGCAGCCAGCTGAGGAACTCCTTGAATGCGCTGAACACCGTCAGGATCGTGGCAATGGCGGGGCGGTCGCCCCCGCCGGAGTGGCGCATGGTGCCGGGGCTGGGGTGATTGATCAGCTGCCAGATGTAGTACTTGGCGTCCTGCCGCAGGGGCCGGGGGATGGTGGCGAAGTTCAGGCTCTTGGCCCTGGCATGTTCCTCGAAGACCGCAGGGTCGACATACCAGCGGTCCTCGCCGAACCTGGACAGGGCCGAGATGTCGGTGCCTGGCCGCAGCGGGCGGTGCAGCAGCACCACGGTGTCAGTTCCGGGCCACTCGATGCCGTCGGGAACCGTGTCCCAGTCCGCAGCCAGCGGAGAGAGCGTACTCATCGAAGATCGAGGTCTCTGTTCAGGAACCGTGTCACCACGGCTCGGTCGGCGTCGGTGATGTTCGCCCGGGCGTCGGCAAGGTCAACCTCGTCGTGCTGCGAGATCAGGTCGGCCAGCTGGGCATGCGGCAGCGCGAACCGCTGGGTCCACTGCAACGGGGTCATCTCGGCTCGGCGCTCGGCCAGCCGGTCGTGGACCAGGACCTGCAAGGGCAGGTGGCGGGGAAGAGCGCGGGCGCAGGGGCAGCCCAGGCAGAGCATGAAGGAGGCTCGGCAGGGCTCACCGGGTGGGGCGTGGGGGCCGCCGCGGTGGTTGACACAGGCGTTCATGACCGTGTCCAGCTCTCCGGCGACCATCCGCTTCAAGGTGGTCGCGTCGATGCCGTACTCGTCGGCGACCGCGGCGGCGTCGGTGCGGGCCCGTTCCAGGTCGGCGCGGGTGAGGCGGGCCATCACGCCGCGGGCCCTCGCCTTGGCGACCTCCTCCTGAAGGGCCTCGGCGACAACCTTCTGGTAGGCGGCGAGATTGCCGCGGTTGCGGGCCAGGTAGTCGGTGGCCAGGGTCTGCTCGGTGTGCGCGACCGGCTTCTGGTGGAGCTCGACATAGGTGAGCCGGAGCAGCTCCAGCGTGACGTTCAGCGGGACAGGGTCGCCCTCGGCATCAGGCTTGTCCGCCATCAGGCCGTGCCCGCGTGCCCAGCGGAAGACCCACCGGTCCGTCACCTGCTGCCGCAGGCCGCGTCCGACCCTGCCGCCGCCCGTTCCGCTCCAGCCGATCAGCAACCGGTCGGTGCCCGTCAGCTGTCGCGACCGGGAGGTCAGATCGTGCAGCAGAACGTAGAGACCGAAAGGGGTGTGCAGCTCGTCGCGGGCCGAGACATCCTCGGGATCGGCAGGGATGCTGATCCAGTCGGGCAGATCACTCAGCGCCAGGCTCATGTGAGCCCGCCGGCCCCGACGCGGCTTGTGGGTCTCGACGATCGCGGTCGGCGTGGCGCCGGTGTAACCGTCGGCCCGGTGGTGAACCGCCGGGGTCTTGAGCAGGACGCTCTTGTTCTGCCCGGTCATCGCGGTCAGCAGGACCAGCCCGGCGGTGGCCTCCATGCCGGACAGGTGCAGCTGGCAGACGAGGTCGTCGATCGCTCCATAGTGGAAGACCCACCTGTGCACCACGTCCTGGCCAGCCCGCTGACCACGGGTGCAGGGCCAGCGTGGGACATCGCCGAACCGGTCGACGAAGTCCAGCAGTTCCAGCCGCCGCCGGTCCCCACCGAGTTCCTCGCCTTGCCGGAACCGGCGCAGGACCTCGCGGTTCGCGCGGATTCGGGCGGCTGCGGCCCGCAGATCCGAGCGTGCGGCATCGGCGATGCGCTTGAGCTCCTGGACGCTGTAGCTCTCCTTGGGGTTCTCCGTGCGGGGCCGGCGCGGGTTGCTCTCGCCCAGTTTCGCCGTCACCGCCTCGCTGAGCCCTTCGGCATGCTTGAGCAGCCGCTTGAGATCGGCCAGTTCGTCTCCGGCCCGGACGGCCTTGTCCTTGCGGCTGTCGAAGTAGCCGTCCAGATGCTCGGGCAGCAGGTGGGCAGGCTCGGTCGGTGGCCAGGCCAGGGTGGACAGGAAGCGGGCGAACGCCACCGCCGCCCGGTAGGCGGAGAGCATCGAATCCAAAGACGCCAGCCCCGCGCCGGGAGCCGTGCGCCGGCAAAACGCCATCGCCAGGCCCTGCCGCAGCCCTTCAGCGACCGGCAGAGCGTCGAAGCGGAAGTCGCGTGACGCGCTGCCGTCCTCAGCGAAGCAGCGCACCACCAGGTCGTCCAGCAGCCCGCGGGCCGTTTCGTTCTGCCGGCCGGGCAGGCTGGCCCGTCGTCCCCGCCGGCTCACCGGGCCACCGCCAGCGGATCGGTGTGCACCCGAGGATGCCCGGCGAAGGCGTCGGCCATGAACCTCTCCACCGGGAAGCCGTCGGCGTGCGCGAGCAGCAGCTCGACCTGCAGGTTGCGGAACGGCTCAAGGTAGACCTCCTTCGTAGTCTCGACCCTTCGGTGCCCGAGCATCGTCTGCACCAGGTGCCAGTGGTCGCCGAACTGCTCACGGAAGTCCCGGCTCTCCTCCTCCGTCAGGTGCCCCAGCCGCTGCGCCCAGAGGAGCTTGCCGACGGAGAACCACCGCAGAGCGAACGAATGGCGGTGCATGTGGGCGGTGCAGGAGAAGCTATCCAGCCCGAGGTCCTCGATCCGCGTGTTGGCCGCCTCGAAGGTGTGGTGCCAGCCGTGTGCGTCACGCGGCAGCCCGTCCTCGTTCAGCCACAAGGACAGCGGCTCCAGACCCTGCGGTGTCTCCGTGAACAGTCGCTTCCTGACCTGCGGCGAAAGGTCATTCCACACGGTCTCGACCATGCCGCCCGTCGCATCCGGAAGGTCGACTCCCTTGCCCTTGCGGGACAGCTGAACCACCCGCAGGCCGCGGACCGACTCGTAGAGCCCCGACTCCTGGGCCCGCCGGACCGCCCGGGCCCGTGCTCCCTCGCGGTAGGCGTGCACCCCCGACACGACCGCCCGCGGCATCCAGTAGGTGTAGCCGTAGCCGCGCTTGGCGCACTGATCGGCCAGCTCACAGGTGAAATACCCGCGGCCCGGTGCCGTACGAGGCAGCTCCGGCAGCACCACACTCGCCCACGACGACAGTCGCAGTCCCGTGCCGTAGAGCCCGTCAACGAAGGCGGCGTCCCGTTGGTCGTTGCGGCCCCGCCACCGACGATCCACCCGGCCGTCCAGCCCGCGGCCGCGTAGTCCCAGATCCCGCCACCGCCGGATCGCCGCTGGATCGAGCCACTTCACGTTCTCCTGCCGCCGGCCCCGGCCGTACTCCATCTCGTCGAACGGATCCAGGACCCTGTAGCGCTTGCCCGCCCAGCGGTAGAACTTCCGGCACCCGGCGACGTCCCGAGCGAACGACGACGTCCGCACCCTGCCGTCGTTGCCCGGATCCGTCAGCCGCCAGAACTGGAACTCCTCCGCGTCCTCCTCGGACGCCTCCCACCAGCCCCGCCCCTGCACCAGCAGGAAGTTCAACCACAAGGCCAGGGAGTACGCGTAGTCCCGGTTCGTCAGCTCGGACAGATTCCGCATCGTCGGCGATGCCAAGAACGCGTTCACCCGCAGATCAGGCAACCCATCCGGACCGAGAAGGAACCGCTGTCCGTGCCGGCCACCCAGCCGCTCCGCCCACGAGCGTAGATCCGGTGCGTACGCGGATAAGTCCCCAGGCACCGCCTGCGACGGGCGCTCCAGGTCGTACCGATACACCTGCCAGCCAACGGAGTTGGCTACGACGTCACTCTCTTCAGCAACAAACACTCGCCTACTACAACAGCTTTGCCGCTATAGAACCGCGGCGCACCCGCACAGCGTGCACAGCTGCGTCCCCGGGTTCTCCGCGACGTCCAGGGCCCGCTGGACATCGAGCAGCGACGCACCCTCGGGTGCCTCTTCGCAGTCCGGCGCGTGCAGCACACCGCGGGCCGGGCCCCGCCCCTCGCGGACCTTCGCCAGGACCCAGCCCGAAGGCCGGCGCTCCCCGAGGACCTCGCGGACCACCGACGCCGGCGGAAGAGGCTCGGTGGGGACCTGGTCGTAGTCGACGCCGTCGACCGGCCGCACATGGTCGGGCGCCCGGACCCACACCCGGTACTCCGCGGCCTCCACGCCGCCGCCCTCGAGATCCCGGTACGACGGCAGCCCCACGAGGTACACCCACCCCGTCCCGGTCTGCCGCCGCCTCCACAGCCGCGCCACGACCTCCTGCTCCGGCTGCCCGAGCACCGGGTCGGCGGGCAGCACGACCCGCACCGGCACCGGCCTGGCCGCGTCATCGGAGGGTGTGGTCACGCCCCCACGGTAAGCACCGCCGCTGCCAGCTCGATGAACGTCACCGCTCGGGCAGCTTGCGGCGAAGACCGTCCATCGCCTTCTTCACGTCCCCGAGCTGGTCGCCCAGCACCCGCATACGCCAGTCCAGGCGCTCCATCCGGGCAGCGGCTGCCAACGAGGCGAACGTCTGCGCCATCTGCGCCGCACCCGCCTCGCCCGCCAACGCCTTCTTGACGTACCGCGAGGCCATCGCCTCGTACTGCTTCGCGCGCTCCACCGCAGCCTTGAACTCGGGCGCGTCGTCGTCGTGTTCGGTCATGCAGCCCCTCCCAGGTTGATCTCTCCCCACCGTTGTACCGACCGCGGCTCACAGTCGGGGCGCCTGCGGATTTTCGGGCCGGAAAGTTGTCCACAGATCGCAGCTCAGGGCCCGTTTTTCGCCGCGCTCTATCCACAGGCCAGCCGCTTTACGGTTCGTGTCCGCTTCCGGGTGTGAGGTGCCGGGACGCAGATCGAAAGGGCACGGCCATGGCACAGACGAAGTTCGACAAGCAGCTGGAGAAGGAAGCTGACTCCCTCGCGCGCGGGATCGCCCGGGTCCTGGCCGGCAGGGACCTGGACGGGGTGAAGCGCACCGACGCCACGTTCTGGCGCGCGGGCACCCGGGTCCTGCCGAAGGTGGAGGGCAAGGTCCGGCGCCGCTCCTACAAGCCCGGCTGGCGGCGCTTGTCCTTCCGCCTCGCCCTCGGTGCGGGCGTCGCGGAAAAGTGGCTACCTGGCCACCCAGGACCTGGACGCCACCGTGCAGACCGTCCAGGAGCTGTGGGAGAACCGGGACGCGGCGCTCGCCGCGCTGGAGCCCGGCGGGATCGGCGCGGCCTCCGTCCTGACCGTGGGCACCGCGGCGTACATGGTCCTCACCCGCGAGCGCCGGGAGCTGATGCGCGAGTGGGTCCAGCCGCTGCACGACGCGATCCACCGGCCGCTCGGCCTGGCGGAGCAGACCGACCCGCGCCGCTACCTCCACGTCCCGAAGAACTTCAGCGACGACGACGCGGAGATACGCATCGACCTGCCCCGTCATCTGGGCTTCTCCCGCGACGTCGTCGCCGACCTCATTACCCAGAAGCTCGCCCTGGAGGGCGTGACATTCGACTGGCACCCCGAGGGCCGCAAGCCGTACGTGCGGGTGAAGAAGACCCGCAAGCCTCCGGCGAAGGCCCTCTTCAAAGACCCCAAGACCCGGGAGCTGGTGGCCAAGGCCAAGGAGTCCGCACCGATCATCGGGTTCGGCGCCGGCGGGCAGATCGTCTCCGTCGACCTGGACGCGGAGTCCCCGCACATCCTCGTCAACGCCTCCACCGGCGGCGGCAAGTCGGTGACCCTGCGGTGCATCGCCTGCCAGATGCTCCACCACGGCTCGCTCGTGTTCGTCCTCGACACCAAGCGGATCTCCCACCCGTGGGCGTCCGGCCTGCCCGGCGTGACGTACTGCCGCGACATCGCCGACATCCACGACCAGCTCATCGCCCTCGGCATGGAAGGCCGGCGCAGAACCCGCGTCGCCGACGACCTCGGCATCGACGCAGACCCCAAGGCCATCGGCCCGCGGCTGCTGATCCTCCTCGAAGAGGTCAACGCCACGATGAAGCAGCTGGCCCGCTACTGGGAGAAGATCCGCGAGTCCGGCGACCCGAAGGTCTCCCCGGCCATCGACGCCCTCAACGAGATCCTCTACATGGGCCGCCAGCTGCGCATGCACGTCCTCCTGGTCGCCCAGTCCGCCACCGCCCGCGCCCTCGGAGGCCCGGAGGTCCGCGAGCAGTTCTCCACCCGCATCCTGGCCCGCTACAGCGTCAACGCATGGAGGATGCTCGCCCCCGAGGTCCAGCCCGCGCCGAAGTCCACCAAGCACCACGGCCGCGCCCAGGTCGTCAGCGGCGGCAGCGCGCGGGAGACGCAGATCCTCTTCTTCACCGAGACCGAAGCCCGAGAGTGGGCCACCACCGGCAAGAAGGCCGCGGCCGCCGGCGGGCCCGTCCCGGTGCAGCTGCACAAGCCGCCCGCCGACTCCCTCCCCGACGCCGGGTCCACCACCACCCCCGGCCTCCCGTCGGTCCCCGAGCCGCCCGCGAGCGGGGAACGGCCCGCCGACGCCCGGAACCTCACCCCGGCCGCCGCGCCCGGCGAGCTCGCGGCCAACGCCACGGCGACGCCGCCGGCGACCCCGACCCCGGCCGTGGTCGACGACGACCAGGCGGTGGGGCTCCGCGAGGCCGCCGAACACCACCTGCCCGGCATCACCCTGGCCGCGCTGCGCTTCGCCCGCGCCAACGACCCCGCCTTCCCCGGCCCGGCCGGCAAGCGCGGCGCCGAACTCCTCTACCGCGTCGGCGACCTCAAGAAGTGGGCCCGCAACCGGCCCCGCGCCGCCACCGGCACCACCGACCTCGACTGACCGGGCACCGCCCGCTCCAGCCGACCCGACCCCTCGCCCCGAAGAGCACCCGGCTCACCGGGCACAACACAGAAAAGGAACACCCCAGCCATGTGGAAGACCACCAAGAAGAGCACCCTCCCGCAGCAGCTGCGCCTCACCGACCCGGGCGTCCGCGAGCAGCTGGAAGCACTGCCCGCCTCCCAGGTCCTCATCGGCCTCGGCACCGACCGGCAGCCGGTCGGCATCGACCTGGACACCGACTCGCCGCACGTCCTGGTCTGCTCCACCTCCGGCGGCGGCACCTCCACCGCCCTGCGCACCCTGGCCGCGCAGGTCCTGCACCACGGCGGGGACGCCCTGATCCTCGATGCCAAGCGCATCTCCCAACCGTGGGCGCGCGGCCTGCCGGGGGTGACGTACCGCTGCGACATCGCCGATATCCACGACGCCCTTCTCGGCCTCCGCGCCGAACCGGCGCGCCATGTCGACGAGCACGGCGAAACCGTGGACCTGCCGCACCTGGCAGTGGTGTTCGAGTCCGCCGGCCCAGCTGGCCCGCCACTGGGACAAGGTCCGCCAGGCGGGCGAGCCGAAGACGTCCCCGGCCGTCGACGCCTACGAGAAACTCCTCTGCGCCGGACGCGAGGCCCGCATCCACATCCTCGCCGGCGCCCAGAGCTACAGCGCCGCACTGGGACGCGAGCAGTTCTCCACCCTGCTCCTGGGACGGGTCACCCCCCCCGCACCTGGAACCAGGCGGCCCCGCAGGTCGCCCCCGTCCCCAAGGCCAGCACCCACCCGGGCCGCTTCCACACCGTGCAGCACTCCACCGCCCACCCCACCCAGGTCCTGCTCATGAGCGAGACCGAAGCCGCCGCGTGGGCCGCCGCCACGCAGACCGAAGAGCACTGATGCCGGATCGGCCAGACCGGGTCCTGCCCGGTCCGGCCGACACGCCCCCCTCGCCCCGAAGAGCGCCCGTTCACCGGGCACCGCGCAGACCCGCGTGCAGAGATCAGTTCGTGCCGTAAAGAGCAGCCGCGATTGCGGTACGCATCTCGGCGGCACTTGTGTACCGATCCTGGGGGTCAAGTTCGAGGGCCCGCATGATGATCGCCTGATACTCGGATGGCAGCCCTGGCCGAAGCTGGCTCGGCGGCGTGGGGTTCCCCTCAAGCGCGCGCGTAAGCATCTTGAAGACGTCGTCGCCAGGGAATGGCACCTGCCCGGTGCATAGTTGGTAGAACAGGACCCCCGCTCCATATATGTCGGCGGAAGGGGCGGGAAGCTGACCGCGGAAATTTTCGGGCGCTGTGTAGGCGGGCGTGCCGACTACGGTGCCATCTCGGCGTAGGGGTCCATACCCCTTCTCGGCGCCGATGTGGGAGATACCGAAGTCGAGAATCTTTACCGTGCCGCTCGGCGTCAGCATGATGTTGGCTGGTTTGACGTCGCAGTGAACCACCCCGGCCTGGTGAGCGGCCTCCAAGCCGGACAGCACGTCGTGGACAACCTCCGCGGCTTCGTCGGGTGACAGTGGGCTGTCAATGTCGAGCGCAGCTGACAGATCGATGCCCGGGACAAGTTCCATCACGAAGAACCGTCCGACCTCGCCCTCGACCACGTCATGGATCGCCGCCACGTTCGGGTGGTTCAGCCCAGCTGCCGCCCGCACTTCGGCCCAGAAAACCTCTCGTTCGACTGGTTCATCCTGCCCACGCGACCGGAGCGTCTTCAAAGCGACCTGTCGGTCAAGGAGACGGTCGTAGGCGACATGCACGGACCCCATGCCTCCGTGCCCGAGGGGATGAAGGACCTCATATCGCTCGCCGACGGGGCCCGGTTCCGCAGAACCTTGGGCAGCTGTTCTTGTGCTACGAGCACTCGCCGACATCGGAATCAGCCGGTTGGCCAGTCCCAGCAGATGCGTTCCAGGAACGGATCGTGGGGAAGCCCCGGGGGCGTGCGGCCGGAACTTGGGATTGCGGGCAATGACCAGGGTGCCAGCAGTATCGGTACCCGTGCGGTCAGGTAGGGGACGTCCCTGTTCAATCAGGGCTTCCTTAACCTGGGTGTAGGCGGCATCGATACTGATTTCTGCGGATCCGCCGTCAATGCCGTGAGTGATGACTTGGAGCAGTTCGCCGGTAAAGGCGGTGTAGGTTTCGCCGATCGGTGCGAGTGCGGGTAGGTCGTGGCGGGCAGAGCTGATGACTACTGCTCCCGCGGTTGCCACCTGTCCCCGTAGCACGTTGGCCGCGCCGGCCATCAGCTCGTGGGCTTGCCCGCTGAAGCAGCTGTCGAGGATCACCACTCGGCGTTCCGCGCGGGTCTGGATCAGCACGGACTTCAACCATGCGTACGGCAGGCAGGTCCACGGCTCGTCTTGCCGCGAGGCGGTGACCGAGACCGAGTACCGCAGCTCGCCGTCGAGATGGCCATGTCCGCTGTAGTAGACGAGCAGGGTGTCGGTCGCTTCGGCGGCCGCCCGTCGCACGGGGTCGATGAATTCGGATGGCTGCTTGGGGTCGCTGACAACCGTGCAGTACTTTGACGGCAGGCCCCAGCCTGGCGCTGAGGTGAAGAAGCCGGCGAGTGCCGCAAGGTTGTTCCGGACGGCAGGGAGGGGCGGCAGGTGGTCGTAGTCCGCAACGCCGACAAGGACCACCCTCGAGGACTCCGGGCAGGGGAGCGGCATCCCGGCGGCTATTCGCTCTCCAGCGCCTGGACGATCCGAGCGACCGCAGCCGGGTCATCGGAATCCACCGTCACCCGTACAGCGTTGTGTTCGATGGTAACGACCGGCGTCGATGGCCGGGTCCGACGCCAGGAAGAAATCGCCAGAGCCAGGCTGGCCGTCGAAAACCCGGACTGGGTGACCAACGAGATGACTTCGAGGGCCCCTCCCATCTGGCCCTCGGCGGGAGGCGCAGACTGGAGCGCGATGGTTGCCCCAGCCCTGGTCGTCGTGTCCTGGCGGAGCCACTGCGTGAGCTGACGCAGGTCCCGTCCCGGTGAGTCCCCATCCACGGAAATGCGGTACTCCGGCATGCTCGGGCCCCTCCCCTTAGTCCCGTCCGTTACGAGTGCGGACTGGACGCCCATGATAGGGCTGATCAACTGGAAACCGCCTGCTGCGCCCTCGCCGAAATCGTCCTCCAGGAAGCCGACCGACGCCTGTCCGTACGGCCCAAGGGAACCATCCGCTGCGTCCAGAGCCACGCCCGCCTCGTACGGGCCCTCTACGAACGCCTGGACCGCCTCGCAGGAGACCTCCCTGCCGTTCCGTAGCCCACCTTGCCGTCAGTAACGCCGTGCTGGCCAAGGTGAAGTCACCCGATCCACCCATGACCCGAGGAACAAGGCATACCCGACGCAAACACCTCGACCGGGGACTGACAGGGATAACCAGCAGACAGAAACGGGCGGTTAGGGAAAGATCAAACCTTATGGTGACAGCTCAGGCAATGGTCCTGAAGACGGTGGACGGCGCGAGCGCCCCGTTCATCTCCCACACGCAGATGGTGACGGCGCTGGCGGCCGCCGAAGCAAACAACCACACCGAGGTAGAGAAGGAGCACCTGCACGCACTCGGCGCGGCGATGTCCTTCCACCAGCGCAAGGGCACCTTCATAGGCTCATACCGCGGTGCCGACCCCGAGGCCTGGGCGAGCACCCCAGACCAGCTTTCGCCAGGCGTGCACGCTGTCTGGGCCGCGTACGCCGACACCGCTGCGCACCCGGCCGTGTGCGCACGGCTGCACCACCTGCTGTGGACGGTCCGGCACGGCGACCGCCCCATCACCCACCTGCAGGCGGCCCTCACCCACTACCGGACCATCGCCGCACCCCTGCTGGCTGACACCAGCCCTCACACCCCGACCAGCCGGTGGCAGGCCGTGGAGGCGCTGCGCACCGCCCACGACCTGGCCGCCACCTACCGCCAGCCACAGCTCAAGAGCATCATCACCGAGATGCTCGACCTCGTCGCCGTGGCGCTCTCCTGGCCCGAACCAGACCACGGCGTTATCACCGCCATGACCGAACCACTGCTGAAGAACAAGAACAACCACTCGCAGCTGCACCCACTGCTCCAGCGAGCCGTTGCCGACTGCCGCGACGGCTCGCTGGAGCAGGCCGAGTTCCTCAAGCACCTGCGCCGCACCGAGCCCGACCCGGACGCCCAGCACCGGATCAACGAGCGCATCGGCACCGCCTTGATCAGCCATGCCGAAGGCCAGGAAGGACTCGCACAGCTCATGGAACTCGAACAGGCCGCCGCATTCGCACGCGACCACGGACTCACCGACGCCCTGGACCGAGTCCGCCGCATCCAGCAGAAGATCAACCCGCAGAACCTGGGCCTTACCAGCGTCCGCACCCAGAACAACCTGCCGACGGTCTTCCTCAACACCGCGAGGGCCACCATCGACGAGACTGACAGCCTTGACCAGGCGCTGCGCACCATCGCCGTCACACCCCCCGTACTTGCCGACCCGGTCGACCCCGAACAGCACGGCCTGCTCCAACTGCCCTCACTGCGCCTGAACCTCAACGGGCCGCTGGTGACCAGCACCTCAGAAACGGACAGCCCCGCCGGCCAAGACCTCATCAACGCCCGGGTTTTCTCGATGAAGTTCCACGGGCTCCTCGTCGAAGCCCAGCTCGACCAGATCAAGGAGCGCTTCGCCCCCACCACCGACCAGCTGCTTACCGTGCTCACGCATCCCCCACTCGCACCGGCCGGCCGCATGCGAGGACTGGCCCGCGCCCTGCACGCCTTCTGGGAACACGACGACGACGCCGCCATCGCCCTCGTCCTGCCGCGCGTCGAGGGCCTGCTCCGCCGCCGCCTCCAGGAGGCCGATGTCGCGGTCATCCAGCACGCCCAGGGCGACACGCCGGGCCAGGTCAGCCAGCTCGGTTCCCTCATCAGGGCCATGCCGGATGCCGGATACCCCGAGCCGTGGCCGACCGCCTTCCGCACCCTGCTCGGTGGGCCCACCGACGGCATCAACCTGCGCAACGATGTTCTCCACGACCTGATGGATACTCCGTCCCGCCACCAGATCGCTTTGGCTCTGCAAGCCGCGCTCACCGTGCTGTTCCTCCCCCTCCCTGACTAGGCCCGCCGCCACACGGCTCGCAGGGGGAGCGGCCCAGGATTCCAGGGCCTACACGCACGTCAGTGCGACGCAGCAGCTCAGAGGCCCCGGGCATCGCACGCCAGTGCGTGTAGGGCCTGGAAAGCGGCGCAGCTGGCCCCGGACAGCGAAGGACCCCGGCACGCCCTGCGTCCCGGGGTCCTTCGCCGATCTCACCGCCGCTCACCAGTCGTCAGGTGCGCTGCCCACCCACGTGATCGGCTGGCCCTCGCTGTTGTGGCCCCAGTGCGGTTCCTCCATCGAGGTCTCGTGCCCGTCGGGCAGGACGCAGATCCGCCCCCAGCGGCCGTGCTTGCCCGGGCGCAGATCCCGGTGAGCCGGGCCACGTCGCCACCCGCCACGGCCTGGTCGTAGCGGTCCTGGAACGACTGGAGACGGATGCACAGCTCCATGCCGAGCTCCGTCTCCGCCGTCTCCACCCGCCCCCGCGCCCTGCACCCGAGGGTCGGACAGCACAGCCGAGACGAAGCCCTCCGCCTCCGCGAAGGCCCTGGTGCGGGCGTGCCGCCGCCCAGCATCCTGCACACCCCGCTCTTCCGCGGCCGCGGTCATCCCGCCGCTCCTTCCATGGCCGCCCACTCCAGCCCGAGGCTGGCCAGCACAGCGAGCTTGTCGACGGTCAGCTTCGCGCGCCTGGACTTGGTGTTCGACAGGAAGACTCCGAGCTTGACCTCCGACCCGTCCGGCAGCGCCTCTACGTGGGCCCGGGGTACCTTCACGGAGCCCGTGCGGGTCTTGTACTGCGCCAGGGCCGCCACGCCCTTCTCGAAGGCGCTCACGGGTGCCGTGGACGACCCTGTGGGCATGCCCGGCTCCGCCGGGGCCCGGGCCGGGACCTCTGGGAGCACGGTCACGGGGAGCGGGGTGACGCCGATGGCCTCCAGGCGCTCGCGCTGACCCTGTAGCAGGGCTGCCCAGACCTCGGGTCTGCGCTGCTGGGCCAGCCACTTCCCGATGTCCATGCCGTGCACGGTGAACCCGGGCAGGACTTCCGCCGGCCCTTCCTCGTCGCGCACCAGCTCGCGGAGCGCGGCGAAGTGCCGCTGCCACTGCGCCGGCCACGACGGGTTCCAGTCCTTGTCCAGGGCCACCAGCGCGGCCTCCCACTCCGGGTGCCCGGCCAGCGCACCGGGACGGCGGAGGTTGGACAGCCACTGCCCCACCGGCTTGTCCAGCACCGCCGCCGACCGAGGGGCGCACAGCGTCCAGTGCTGCTCGAAGTACACCCTCGCCGCCGCTAGATTCTCCTGGAAACGCGCATCGGCGGCCGACCAGGCCATGCCCAGCTTCTCCAACCGCCGGGCACGCACACCGGTCATCTGCCCCGCCCCGAACGCCCGCCGCTGCTCCGCGACCCACCGCCCCAGAGGGAACGCCCCCTCGCGGTGCTCGTACGGCACCCGGGCGTGCCCCTCGCGCTCGACGAAGTTCTTGAGCGCCGCCCAGCCACGAGCCCAGTCCTGCCGCTCCGTGTCGATCACGTTGAAGCTGACCCAGTCCGCGACCATCACCGGGTCACGCGGAGCCGCGAAGCGGAGCAGCAATCGGGTTTCCTCCTCGTTATCACCAGGCGCAGCACCGATGTATCTGGAGGGCTGCACGACGTCCTTCTGCGGCTCCTGCGGAATAGCCAGCAACTCGATTGCCTCTTCATCGTGAGCCCGCAGACCTTCCAATACCTTCACCAAAGGCCGGTACGAACCCGAGGTGAACATATCCTCCGGGCTTTCGTCAGACCGGAGGAATACCGGCACGATCAAAGAAGCGAGCTTTCCTTCACCGGGCTTCTGACGCAAAGCGCGGCCGATCGCCTGCACGATGTCGTGCGGAGCCCCCTTGGGGTCCAGCAGCGCCACCGAGTCCACAGCCCGGATATCCACACCCTCGCCCAACACCTTGCAGTTCGAGAGCACCGCCCGCCGGGCGGTGGAGCCGAACCCGCGCAGCACCTCCCGCCGCCGCTCCGGGACGTGCTCCCCACACAGCCAGTCCGCCCAGATCTCCGCCGGGTACTTCTCGGGCCGGTCGGCATGCAGCCGCTCGGCCACCCGCTCCAGGCCCTCCGCATACGCCGCGGCCTCTATGGTCCGATGGTGGAACGTGATGCACGTCGACAGGTTGTGCTGCTCCATCGTGTGCAGCAGCGCAGCCTGCAGCGCCCCCAGGCGCTGCCCGCGGACCTCCTCGGTGTGCCGTTCCTCGCCCATCAGCCGCTCCGGCGTCACGACCGGGTCCTGGAGCTCCAGGACGATGATCTGGTACCGCGCCAGCAGCTTCCGCGACACCGCCGATGCGAGCGAGAGCTTGTAGAGGACCGGCCCGAAGACCTTCTCGTCATCCATCGAGGCCGCCATCTCCCGCGGCAGCGGATCACGCACCCCCTCGGCAACCTCACGGTTCAGCCGCTCCTCCCAGATCCGCGGCGTCGCCGTCAGATACAGCCGGCGGCGCGCCGGGATCTTCGTCTGGTCGTGTATGTCTGCCCAGGCCTTACCCATCGACCCCGACGTCCGGTGCGCCTCATCGACACAGGCGAGGTCCACCGGGTCGAGTTTCTGGCCATAGGCGCCCTCGAACGCCTCCGTGAGCACGCCCAGCGACGCGTAGGTGGCGTAGATGGTCACCGGCCCCGTGGCGTGCCACAGCGCCAGCTGCACAGGGTTCGTGGTGCACCGCACTCCCAGGTGCCACAGCTCCGGATCCTCCAGCGGCGAGCACACCATGACCGCCGGCCCCTTGTGCCCGACGCCGCTCCACGCCTTCACGGTCTGCGCCAGGAGATCGAGGGTCGGCACCACCACGAGAACGCGGCCCTTGGGAACAATCCTTTTCGCGGAGGCCGCCGCGATGATGGTCTTTCCCGTTCCACACGCGGCGTGCACCTGCCCGCGCAGACCATTCCAGGGAATACCGCCCGGCGGGATATCGAGGCCGCGCACGATGGCGGCTACAGCCTCAATCTGATGGTCACGCAGTTTCACGGCCATTGCCGTGTTCTCCTTTTCGTGGAATGCGGCGCGTAATAGGAATGAGAGTCCGGCGTGGTGAGTGACGGGCCGGGGTGGTGGCATCTAGTCTCAGACTCTACACAGCCAGAACCTGTGATGCATCACCCCATGTAGCGGCTTCCCTCTGTAGGCTGACGCCTGGCCAAATCTCACCTGTGTGCAGGGTTCATAAGGTATGGTGACGGGGTATCCGGAGAACGTGATCGACTGGTTTCGAGGGCGGGGAGGGGTTCGGGTGGAGCGCAGCGGAGCCCATCACTGCGGCGGGCCGGCACCCCGTCAGGCCGATGGGCCGTCACTCTCGTTGCTGGGGTGGTGGGCAGTAATCCCAGGCTCTACACAGTCCCGCACGCGATGCACCTCCCCTTACCGCCAGCCCGGCAATCACGCTTGCGTGATTGCCCATCAATTCGCGCTTGCGCGAATTGATTCCCTTTCAGGATTCCGTTCACGGAATCCTATTCCGGCGCTTGCGCCGGAATTCGAATTGCGCTTGCGCAATTCGCGCTCTATGCCCCGGCTTGCCGGGGCATATCCCGCTCCGCGGGG
>NZ_JBIAUE010000050.1:0-29138 GCF_042892615.1 Streptomyces sp. NPDC001750 | reverse complement strand
CCCCGCGGAGCGGGATATGCCCCGGCAAGCCGGGGCATAGAGCGCGAATTGGCGCAAGCGCAAATTCGGATTCCGGCGCAAGCGCCGGAATTGGAATTCCGTTTACGGAATTCCGACAGGGCGTCAATTCGCGCAAGCGCGAATTGCAGGCACCCGCGCAAGCGCGGTCGCCGGGGCTAGCGGCAAGGGGAGGTGCATTACGCGCGGGCCTGTGTAGGGCTTGGGGTTCCTGGCACCAGAGCCCGCAACGAGAGTGACGGACGATCGGCCTGACGGAGTGCCGGCCCCACCGCAGTGACGGGCTCCGCTGCGCTCCACCCGAACCCCTCCCCCACCCTCGAAACCGGTCGCTCACGTTCACCAACACCCCGCCAGCATACCCTATGAACCGTGCGAACGGGGCGAGATTCAGCCAAGTATCAGCCTACAGGGGGAAGCTGTCGCGTGGATGATGCATCACGGGTGCTAGGTGTGTAGAGTCTGGAACCAGACACCACCACCCTGGCCCGCCACTCACCGCGCCGGACTCTCATTCCTATTACGCGTCGCATTCCGCGAAAAGGAGAACACGGGAATGGCCGTGAAACTGCGTGAACACCAGATTGAGGCCGTAGCCGCCATCGTGCGCGGTCTCGATATCCCGCCGGGCGGCATTCCCTGGAATGGTCTGCGCGGGCAGGTGCACGCCGCGTGCGGAACGGGAAAGACCATCATCGCGGCGGCATCCGCGAAAAGGATCGTGCCCAAGGGCCGCATTCTCGTGGTGGTGCCGACCCTGGATCTCCTGGCGCAGACCGTGAAGGCGTGGAGCGGGGCCGGGCACAAGGCGCCGGCGGTCATGGTGTGCTCGCCGCTGGACGACCCGGAGCTGTGGCACCTGGGAGTGCGGAGCACCACCAACCCCGTGCAGCTCGCGTTGTGGCACAAGGAGGGGCCGGTGACCATCTACGCCACCTACGCCTCGCTGGGCGTGCTCGTGGAGGCGTTCGAGGGCGCCTACGGCCAGAAGCTCGCCCCGGTGGACCTGGCGGTGGTCGATGAGGCGCACCGGACCAGTGGGTCGATGGGTAAGGCGTGGGCGGACATCCACGACCAGACGAAGATCCCGGCGCACCGCCGGCTGTACCTGACGGCGACGCCCCGGATCTGGCAGGAGCGGCCCCCGCACTGGGAGGTCGCCGAAGGTGTCCGTGACGCGCTGCCCCGCGAGATGGCGGCCTCCATGGACGACGAAGCCGTCTTCGGGCCGGTGCTCTACAAGCTCTCGCTGGCGTCGGCGGTGTCACGGAAGCTGCTGGCGCGCTACCAAATCATCGTCCTGGAGCTGAAGGACCCGGTCGTGACGCCCGAGCGGCTGATGGGCGAGGACCGGCACACCGAGAAGGTCCGCGGGCAGCGCCTCGGGGCGCTCCAGGCCGCGCTGCTGCACACAATGGAGCAGCACAACCTGCAGACGTGCATCACCTTCCACCACCGGACCATAGAGGCCGCGGCGTATGCGGAGGGCCTGGAGCGGGTGGCCAAGCGGCTGCACGACGACCGGCCCGAGAAGTACCCGGCGGAGATCTGGGCGGACTGGCTGTGCGGCGAGCACGTCCCGGAGCGCCGGCGGGAGGTGCTGGGCAAGTTCGGGACCACCGCCCGGCGGGCCGTGCTCTCCAACTGCCGCGTCCTGGGGGAGGGGGTCGACATCCGGGCCGTGGACTCCGTGGCCCTGCTGGACCCGAAGGGCGCGCCGCACGACATCGTCCAGGCTATTGGGCGCGCGCTACGTCAGAAGCCCGGACAGGGAAAGCTCGCCTCTTTGATCGTGCCGGTATTCCTCCAGCCCGACGAACAGCCGGAGGACATGTTCACTTCCGGTTCGTACCGGCCTTTGGTGAAGGTATTGGAAGGTCTGCGGGCTCACGACGAAGAGGCCGTGGAATTGCTGGCTATCCCACAGGAGCCTCAGAAGGCTGACGTTCAGCCCTCTAAGTACATCGGTTCCGCACCCGGTGATAACGAGGAAGAAACCCGTCTGCTGCTCCGCTTTGCGGCTCCGCGTGACCCTGTGATGGTCGCCGACTGGGTCAGCTTCAACGTGATCGACACCGAGCGGCAGGACTGGGCACGCGGCTGGGCGAAGCTGAAGGCGTACGTCGAGCGGGTCGGGAACGCGCGAGTGCCCTACGGACATCGGGAGGGTGCGACGCCCCTTGGGCAGTGGGTGGCAGAACAGCGGCGCGCGTACGGAGCCGGCGAGATGACCGGGCAGCGCGCGCAGCGGCTGGAGCGGCTCGGCATGGTCTGGTCGGTCGCCGATGCGCGGTTCCAGGAGAACCTCGAAGCCGCCAAGGCCTACTACGACCAACATTGGACGCTCTGCGCGCCCCGGACCGCGACCATGCTGGACCGGCCCATCGGGCAGTGGCTCGCAAACCTCCGCCGCCCCGGCGCGCTGGCTGGCAAGCCGGAGTGGGAAGCCGCGTTGAAGGAGATCGACGAGGACTGGAACCCGTCATGGCCGGCCGAGTGGCAGCGGCACTACGCGGTGGTGCGGGAGATGCTCGCGGAGGAAACCATCCTCGCGTACGTCGAACCCGGGGTCACCGTGCACGGCATGGACATCGGCAAGTGGCTCGCCCGGCAGCGCCAGCCCGAGGTCTGGGCGGCCCTGTCCGACGGGCAGCGCGAGCGCCTGGAGACCATCGGCGTCATCCCGCACTCGCCCGGTCTGGAGGCATCGGTGAAGCCGTCTACGGCGCCTGTGAGCGCCTTCGAGCGGGGCGTAGCGGCCCTGGCGCAGTACAAGGCTCGTGCCGGCTCCCTGACCGTTCCCAGGGGGCACGTGGAACGGCTAGTGGATGGCACCGAGGTGAAGCTTGGTGTGTGGATCATGAATCAGAAGGGGCGCCGCGCGAAGCTCACCCCCGACAAACTCATCGCACTCGCCGAGCTGGGCTTGGAATGGGCGCGGCAGGGTTAAAGAGTGGGGTAATTTTTTGGTTAAGCAGTATTGGGTCCTGACGTGAGGGTGCAGGGAATGGCGTCTGAGGAAGAGCTGTTCGCGTCCGTCGACGCGCTGTTGGACGAGGAACCGCAGCTCCCGCCTCCGGCGGAGCGTGCCCGGCTGCGTGAGTCCGCCGGTATCACGCAGGCCCGCCTCGCGACCGCGTTGAAGACGACGACCCAGTCGGTGAAGAACTGGGAGAACGGCCGGAGCGAGCCGAAGTCGCCGCGTCTGGATGCCTACCAGCGGCTACTGAACGGGTGGGCGGAAAAGTATCCCGCCCGCGGTCCAGCCTTGGCTGTCACGCCGGCGGCAGCAGCGTGCAGTGAACCGGCAGCATCCGAGGCGGAGGCGGCAGACGCCCCGCAGGCTCTCACCGTGCCAGCCGCGGGGCCGGCACGTCCCGCCACCCAGTCGGCCGCGGCATCGCGGCGTCCGGCAGTGAAGAAGGCGGCGAAACCCGCCATCGACCCGCGCTTCCCGCACGGCCCGCTCGCCGTGCTGGACGGTGACGGCTGCGCGTACGGCGTCGACGGGATCGTGCTGGAGTGCCCGGCGACCACGGTGGTTGAGCTGGTGGAGTGGACTCTGCGCGAGTCCGGCCTCGGTGCCCCGAAGCTCAACCGGTACGGCAAGGACTCCGACCCGCTGATCGTGCTCACCGCCACGGCCGCCGTGAAGCTCGGGCTGCCCGAGCACCTGGAGGGCCACGAGCAGCGCCGCTCCCTGCGCCTGCCCGAGGACCACCCGGTCGTCAAGCAGGTGGCGAAGGCCAAGTGGCAGCTCACGCAGCGCGGGTTCGGCCCGTGGGCGCGGATCTACCGCAAGGCACAGGGCCGCGACCGGCAGTGCGTGCAGCTGGCGATCCTGTCCTGGGACGCCCTTGATGAGCGCTCCTGGCCCGGCGTCGCCGAGATGGAGCCGGCCGACATCGCCCGCGTCCTCGGCGTGTACGCCCAGCGGATCATCACCCCGCGCGGCTCCACCGCCGTCTCCGGGCTGGAGCTGATGACGGCACTGCGCCCACCCACCCGTCCGGAGCGCGATGAGGAGACCGGCAACTGGATCTCCGGCTACAACCCGGGCTCGCTGGGGACGAGGCCGATGGACCCGGCGCCGCCGGAGGCAACCCCGGAGCACCCTGTCGTCGTTCAGTCCGGCTGGACGGGCGGGTTCCTCAATGAGGAGGCGTACCAGTGGGTGCGGTCGGTGGACACGCTCAGCGATGAGGAGTGCCTGCTGCCCTTCGTGGTCGGCCTGGACCTCAACACGGCCTTCCTCGCCGCTGCGGCCCGCCTGGTCGTCGGCCTGTCCGCCCCGGATCACTTCCACAACGTGAAGTTCAACCCGAAGATCCCCGGCTCCTGGTTGGCGGACCTGTCCCCCATCGAGCTGGACCCGCGCCTGCCCTCGCCGTTCACACCGGACGGCTCCCGGCCGACCGGCCCGGCCTGGTACCAGACGCACACCCTCGCCTACGCCCAGGAACTCGGGCACGACGTCCACCCGATCGAGGCGTACCTGCGCCGCGAGACCGGCGCGTACCTCGACCCGTGGCACGACCGCCTCAAGAACGCCTACGTCGACACCCTCGCCGACATGGGCGTCACCAAGGACCTGTCCGACACCGATTTCCTGGCGGCGATGGAACACCACAAGGAGAAGGACCCGGCGCTGGCCGCCGTCCTCGCGGCGATCAAGGCCACGGTCAAGGGCGGCGTCGGCAAGCTCCGCGAGCGCCCCCAGGGCAAGCACTACAAGGACGGCGAGACGTGGCCGGCCCTCTCCCGGCCGACCTGGCGCCCCGACATCCGCGCCGCCGTCATCTCCAAGGCCCGGGTCAACATGCACCGCAAGCTCAACAACATGGCGAAGATGACCGGGCTCTACCCGCTCGCCGTGCTCTCCGACTGCGTCGTCTACCCGAGCCCGGGGGAGAGCCCGCTCGACTTCCTCCCCTACGCCGCCTCCGGCAAGCCGCAGCCCGGCGGTTTCCGTCTCGGGCCCACGCCGGGCCTGGCGAAGCTGGAGGGCGTCCAGTCGATGCTGTGGGCGGTCGACCTGATGGAGAAGAGTCTGAACCCGGCCCGCCACATCAAGGGTGGCGACGCCGTCCTGGACGAAGGGGAGTAGGGCCGTGGGGGAGATCGAGGACGCGATCGAGCGGGCCGACCGCGAGGCGTTCACCAAGAAGCCGCCCAAAACGTTGAAGGGTCAGATCGGGTTCCTGATCAAGCAGCTCGGCAGTGCAAAGGCCGTCGCGGCGGAGCTCGGGGTCACCGCCGACTCCGTCAACCGCTACCGGCGCGGCGCCCGCAAGCACGCCCGCGCCGACGTCGCCGCGAAGATCGACGACGCCGTACGGCAGCGGTGGCAGCCGCTGGTACGCAAGCGCCGGCAGAAGAAGGCCGCGATCACCGACGGGATCACGGTGGAGACCCGGGCCCGGTTCGGCTACACCGCGCCGGTCGGCACGACCGACGACGGACGGTTCCGCCGCCTCACCGTGCACCTCCCCCCGCGCTACGCACAACGCCTCTTCGACGCCCGCAACACAGGCGCCGGCGACCAGGAGATGCGCGCGATCATCGCTGAGGGATTCAAAGAGATCTACTTCCAAGACGGCGGAGGTCGCGCCACAGGACTCTCCGACGTCACCCTCAACGACATCGACTACCTCGACCTCGACTACTGACCAAACGCCGACCGGGGCAGGAACCTGCCCAGTCGCTGTGCGAGCCGAAGAAGGCATCGGGGGTGAGGTGTGGCCGCAGGGGTGTTGCGAACCGTGCCGCTGGCGGGGGAGCTGACCGCGTCGCTGATCAGCCGGGTGGCTGCCCGCTACGGTCTCGCAGCCAGCAGCGTGATGCGGCTGTGGACGTGCCGCAACTCCCCCACCCGGCACGATGGCGGCAGTGTGAGGGCAGATGCGGAGGTCGTCCTGAACAGGGCCGGGCGGGGTGTGCTCGCCGAGCTGTGCGGGGTGGAACCGGCGGTGCTGGTGCGCGCTCTTCCGTCGTTCACCGTGGACGATCCCAAGATCAGCACCGGCCGGGACGCCTCCCTGGCGCAGGCACGGTGGCGGGCGGCGGCCGCGGTGGCGGGGGAAGCAGCGTTCGGCTGCCGGCTGTGCACGGCGCGGCGCACCGGGCAGGCACTGCGGGCGGTGCGGTATCTGCCGCGCCGGCAGCGGGTCTGCCTGCGGCACGGGCGCTGGCTGCTGGACGCGGACGCCGACCAGCCGCTGGAACACCTCGATCTGCGCCTGCTGCCGGAGGTGGTGGCCGGGCAGCGGCGGTGGCCGGGCGTGGCACGGCGTGCGGTGCGCGCCGCGGTGGAGCCGCAGCAGGCGTTCACACTGGCGCATGCGGTGGTGGCCCGCTGGTGGGAGCAGGCTCTGTACTGGGAGCAGGAGGAAATCTGGCCGCGCCGTCTGCATTACTTGGCGGGCGGCAACGCGGGATCACGGCTTGAGTGGTGGCGGATCGTGGGCCGGGACGCGGCGATCTTCCCGGAGGTGGTGGCCGTGGCGCGGGCGCTGCTGGAGCCGGCCATGGCCGAGGTGGCCTGGCGGGCAAGCGGCGGGATGCAGCCTCGGGCGCGGGGCGCCGACGATGCGTTCTGTCACCGGCTGGGCGAGTTGGTGGGCCGCACCTGGCTGGGACCCGAGCTCGCGGCCGACCACGGCAGCCCGCTCAACGATTGGAAGGGTGCGATCGTGCGCGCCCGCCGCCGTGAGACGGGGCCGCCGGGGTGGCGGGAGGATCCGTGGCGGCTGAAGCGGGAGCAGCAGCCCGCCACGATGGCCGGCCAGTTGCGCGTCCTGACGGCGGAAGCCCAGGCGGGCGGCTCGGGGACCCGGTGGCGGGCTACGGCGAGCGCCGAACAGCGGTTCCGCATCACGCAGTTGGTCGACGAGGCGCGCGAACAGCTGGTGGAGCTGCGCGGCGTGCACAGCGGCACCACCGCCGAGGTGGCCCGCACGCTGCTGGAGCACCT
Source organism: Streptomyces sp. NPDC001750 (assembly GCF_042892615.1). NCBI lineage: Bacteria > Bacillati > Actinomycetota > Actinomycetes > Kitasatosporales > Streptomycetaceae > Streptomyces > Streptomyces sp. NPDC001750. The sequence continues at coordinate 22,147 of NZ_JBIAUE010000050.1, read as the reverse complement.
CAGCCACAGTGCCGCCCTGATCGACCAAGCCCTCGTGCACACCGCCACCGCGGCCGTCGCCGCCGGGGTGGCACTGGAGGAGGTCGCCGCCTGGTCCCGCCTGCCCGCCCAGGAGCTGGCCGAGGTGCTCGCCGAGGGTGAGGGAGAGGACTGACACGACCGGCGGCAGCCGAATAGCGGCGCGGGCCGGTCGGCAGTCGGTGAGCCGTTGCCCGACAGGGTGCGGCGCGGTGGGGTGAGAGTGCAGAACTCTGCACTGACACCGGTGCCCCCGCCCGGCGCCCTGGGTGCCCCGCGCAGCCCAACATCCGGCGGCTGCACCGATGTTGGTTACCGACCGGTTCTGCTGCGCGGCAGGTCAGGTATGGCGTTGTGTGGAGTACGTGATCATCGACAGCAGCCAGGAGGCCGCATCGTCTGCGGTACCCGGGGCCGGGTGCCGCATCCCCGAGCCGCACAGCACGGACAGTGCTGTGCGACGCGAAGGCTCCCCAGCCGTAGACGCCAGCCTGATCGATGTGCGCTTTCGAGACCCGGTGGGATGCTCGCGTCAAGTCCCGTGGCTTGAGGCTGCGCAGGACGTCCCCTTCGAGGACTCTCCTGCGGTATGGCCTTTCCCCGTCCGGCACGGGCGGCGGGTTGCTCCTGGCTGGTGGTGGTCGTCGACCAGCGGGCGGCTGGTGGCGTACGGGTCCGGTGTCATGCGGACCGAGCTGATGCTGCTGGACCGGGATCCGGCTGTGGTGGCGCTGGCCTGTCGGCCGGTGGAACTGGTGTGGCGTGAGGACGGCAAGGCTGTCGGTCATACGCCGCAGCTGATGGCCAGGCTGCAGGACGGCAGCGGCCTGTTCCTCGACTGCGCGGGACGCAGCGGACCCTCTGCCCGGCTGGCAAAGCGGGCACGGGTTGTGGCGGTGGCCGCCAAGGCAGCGGGCTGGTCCTACCGGCTCGCGGGGCCGCCGGATCCGGTGCTGGTGGCCAACGTGCGGTGGCTGGCGGGTTACCGGCATCCCCGGTACGCCGCAGGGCCGTGGATGCCGGCTCTGCTGGAGGCGTTCAGCAGTCCGCGGCCTGCGGTGGAGGCGGTGTGTGGGCTGGGTGACCCGATCGCCGTGTGGCCGGCGGTCTTTCACGCGCTGTGGAGCGGCGTGCTGCAGGTGCGGCTGGACGAACCGCTGCACGAGCGCGTTGTCGTCTCGGTCGCACGGCAGGAGGCCGGGGCAGCGTGACGCAGGCGGTTGTCGAGGTCGGGGCGCGCTTTCGCTACGACGGACGGGTATGGACGCTCGCCGTGCTGGAAGGTGCCCGGGCCACGCTGGTGACCGACGAGGGCGCCTCGGCGGTGGTGCTGCTGTCCTACCTGTTCGCCGATCCGTCCTTCGAGGTGGTAGGCGGGCCGGCGCCGGGGAAGGTGCCGCCGTTCGGGCTGCTGGAGGCGCTGCCGGAGCAGGTGCGGGAGCGGGCGCAGGCGTGGGAGCGGCATGTGCGGGAGGTGGAGACCGGCTTTCCTGACGCGGTCGGGCAGGGCGTCCCGCGTGAGCAGTTCGATCCGGCGACGCGGAGCCTGGCGCAGCGGGAGCTGGCGAAGGCCGAGGAGTTGACGGCGGCGGGCTGGTCGGCGAGTGCGGCAACGGTGCGCCGGATGCGGGCGCGCTACCGCAGCGAGGGTTTGTGGGGGCTGGTGGACGGCCGGGCGGTGCGGGAGCGGTCGGCTGTGGGGCGGGCCGATGAGCGGGTGGTCGCGGCAGTCAGGAAGGTGCTGGAGGGGCAGCGGGAGCGGTCGACGGGCACGCTGGTGCGACTGCGCCGCCGGGTGGGGTGGCTGCTGGAGGAGGAGTATGGCGCCGGGGTGGTGGCCCTGCCTCCGGCGTCGACGTTCAACCGGCTGGTGCACGCGGTGGCCGACGGACAGGGCCTTTTGGGGACAGCCACACAGCGGCGGTGGCATGCGTCGCGGCCGGCACCTCCGTTCACGCCGACGGTGGCACTGCGCCCGGGTGAGCTGGTGATGCTGGACAGCACGCCGCTGGATGTACTGGCGGTCCTGGACGACGGTGTGACCGGCCGCCTTGAACTGAGCATCGCGCTGGACGTGGCGACGCGCAGCATCTGCGCCGCGGTAGTGCGTCCGGTGGGCACGACGTCGGTGGACGCGGCGATGCTGCTGGCGCAGATGGTGGTGCCGACGGCGATGCGGCCAGGCTGGGATGCGGCGCTGTCGATGCAGCGGTCGGTCATCCCCTACGAGCGGCTGATCGCGTTGGACGCGCGACTGGAGCAGGCTGCCGCCCGGCCGGTGATCATGCCGGAGACGGTGGTCGTAAACCAGGGCCGAGTGTACGTATCGGCTTCATTCATCTCCGCGTGCGAGAGCCTGGGCGTGTCGGTGCAGCCGGTACCGCCGGCGAACGGCCCGGCGAAGGGGAACGTGGAGCGGACCTTCCGCGCCATCGCCGACGGGTTCAGCCAATACCTGCCGGGCCACACCGGCTCGGACGTCTCTCAGCGCGGCGCGGCCGCGGAGCAGGATGCCTGCTGGAGCCTGACGCAGCTTCAGGAACTGCTGGACGAATGGGTCATCTGCGGGTGGCAGGAGCGACGGCACGAGGCGCTGCGGCACCCGATGATGCCGCAGGTCGCCGTCTCACCCAACGAGATGTGGGCGGCTCTGGTGGCGTTGACCGGGCATGTACCGGTGCCCTTGTCCGCCGACGACTACGTCGAGCTGCTGCCTCTTCGGTGGCAGGCCGTCAACGACTACGGCATCCGTTTCGGCTACCGCACCTACGACCACCCCGGCCTCAACCCCTACCGGCGCCGCCGCTCACCGCGGGCGGACAAGAACGGCCGCTGGGAGGTCCACCACAACCCCTACGACCCGAACCGGGTGTGGGTGCGCCTGCCCGAGGGATGGCTCGAGGTGCCGTGGGTCCACGCGGAGGCGGTCAGGCGCCCGTTCACCGCGTTCACCTTCGACCACGTCCGCCGCACCGTGGAACGCCGGCATGGCCGTGAAGAGCACGAGGCCGCGATCGCCCAGGCACTCGATGCGCTGCTGCGCCGTGCCAGCCAGGGACTGGGCAGCAGGCGAGAGCGGACGGTAGCCGCCCGGGCCCAGGCGGCCGCGCAGATGACCGATCCTTCCCCCGCCACCCCCCGCAGCAGTGGCCTGCGCCTCTCGCGCCGGGGGCCTCGTACGGGCTGCCCGGTTCCTTCGCCGCCCCGCTCGAGGACGCCGACGGCTGGGACACCGACGACAGCCTCGACGACCTTGAGGACGACCCGGACGGCGAGGACTACCTTCTCGCCGCCCTCGCCGACGGCCAGGACGCCGCGGCAGGCCACGCGGATGAGGCCGAAGCGGCCCGGGACCAGGCCGCTGAGCGGACGCTGGACGCCGCCGGGGCGAGTGGCATGCGCATCTACGACCCGTACCAGGAGGCCCAGGCATGGTGACGACGACGCAGCCCGCCACCACGAGCACGTTCAGTCCGCTGACCACGTGGGACGGGTGGCAGCAGTTCGTCGACACGCCCCACGCACCGGCGCGGGACGCCGGCGACCAGGAGTGGACGCTGGAGCAGCGGGAGGACTACCACGCGCGGTTCGTGGTGCTGAAGACCCCCGCCATGGACGCCATCTCCACCGCGGTACGCCGTCTGCTGCTGCTCAACCGCGGCCAGCAGGGCGGAGCCCGGCGCGGCCTGATCATCTCCGGGCCGGCGACCACCGGGAAGACCACCGCCATGCAGCAGCTCGGGCGCACCGTCGAACTCGCCGACCGGCGCCGCCACCCCAACCAGGACGAGCGTCTGCCGGTGCTGTTCATCACCGTGCCGCCGTCCTCCACCCCGAAGATGCTCATCAGCGAGTTCGCCCGCTTCCTCGGCTTGCCCGCCCTGGAACGGATGAACCAGATCCAGATCACCAACGCCGTGTGCGGGCTGCTGTGCGAGATGAGCACCCAGCTGGTCCTGGTCGACGACGTGCACCTGATGGACACCCGCAGCCGGGCCGGCGCCGAGACCTCCGACCAGCTGAAGTACCTCGGCGAGCGCATCCCAGCCACCTTCGTCTACTCCGGCATCGACGTCGAAACCTCACCCCTGCTGACCGGCGTACGCGGCTCCCAGCTCGCCGGCCGCTTCAAAATCGTGCGCAACCAGCCCCTGCGCTACGGCAGTACAGCCGACAAGCAGATCTGGCACGACCTCGTGCGCAGCATGGACAGCGCCCTGCGACTGCGCCACCACCGGCCCGACACCCTGGTCACGCACGCCGCCTACCTCCACGCCCGCACCGGCGGCCGCATGGGCAGCCTCTCCCACCTCATCCGCGAAGCCGCTCTCGTATCCCTGCTGGACGGCACCGAGAAGATCACCAAGAAACTGCTCGAACAGATCGAGCTCGACACCGCCGCCGAACAACGGGCCCGGGCACCGCACCGCCGCCGGACGCCCTCACAACGCATGCCCTGACCGGCGGCGTCTGCCTCAACCGTCCGTCCCGCTCCCCCGTTTGACCACTGCTCGGATGCCGACACATCCGAGCCCGCCAGGAACGACCTCTGCTCCTTCATGCACGACTCTCTTCCACCACAGTCGCAGCCGCCGCGTACGGCTGCGGCACGTCCGGGGCCAGTACGGCTCGCGCCGCTGCAGGGCGAGACGAACCTTTCGTACCTGGACCGGCTGGCCGACCGCTACCGACTCGGCGTCAGAGACCTCATCCCCGCCCTCGTCCAGGTCGGAGGGGGCCTGTTCAAGGGTTACCGGACGGACGGCGAGGTCTACCTCAACGCCGAAGCCCGCGCCCGCATCTCCACATTCAGCCGCGTGCCCGAGGAGACCCTTCGGCGGGCCTTGCCCGCCTGGACCGCCCAAGAGCCCATCTCGCCGGACGGAGCGGGCGCGGCCGGGCGGTTCCGCTTCGGCAGCGTCGTGCCCGCCGCGGGAGAAGGCTGCCAGCTGTGCACGGCCGCACGCACCGGACGGACCAAGCCCGCACGGGTGTACCTGAAACCGCACACCCGGATCTGCCCGCGTCACGGGCGCTGGATGCTCGGCACCCACTGGATCGACGGCGCACCGGCTGGCACCGAGCAGATCGATCTGGCGGGGCTGGCGGAGGTCCTCGCGGCGCACCGGCAGCACCAGGACCTGCTGCGCCACCAGCCAGACGCGGCCAAGGCGTTCGAGGTCGCCCATGCCGTGGTCGTCTCCTGGTGGGCGCAGCAATGGCCTGAGGAGGAGCAGTGGCCGCACCGGGAACGCCAGATGGCGCCGCCGGAGGCTGATCCGGACTGGTGGCGGCTGCTGGCCAGGGACGCGGTCACCTACCCGGAGACGGTCGCCCTCACCTCGGCCCTCACCAGCGAACGCACGAGGCAGCGGCTGCTCGACGACACCGGTGGGCACCTGCCACACACTCGCTCACACCCCTGGTCTGATCGCTCAATTGGCACGGGTCGCGAATCGGCCGTGGCTTCCCGAGCGGATCGCCTCGACCTCAGCCGGTCCTCTGCTGGTCTGGGCGCAGCACTGTGTGCGCTCTCCTGCGGACACGGCCGGCGCGGATGGGCTGTGGACGCTGCACATGGCGCACCGGCCCCGGCCCGTCGCCCGGGAACTGCAGGCCTACCGCGACGCCGCCCACAAGTTGGAGAAGGCAGAGGGTGCAACGCGGCTTCACCTCGGACTTCGGCACAGGTCGGATCAGGCGTTCACGACCGGTCTGGCGCACGCCGTGCCTACGCCGCCGTGCACGGCCATCTCGCCGCTCCGATCGGCGAGCGGTTCAACGGCTTCGCGCTGGGCCGGTGGCTGTCGAATCACCGGAAATTCCCCGCGATGCCACCCGAACACGTCGCCGCCCTGGAGGCGCTGGATCCGTGGTGGCGGCCGCCGTGGACAGTGATGTGGCAGCGCTCCTACTACCAAGCCCGCGACCACACCCGCGCCTGCGGGCCCCTGCGACCCGAACACGGCTTCCCCACCACCAGCTTCGGCCTGGGCGAATGGCTCTACAACCAGTGCATCGGCTACGACGACCTACACCCCGCACAACAGCGTCTCCTGACCGACATCGGGCTCACCCACGAGGCCGCACAGGCGGCCAGGCCCCGCCGCAAGCACATGGCCACCCACTTCCAGCGCGTCCTCGCCTGCGCCGGCGCCTTCGCCGACGCCCACGGAACGCTGGTGAACGCGACCACCGACACCATCCAGGACGGACTGAAGCTGGGACAGTGGCTGTCCAACCAACGCAGCAAGGACCGCGCCTACCAGCACCGCCACGGCAGCCCCTCAGCCCGGGCGCTGGCACTGTCGGCGATCGATCCCTGGTGGAACCCGCCCTGGACGCTGGAATGGCAGCGCTCCTGGCACCAGGCACACACCCACGTCCAAGACGGCCACTTCCTGGACACCACAGCCGGGTTCCCCGGCACCAGCAGCGCGCTGGCCACGTGGCTGACCACCCAGTGCGCCCAGTACGACACCCTCCAGCCCGAACAACAGGACCTCCTCGCCCAAATCGGGCTGACCGCGGACCGGGCCCGCGGCGCCGCCGCACGCCCCGCCGAACGCGAAGCCGACTTCGCCGTCGGCCTCGGCTACGCGCGCTCCTACCACGCCATCCACGGGACCCTCGCCGCCGAAATCGACACCGACCACGACGGATTCCAGCTTGGACGATGGCTGCGCCGGCAACGCCAGTACGCCCGTATCGAAGCCGACAGGGGCGCGCCTCAGTCTGCCGCCGCGAAGGCGTTGAGCGTGGTCGATCCATGGTGGTGTCCGTCCTGGAGCCTGGCGTGGCAGCGCGCCTGGCAGCAGGTCCACGACCAGATCAATGCCGGCCACCGGTTCGACGCCGACCACCACTTCCGCAGCTTCGCCCCCGCCCAGCGCACCTGGCTACGCCAGCAGCGCAACCCCTACGACGACCTCCACCCCGGCCAGCAGCGCCTCCTCGCCGGCATCGGCCTCACCCGCGAAACCGCCCACACCCGGCCCCTCAACCCCTACGCCGAAACCGCGCTCGCGCACGCCCGCGCCTACGCCGCCGTGCACCACACCCTCGCCGTGGCCCACTCCACCGTCCACGACGGCTTCCCCCTCGGCCGCTGGCTCAACGACCAACGCCAACAAGCCCGACGCGACACCACCCCCAACGCCCGCCACCAGACCCTCACCACGATCGACCCGTGGTGGAACCCGCCCTGGGACCTGTCCTGGCAACGCGCCTACACACGCGCCCGCACCACACAAACCCGCCCCGGCGGCCCACCGGCCGAAGTACGCGCGTGGAGCACCGCACAGCGCACGCCTGGGATCGTCTACGACCCGAGCAACAGAAACTCCTGACCGAACTGAGGATCGTGCCCGGCGCCGCGGACGCCGCCGGCCAGCGGCGCAGGACCAGCCGTGTCTATCCGCCGAGTCCCGGACTCGCCCACGCACGCACATACGCCCTGGCCCACGGCCACCTCTCCCCCAGCGCAGACATCCACCACGACGGCTTCCCCCTCGGCAGGTGGCTGGTAGAAACACGCCGCAAAGCCCGACAAGGACAACTCGCCCCCACCACCCACCAGGCCCTCACCACGATCGACCCGTGGTGGAACCCACCCTGGCCCCACACCTGGCAACGCACCTACCAGCAGACCAAGCTCGCCCACCACACCGGCCGGCACCTCTCCCCCGACCTGAAGCGATGGACCGAGCGGCAACGCACCCGCTGGAACACCCTCCACCCCCAGCAACAACACCTCCTCACCACCATCGGCACCCACCCCGGCTAGAACCGACAACACCACCGCACTCATACTTGCGTTCGATTACCGTGATGTTCTGGACGGGCAACATCAGAATCGGGAGACTGTGGGCATGGCGTCCTCCGCGCATGAGGCATCTGCGTCAGCCCTGGGCTATATCTTCCAGGCGCAGCTCGCCCTCCTTGAGCTGCTGCGAGGACAAGAGGATCGTCCGGACGGGGCAATCAGCCTGGAGCTCCACGACGACGTTGCGTGGGAAGAAAATGGTCGGCCCGTCGAACTCCTGCAGGTCAAGCACCACATTCGCAGTGTGCGGTCGCTCGGCGACAAGGATGACGACGTGTGGCGGACTATCCAGTCCTGGATGGACACCCATGCCCCTGGCGACGAGTACGGCCCCATGCTGACCCTGGTCACCACGCAGCAGGCACGGCCAGGCACGGCTATGGCCGCGCTCAAGGCACCTAATCCAGTACCCGCGCAGGCCCTTGACCTACTCGTCGCCGCCGCGCAGGAGTCGAAGGCCAAGGACACGAAGGACGCACGGGCAGCCTTCCTGGCCCTTCAGCCGGCGCAACGTGCCGTCTTCGTGCAACGGATGCGGGTCATCGACGGGTCGCCGTCCATCGACGACCTCGACGCGCTGGTACGGGTGAGGCTCAGGGCGGCGCTCCCCGACGGGCACGCCGACTCCTTCATGCGGCAGCTGTGGGCGTGGTGGTACGAACAGACCGTAGACATGCTGCAGAAGCGGCACACCAGCGTCTCCGTGACCCGGCTGATGCAGCGCATCAGCCGCATCCGCGACGACTACACCTCGGACAGACTGCCCACACTGGTAGACCGTGAGGACTTCCCGCCGGAGGCCGAGACCGAGCTGGCCGATGCCTGCTTCGTCCACCAGTTGCGCTGGGGTGGCGCCGGCCGCCAGTTGAACAAGGCGATGGTGGACTACTGCCGCGCCTACACCCAGACCGTGGCCTGGCTCGAAGACGACCTGGTGGACCTTGAAGAGTTGGCACGCTTCGAAGACAACCTCGCCGACGAGTGGCAGCGGGAGTTCGACTGGATGCTCGACGACCTGGACGAAGACGCCACTGACCGGGAGCAGGAGCAAGCCGGCAAGGCGCTCCTGCGCAAGACCCTGGACCAGACCCGGCACAGAATCCGTGAAGCGTATGACGAGGCGTTCTTCTCCCGGGGCAAGCACCATGAACTGGCCGACCGCGGACGGATCGGATGGCACCCCGACTTCGAGGCACGGGTGAAGAGCCTGATCAGGGCTGCCCGTGCCTAGCTGGACACAGCGGCCGCAAGCCAGCGCCGCCTTCCTCAACCCTGCTCTCGTCGCCGCCGTCGCCGCCACTGCGGCACGCGACTACGAGCGGGAAGCCTCTGGCAGGCTGATGCCATGGCCGATGGCCTTCGTCGTGGCCCCGCTGGTCCTGCACCGGCCCACGCGGCGAGCGCTGCCCACCTCGACGCGCACCCATCTGCCGAACTGGGTGGCGGACCACCCAGCACTCGTCGCCGGCCTTGCCGCCCGCAGCACCTCACTGACACCCGCCGTACGGGAAGGCCTGCGCTTCGGGCTCCGCCACCAGATGCTCACTATCGAGCAGGGCTCCCTCAAGAGCAGGATTCCGTCGAAGTCCCGTACCGAGGGCGAACTCGCCGACCTGATCAAGGCCGCATCGCTGATAGGCCGCTGGGCTGCCAAGTCCGACAACCCTTCCACCGTCTTTGCACTGCTGGGCGTGAGACCCTGAGCCGGTGCAGATCCGGTCGATCACCCTCTACAGCAAGAGCGGCGAAAAGCGCGTCCTGGACTTCCGGCTCGGCGAGCTGAACATCGTCACCGGCACGTCCCAGACAGGCAAGAGCGCGCTGCTCGACATCGTCGACTTCTGCCTCGGCAGGGACGAGGCCACGCTCCCGATCAGCCAGATCTTCAACACCGTCGCGTGGTATGCAGTCATCCTGCAGCTGCCCGACACTCGCATCCTGGCCGCCAGGCCGGCGCCTCGCCCCGGCGCCAAGTCCGTCACCAACGCCATGCTCGAAGTCGGCAACGACCTCGGTGTCCCGGAACTGTCCGATCTCCGCGTCAACACCGACTCCACACAGCTGCGCCAGCAGCTCGGGCGCCGGATCGGCATCGGAGACACTCGCAGCGAGCCGGCGCCGGGAAGCCTGCTCTCCCCGCTCAGCGCCAACCTCGGCCACGCCGTCCTGCTCTGCCTGCAGAACCAGGACGAAGTCGCCTCCAAGCGGGCGCTATTCCACCGGCAGAACGAGCGCGGCATCCCGGAGAGCCTCAAGGCCACGATCCCCTACTTCCTCGGCGCGGTCCCCGAAGACCAAGCCGCACTCCAGCAGCAGCTCACCCAAGCCAAACGAGCCCTCCGCCGCGCCGAGAACGACCTCAAAGCTGCCCAGGAAGCAAACCAAGGCATCGAGGCCCGCCTTGAGTCCCTCCTCGGTGAAGCCCGCGTCCACGGCCTGCTCCCCGACAACAGCGTCGACACCTCCGACAGAGCAGCCGTCATCGAGGCCCTGCAGCAGGCTGCCTCCTTCCGGCCCACCCCGGACAACGCAGATGAGGAACAGCGGCGGCAAGAGCTCCTCCTCAACGAACAGTCATCCGCTCTCCGACGGCAGCTGCGCTCCCTCGCAGAAGAACGCCAGCTCCTGAACGACCTGGAGACACAGGTCACCGGCTACACCGGTGCCGTCGCCCGCGGCATGTCACGCCTGTCGGCGCTCAACCTCGTACCCGACGGCTTCCCCGGCGAACACAGCTGCCCCCTGTGCGGAAACGACCTCAACGAGCCCGACCCCACCGTGGCCGACATGCACACCACCCTCGCGGACCTCCGAGAGCAACTCGACAGCGTCCAAACCGTCCAGCCCCGCCGCGAGCAGGCCCTTCGCGAGATCGAGCAGACGGCAACGCGCCTACGCGAACAGCTCCGCGGCATCGAAGGCGCCCTGAGCGTCATCGCCGAACAGCGCAACCAGCAGGCCGGCCTTCTCGGACAGGCCGAAGCCCAGGCATACACCCGCGGCAGGATCAGCGCCTACCTCGGCCAGATCAACACCACATCCGACAGCGGACACCTCCAGCGCCTGGAGTCCGACGTCGCCGTCGCCCAGAGGCTCGTCCAAGGCCTCGAAGAGCAGCTCGACACCGAGACCATCGACGACAAGCTCACCCACGGCCTCAGCTACCTCAGCGGCAAGATGACCGGCCACGCCCGCACCCTGAAACTTGAACACGGCGACCGCTTGGTCCGCCTGGACCTCAAAAAGCTCACCATCGTCGCGGACACCCTCGAGGGCATCACCGAACTGCTCCGCATCGGCAGCGGCAAGAACCACGTCGGCTACCACGTGGCAGCCCACCTAGCCCTCCACCAGTACTTCGTTGCCAACAGCAGGCCCGTACCCCGCTTCCTCATGCTCGACCAGCCCACCCAGCCCTACTACCCCTCCGACATGGCCAAACAGCGCGGACGACTGGAGGACATCGCCCTGGACGAAGACCGCGTGACCGTCACACGCCTCTTCGAACTCATGCACCAGGTCGTCAGAGAGCTCTCCCCGAACTTCCAGATGATCGTCAGCGACCACGCGGACCTGCCCCACGACTGGTACCAGGAGTCCATCCACTACAACTGGCGCAACGGCGAAAAACTCATCCCTACCACCTGGCTCAACGACAACCCCACCCCATAGCCTGGCAACATGCCCCACCACCGGAATCCTGTGAGCCTCAGAACCGGGTCGACTACGCACGTCGCAGGCGAAGCTCGACAACGCGCACTCGTCCAGCCACAGACAGCGTGATTTCGCCTCATCCGCCGTACTCCAAGGCGTCATCGGCAGCTGGCCCTTCCGCTTTGATCTTCAGTAGCCGAGAGGCAACGGCACCCTCGTTGCGGCCGAATTCCTGCGACAGCTCGGGCAGAGAGGCACCTTGAGCACAGCGCTCGGCTAGCCGCTGTTCGTCTTCGGGCTCCCAGGGCTTATACGCATTGGGGTGCAGTTGCCGCTTCGCCTCCACGGTGTACGCCTTGGGCGTTTCTGGCTCAGCCGCAGGGCGCGGATCGGGCACGAGGTCGCTGGGGTACGGTGCGAGTTTAAGGCCGTACAGCTTCCAGCGGATAGACTTTTCACTACGCCCGAGTGCCTCAGCCAGTTGCTCTGGGCTGCTGCCTGCTCGGTAGTGCTCCTTGAGGTAGGCGACGGCTTCGGGGGTCCATGCCTCGCCATGACGGGTGGCTTTGACGGGGGCCGCAGAAACGGCAGACGAGGTACGCTCCACAGCGGAGGCGATGGGGGCGGAGACGATAAGACGACCGACCTCGTCGAGATCGCGCACGTCGATCTCTCCGGTCAGTTCGCCGTGGATGACTCCATCAGGGGTGCAGACGACGACGGTGATTTCGACACGGCCCTCTGCCAGAAGGTCGGCATGAAGGCTGTAGCGGCGATGCGGACTGCCGGTCTCAAGCTTCACCGTCGCTGTCGCCGCCCGCACTGCAGCGGGGGGCGTGAGCGGGCGCTGGTAGGCCGGAGACAGTAATTCGTGAACATGCCAGGTAGCCACGTAGGAGGCACCGTCATCGAGTCGATAGCTCGTCTGGCTTGCTTCCAGATCGCACGCCGCGTAAAGAACCTCAACCTGTTGGCCATCGAACAGACCGGGGTCATGGGCCGGAGCAGTGGGCGAGAGGCTTAGAACCCCGCGGCCCGGCCGGATGTCATGGATGGCGGCGTCCGGATCCCCGTACCAGGTGCCACGAGCATCACGGAAAGCGTAGATCAGCACAACAAGCAGCCCTTCATCCGGACAAGACGTCAGTAAATGATGGCCTGCCCAACAGCAGCTTGACCTGCAGTTAGCCAACCCGTGGCCCGCACCGACCTCTCCAACCGGACAAAGACCTTTACCCCTGGCCCACCTGACATGACGAACCGGCCTCGGCCACGCGCTCTCCACGCACGCCACCAAGCCACCGGCAAGCACCAGACCAACTGCCAACACCCCGCCGGCACCCAGCCCGACGAACGCACCAAGTAGCAGCCCAGCGAAACTGCACCACGCTCAGTCAACCTGCACAGAGCACGTACACACAGGTCAGACAGACACCGACACCTCCATCCCAGAACTCACGAACACGCAAACCGCGCATAGACCGCCCACAGGAACTGAGAAACCCCAGCCCACAAGACCAACAGCAGCACAGAAAAACTGGGCGACGACACCCTGCAAGAACTCACCGTCCTGGACCCGTGGTGGAACCCACCCTGGCCCTTCACCTGGAAACGGAACTACCACGTGCACCGCACCCTCGCCGCCGCAGGCCGGCCCATCCCACCCGAGCTTCAACGCTGGGCTCGCAAGCAGACCACCCTGTGGAACCAACTCCACCCCCACCAGCAAGGACTCCTGACAGGCATCGGCCTGCACCCGCCCCTATTCCACTCGGAGCGGTAAAAGCGTCTCGGCAGACAGGTGTCCTGGGCGGCTCGCTGGTCCGGACTGCTACTGATCGTCCTGGTGGTAGGCGCGGGCAAGGAGCCCGGCGAACGCAGCAGCCCGCTCTACGCTGTAGCGGCCGCCTCGGATCTGCTGAAGCAATGCACGACCTACCTGTTCGGGAGTGAACCCGTTTCTTGCCAGCTCTTGGACGACCTCCTCAACAGGCGGCGGTGCGTGCCGATGGGCACGCTCGTTCACGGCCCCGGGCGCTGTTCCGGCAAGGACAAGCCTTTGCTCGGCTGGTGCAGCAGCCTGCAATGGGGCTTCGAAGAGGAGTTGCTGTTCTCGCGGAGCATCCCCAGCAGACCGGCTCCGCGGTTGTCTCACATCTCCCGGGAGCAAGTTCTCATCCAGCGGCCTGAGGTCAGGCCTGGCCCGGACCAGGATGCTCTGGCCGAACGGCAAAGTGCCCCACACGTATGTGGCCTGGTTACTCGGCGTCGGCGTGTCCATAGGCGTAAGGGGCCCTAGACCGGCCAGCGCTGGCCCCATTGGCGTGCGGCCTACAAGGTCGAGCGCGGCCTTGGGAGGGCTCCAGCGGAGCAGATCTGGGTACGTGAACGTCGCTGCTTCACGCCCTTGGGAAATGGCCCACATGCGGCGCGCCTCGGAGTCGATGACCTTGGCATCTTGCACGGTGCCAGGTGGAGGGCCTGCCATGACGGCGCCTAGGAGTGCGCCAGTCATGGTGGCGATGGTGTCGGTGTCCGAGCCGAGAGTGTTAGCAGCGAGGAGCAGGCCAGCTTCTGGTGAGTCGGCGTAGGCATGCGCGAGAACCGCGGCAAGCAGGGTCGTGACTGTGCCTGATCCTCGAGTCGCGTCGTTGAAGCCACCCCAGCGCTCCACCAGGGCCGCATAGGTCTCGGAGGTCAGGGGGGATGTGGGTTCGAAGGCCTCGAGCGCTGCGCGACATTCGTTGGCGACGGTGATCGCGGCTGAGCGGAAGTCGGTGCCCGCGGCGTCACTCCACGTGGGAAGCCACAGATACGCGAGCTCGTCGTCCTTGGCGATGACGTCCGGTACTTGCTCTAGCCAGTCCATTGCGGGGCGCCACTGCTTGGGACCAGGAATTTCGTTTGTGTCGAGGGCGTGGGCCAGCAGAACGGCGTGCAGGACCGCCCCCAGGATGCCTCGGGGGTGGCCGTGGGTGCTGACAGCGTTCCGTACAACGTCGCGGGTGATGCTGTCCCAGCTGGTGAGGTCCCGTGCGGACCAGACATGGGGCTGGATGCGCATGGCGGCCCCATTGCCGCCGATATCGACGTAGCGGGCAGCTTTGGTGGCGAAGATGTTCTGGGACCACTTGGCTTCGACTCTCATCAAGCCGGTGGCTGCCGCTTTGGTCCCACGGCCGGCGCCTAGGGAGTAGGCCTGCCAGGCAACGACTTCGATCTTCGCGAAGGCCTCGGCGTCGAATTCCCCGTCTCCGCGGATGGCGCGTGAGGTTGCCAGGCGTAGCTGGGTGTCGTCGGAGTACGCGCCGGCGGGGAGCGGCATGTCGCGTCCGTAGCGTCCTCCGACGCGCCTCTTCCAGGGGACGGTGGTGGTGACGGCATCACGTCCGATGCGGCGACGTACGCCATCGGCGTCGGTCAGTTCGGTGATGAAGCCGAGTGCGTCCCCGTACGCAGCCCACTGGGCTGAGGCGCGTACTGCCTCCCATTGCATGGCGTTCACCGTAGTCCTTACCTGCCGAACGTGACCGGGTCGACGATGATGTCGACCTCATCATGTTCGCTGACACTGACAATGGCCTCAGCCTTCGCTGCGTCCTCGTGAGTGAGGACGTAGATGCGCTGCAGGTGCCGGGTGGAGACGGCCTGCGGGTAGAGCGCCTCGGCCTGGGGATTTGTCGGGAGGTGGGGCGCTCGGTCCCAGCGTGGCATCGTCTTGTTGAAACCCTTGGGGACGCGGTCGGCGAAGAGGGCTTCGGCTCCGGGCAGCCCTTCGACGGGGGTGATGCCGTCGTATCCCATATTGCCTGGGGCGAACAGGACGCCGGGGTGCGTCATGATCACTGGATCGAAGCTGAGGACAGCCCAGAACAGGTCTTCGTTCGCCCACCAGTCTTCGCTGCTGATGCGAAGAAAGCGGTGGTTGGGCTCGCTGATGCTGAGGTTCACGTAGGACCAGTACTGCGGAGCTTCTCTGCGGGTCTTGGTGTTCTGGTGGTAAATGCTCTCGAGGTACTGGTCTTGGGCCAGGAGTGCCCGGGCCTTGCAGAGCTGCTGCACGAGGATGCCGAGTAGACCGCGGTTCGTGGTGAAGTGCACCACTTCGGCGATCTTCCGTTCCTGAATGAGCGCGCTGATACCTTCTGCGGGTCTTTCGCCGTCCGATATGGGCGGGCTGGGCTCTGTGGTGGTCATACGGCCTTCACCTCATAGGTGTCCGGGTCCATGCAGGCGATAAGGTCGCTGGCCTCGGAGGGCTTGTAGGTGATGGTCAGCGTCTTGCGGGCGCGGCCAGCGGACATGGCCAGCAGCCGCAGGTGGGCGTCTCGTTCGCTGTCGCCGGGCTCGGTGGCGTGGGGCATAACCTCGCTGTTGAGTCCGACGATGATCACGTGGTCGAACTCCAGCCCCTTGGCGGAGTGCATGGTCGACAGCGCGACGTTCACCGGGCCCGTCGGCCACTCGGCGTTCCGGGTGAGTTCCACGTAGGCCAGTCCGGAGGCGTTCAGACGGTTCTTGACCTCGCCGAACCAGCCCTTGGCATGGAGGATGGCGACGGACTCGTCGTTGTCGGGTCCGAGGTCGTTGAGGAACTGCACAACGTGGTCCATCTGCTGGGTGAAGGTGCCCTCAACCAGCAAAGGCTTGTCGCCCTCCTCCGTGCAGGAGGTGAGGTCAGGGATCGCGGCGTCGTCCGTTGTCTCCACGTCTTCGAGTAGCGGAGCGGCGAAGGCGGCGATCTGCCGGGTGTTGCGGAAGTTCTTCGACAGCAGCTTGCTGTTGTGCGGGCCCACGCTCAGGCCCACCTCGCTCCAGGTGAAGCGCTGCGGGTAGATGCGCTGAGCCGCGTCGAGAACGAAGGTGAGGGTGTGCTCATCAGTGAGGTGGTTGAGGACTGCCCGGACCTGGTTGGCGGAGAAGTCCTGAGCCTCGTCGACCACTACCACGTGGTAAGGGTCGTCGGTACGGTTGGCCGCCATGGCGTTCGCCAGGTCGGACCAGTCCCAGGCCTGCTGCTGCTTCTTCCACTCCTGGAAGGGATAGATCACCTCCTCCAACAGTCGGCGGCGCAGGGGGGTCAGCATCCGTGGGGAGCGGCCGCGGCCCTGACGTTCGCATTCGACGTACTCGGCCAGATGATCGGGCGTGAAGCGGCCCAGGACATAGTCCACTTCAGAGCGTACGAACTCAGAGGACAACGGCAAGGGCGCGGCCAGGGCGTCCAGCTTCCGGCTGCGTTCGTGTTCCTGAAGAATGCGCTCGTAGGCCACACGGTCGGTGGCCCACTTCGCAAAGGTGGAGATCGTCAGCTCAACGTCATTGCCTTTGAGCTGCTCCTGGGTGAGTTCCTCGATGTAGCCGCGCAGTGTGCGGTTGTAAGTGAGAACAAGGACGCGGACGGGGCCGCTGAGGAAGCCGTCACGGCGGCGACGCTGCCAGAAACCGACGGTGAACTTCAGCCGGTACAGAGCGGTGGTGGTTTTGCCGCTGCCGGCGGCCCCCCGTACAACGAACACCCCCGGCTTGTGATTGTTGATCACCGTGAGCTGCTCGCTCGTCGGCTGCGTCGGCCTGAGAACCTTCATCCGTGCGGCCCCTCCCCAAGACTCGCTTCCCGAACCTGAGGCCATGTTAGAAGTAGCCGCCAGCAGGTGGGTTGAAGATCGGACAAGCAGTCCGCCGCAGGCTTGCAGAAAGCGACACGTCGGTCACCCATTCGAGTGATGGCTGCCGCTGTGTCCCTCCTTTGAAGGCGGGGGGTACTTGGCTGTCCGTCGTGGAGCAGCAAGCTGTCAACGAGCGGGGCGGGGCGAGCGTGGAGGCGGCGTTGGCCACAGCCGCCGGGCAGATGGCGCAGTGGCCGTGGGATCAGGCGATGGTGTCGGTGCGGTTCGAGGACCTGGCTCCGGTCTCCGCGTTTCCGGTGATGCCTGGGCGTCGGTGGGGGCCGGGCTGGTGGTGGTCGGCGACGACCGGGCGGCACGTGGTGCACGGTTCGGCCGCCATGCGCACCCAGCTGATGGTCCTGGACCGGAATCCGGACGTGACCGGCCTTTCCGCACGCCCCGTACGGCTGCTGTGGCGGGATACCGACGGGCGGGTGCGCTCGTGGGTGCCTCAGCTGTTCGCCCGGTACGCCGACGGCACCGGCCTGCTCGCCGACTGCCCCTCCAGCCCGACTGCCGGTGGAGACGGGGCGCAGCGAGCGCGGATGGTCCTGGAGGCGGCGTGCGCGCGCGTGGGCTGGTCATATCGGCGCCTCGAGCCACCTCCCCCGGTGGTGGCGGCGAACCTGCGATGGCTGGCCGGCTACCGCCACCCACGCAATCAAGGCCCGCCCGGGCTGCGGGCCGCGCTGACTGAGGCGTTCGCCGGGCCCCGGCCGCTGGCCGACGGCGCAGCCGCCGTGGGCGATCCTCTGCAAGTACTGCCGGCTGTCTATCACGCGCTGTGGTCCGGGCATCTGACGACGCCTCTTGATGAGCCGCTGCACGAGGAGACGCTGGTCTGCGCTGACGCAGAACGTAGTGGTGGGGGCGTCGAAAAGTCGCTGGGCCCCGGAGGCGGCCGAGGAAGGGGTGAGCGCAGTGGGCGGCACACACGGTAAGGGCCAGCGGCCGGTGGTGGAGGTCGGCGCGCACGTCGCCTACCGGGGACAGACCTGGCAGGCCGCCGCCCTGCAGGGCCAGCAGGTCTACCTGCTGCAGGAGGACGGCACCGAAACGAGACTGCTGCTGGGGCGGTTGTTCGCCGATCCGGGCTTCGAAGTAGTGGGCGCACGAGCGCCGGCCGCGGTGCCGCAGTGGGGGCTGTTCGAGACCGTTCCTGTAGCGGCCCAGCAGCGGGCACTGGCCTGGCTGCCCCATATCCGGGAAGTGGAGACCGGGTGGCCGCACCCTGAGGGTGGCCGTGACGGCCAGACGATGCGGCCGGAATACGACCCCGAGCGGTGGACGCTGGCGCAGCGGGACGCGGCCAAGGCGAAGGATCTGGCGGCGCTTGGCTTCGCGCGGGTGACGCGTACGACGGTGGAGCGGATGCGGCACACCTACCGCAAGCAAGGCTTGTGGGGGCTGGTCGACAAGCGTGCGGTACCGGCCCGCGGCCGCCATCCGACGGGGTATGCCGACGAGCGGGTCGTGGCCGCGGTGCTGGAGGCGCTGCGGCGCCAGCGGGGCCGGTCGAAGGGGACGGTGAAGGGACTGCAGGTACTGGTCGGGCAGATCCTGGAGGACACGCACGGGCGCGGAGTGGTGGAGATGCCGTCACGCTCGACGTTCTACCGGCTGGTGAGCGTGCTGGCCGACCCGGCCGATCGTCCGGGACGCCCGGCACGCACCGCTACCACCGCCCCCGCCCGCGCCTCGTCGGCGCCGGTGGTGCTGCGGCCCGGGGAGCAGGTGCAGATCGACACCACCCGTCTGGACATCATGGCCGTCCTTGAGGACGGCAGCCTGGGCCGACCGGAGCTGACGATCGCCGTCGACGTCGCCACGCGCTCCGTCCTGGCCGCCGTCCTGCGCCCGCACAGCACCAAAGCCGTTGACGCCGCACTGCTCCTGGCGGAGATGGCTGTTCCCCACCCTGCTCGGCCGACCTGGCCCAAAGCGCTGCATCTGTCGCGGGCCGAGGTGCCCTTTGAGCGGATGCTGTCGCTGGACGAACGGCTGGAGGGCGCGGCCGCGCGGCCGGTGGTCGTGCCCGAGACGATCGTCGTCGACCGCGGGAAGATCTACCTCTCGCAGGGCTTCGTCGCCGCGTGCGAGACGCTCGGGGTGAGCGTGCAGCCCGCTCCTCCGAGGCGTCCGCAGGCTAAGGCCGTGGTGGAGCGGACCTTCGGCGCGATCAACGACCTGTTCTGCCAGCACGTCGCCGGCCACACCGGCTCCAACCCCCAGCACCGCGGCTCCAAGACATCGGCCGAGGCGCGGTGGACGATCCCGCAGCTGCAGGACCTTCTCGACGAATGGATCACCTGCGGCTGGCAGAACCGGCCCCACGACGGACTGCGCCACCCCGTCCTGCCCAAAACCGCCCTCACACCGAACCAGATGTGGGCCGCGCTTATCACCATCAGCGGCTACGTACCGGTGCCGCTCACCGGGGCCGACTACCTCGAACTGCTGCCGGTGCGCTGGCAGCCCATCACCGAACGCGGCATCCGCCTCGACCACCGCACCTACAACCACGACATCCTCGGCCCCCACCGCGGCCAGCGCTCCCCCGTCACGGCCAAGGACGGCAAGTGGGAGGTCCACCACAACCCCCACAACGCCCGCCAGATCTTCGTCCGCCTCACCGACGGCCAGCTCCACGAAATCCCCTGGATCCACCGCGACCACGTCCACCAGCCCTTCAACGACGCCATCTGGCACCACATCCAGACCGAGGTCGAACAACGCGGAGACCGCGAGACACACGAAGCCGACATCGCCGACGCCCTCGACCAGCTCCTGCGCCGCACCCGCCACCCCGCCGAGACCGAGCAGAAAACCCGCCGTCGGAGAGCCTCCCGCTCCGGTACGGCAGCACAGTTGCCCGATCTTCCAGGCCAGCGGCGCCCACTCGACGCAGAGACCACACCGGCCCCCGCACCGGACTGGAGCGAGAGCCTGGACGACCTCATCAGCGTCGACACGGCGGCCGAGGCCGGCACGAGCGAGATGGAGGGCGCGAGCGTGCTGCCGGCCGAGGCAGGCGGGTACGGGCTGTGGGACGCCGAAGCGGAAGCCGAGCAGTGGTGAACACCTCACCGGGCACGAGCGATGCATCGGCCTGCAGGTCCCCGTCGACAGCGGACCGGCCTCCCGGGGCCGCGGCAAGCACCACCGACGACCCCACTGATGCCCAGCAGCGATCGGTGACCACCTGGGACGGCTTCCAGGCCTTCGTCACCACTCCCGTGGCCGCTCCTCCCCCACCCGGCGCACCGCCTCGCAGCCTCGAGGAACGCCTGGCCTACCACTCACGGTTCGTCACCGTGCGCACCCCCGCCATCGACGCCCTCGCCAAGAACGTGCGCACCCTGATGATCCTCGGCCGCCACCAGACCGTCACCGCACGGCCATCCCTGATCGTCACAGGCCCAGCAGGCGCCGGGAAGACCACCGCCCTGCTCCAGGTCGGACGCGCCTGCCACCTCGCCCACACCCGCCGCCACGGCCCCACAGCGACAGCCGGACAGGCCCCGGTCGCCTACGTCCTGGTCCCGCCCGCCGCCAGCGCCAAGACCCTCGCCATCGAATTCGCTCGCTACCTCGGCATCCCCGTCACCGCAGGCATGTCCCAGGCCCAGATCACCAACTCCGTATGCCACACCTACACCGCCGCAGGCGTCCAGCTGGTGATGATCGACGAGATCCACCGGCTCAACCCGCGCACCACCACCGGCGCCCAGAGTGCCGATCTGATCAAAGATCTCACCGAACGCATCGGCGCGACCTTCGTCTACGCCGGCATCGACGTCACCACCACACCCCTGTTCACCGGAGTACGCGGCGCCCAGCTCGCCGGACGCGCCTCCCTCATCGACTGCACCGCCTTCCCCGCCCGCCTCGGCGACGAAGAGCCCTTCCGCGACCTCATCACCGCCATGGAAGGCGCGCTCGACCTGCACCACCACCGCACCGGAACCCTCCCCAAGCTGGCTCCCTACCTGCACGAGCGCACCGCCGGCCGCATCGGCAGCCTCGCCCGCCTCATCCGCCAGGCCGCCATCACCGCCCTGGTCGACGGCACCGAACGCATCACCAAGACCACCCTCGACGCCATCCGCCTCGACCACCTCGCCGAACAGCACTACCGACCCCACACCCGGCCCCGAAGCCGCAGTATCAGCACCCCGTGACCCGGACAGACGTCACGGCCCGGGATACGGCCCCAGCCGCTCCCGCGCAGCGCGGCGTCCCCACCACAGAGGCATGGCTGCGGACCCCGTCAGCAGCACCGGGCGTGCTCCGCGTACGGCCACTGGCCAATGAGGCGACCGCCTCCTATGTGCAACGCCTTGCCACCGCCTACCGGCTGACGCTGCCCCAGCTCCTCGACGGCGCCGGCATCACCCTGACCGGCCACGGCACGCTACCGACAGCTGAACTCCACCTCAGCCCTGCCGCCTGCCACCACCTCGCCGCCCCGACCCGCATCCCACTCCCCCACCTGGCGCGCGCCCTGCTCCGCCTCGCCCCCAGCGACGACGCCCACCACACCGCAGCCGCCGCACGCTGGAAACGGCTGGAGGCCGAGCAGCAGCCCGTCCGTGCCTGCACCCTGTGCACCCGCCACCGCAGCCAGAACGCCACCGACACCGCCTGGGCTCATCGGCCACCGCACCGACTGGTGTGCCCGCGCCATCAGCAAGCCGCCCCCGACCCGCGGCTCACCACCACCGTCCGCACCTGGGCGACGCCCGAAATCGCCGACGCGCACCACGCACACCAGCGACTCCTACGACACCCCCGCGCCGCCACCGCCTGGACCGCTGCGCGCGCCATCACCACCCGCTGGTACGACCACCAGCAACACCTCACCCACCGCTGGCACACCCGCCTCAACTAGGACTTGTCCGGTCGATCATGTGCGAAGCCAGATGACGAGTGCTGCTGCGGTGGCGGTGCCGAGGTAGACGTAGCCTCGTTTGTCGTATCT
>NZ_JBIAUE010000049.1:0-33668 GCF_042892615.1 Streptomyces sp. NPDC001750 | reverse complement strand
GCTTGGGGAAGGAGCGTCGGGGACTGACGACAACGCCGGAGGCGGAGGTCCCAGACGCCGCGACGCCGCTGACAATCGTGGACGAGGTCGTAAGCGTCGGGCGGTGCCTCATCCCCGCCGGGCCTCGACCCGGGGGGCGCGACCCTGGGTAGGGTCGGACAGCGGCTGGGCTTCGCCGGGACCCTACCCGGGTCGGCATCGGGCGGTGACCTCTGGCACCGAGGGGCCGCGAGCTGGGCAACGTCCGGGCAGCGCCTGGTCTCCGCCGGACGACGACCCGTTTCGCACCCCGCACCGGGCGGCGTCCCGGGTCCGCACCGGGGCGAAGCTCAGGTCAGCGCCGGGCCGCGAGCAGTGCTCCCAGTACCGCCGCCCGTACCAGATGGGCAGGTGCGTACAGCTCCTTGCCGATCCACAGCGGGGGGTGGCGTTCCACGTCCAGGCCGTGTTCCAACAGGAAGGAGCAGCCCCGTCGCACGGCCTCGGCCGTCGCCCCTGAGCGGGCGTCGGTCGTCAGCTCCAGCAGGGTGCGTACCGCGTAGGCGGTCTCCTCGGCCGTGCCCTCCCAGCGGCCCCACGAGCCGTTGCCGCGCTGCCGCTGCAGGAGCCAGTCGACGGACCCGTGCAGGGAGTCGGCCGCGTCCGGGCCTGCGTACCGGTGCAGGGCCAGGGCGCAGCGCATCGTCGCGAAGTAGGGGGAGGCGTGCCATTTGTCGGACCAGCTGCCGTCCGCCTGCTGGCGGTTCCGCAGCCATGTCGCGATCCGGGCTACGGCGTCCCGGTAGCGGTCGGCGTCGCCGGCGCCGTCGGCCAGGTGGCAGCCCAGGGCCTCCAGGATGTGCGCGTTGGTGGTGGTGGAGGCCTCGTGTTCCGGGATCGTGGACATGAAGTGGGTGCCCGCGTCGTACTGCCACAGATACTCGGGTTCCTGCGGTTCCCCGAGGTGGGCCAGGGCCGCGAGCACGATCGCGCTGGTCTCCGCCTCGTACGCGAATCCCGGCGCGGTCGGAGCACCCGACAGGCCGACGTCGCCGGGCAGTTCCTTCAGCAGCGGGGCGAGCACTTCCCGCGGCACCCCCGCGGTCGCCAGGTTGCCGGCGATCCACGCCCGCTCGTAGAAGACGAGCGAGGTCATCGCGGTAACCGGGCCACCGCCCCGCTCCTGGGTCTGCCGCAGGAAACACACCGAGGGATGCGCGGGCTCGGCCGGCTCGCGCGGGCCGAGCCAGGCCGCGGTGGCAGCCGCGGAACAGCCGACGACCCCGTCGACCGGCTCCATCTCCGCGGCGCCGACGGCCGCAGGGCCGACGATCTCCAGATAGTGACCAGCGAGCGGATTGCGCCAGGCACCGCAGCGCAGGGCGCGCAAGGCGTCGTCGGTCAACCCGTGCGGCAGCGCCAGCGGTTGGGCCGCCGCGTCCCCGAGGACGGCGAGCCGGGCGTTGACGCCCTCCACCAGCGCCGGGATCAGCATGAAGAACACGACCGTCGACGGAACCGGCTGGGCCACCAGAGCGGCCGCCGCCGCTAGCCCCCGCTGCGCGGCCTCGACGAGCGCGGCACGCGGCAGCGGCGACGCCTCGCCCTCCCGGCCCAGCACGGCGATCAGCGCCTCCGTCGCGCTCAGCGTCGGGACCAGGGCGTACCCGCCGGGCCCGGCCCAGCTTCCGTCGGGCCGCTGCTCGTCCAGGAGATGACGGACCCGGGCGGTGTCGCCGTCCAGCCAGGGGGCCAGCGAGACCAGCCGGGCCGTCTCGTACACCGAGGGACCCAGCGCGCCGGTCGGATCGTCCAGCACCCGGTCGACCAGCTCCGCGACGAGCGCGTCGAGATCGGGGCCCGCGGTCACGCGGGGATCTCCTCGGAGACGGTGATGCTGTCGACGAGCAGCGACGACGGCAGCGTCGAAGGGTCGGGGTCGCCCGGCAGGACCGGGCCGCCCGGGCTGCCGATGATGATCGCCAGACAGAAGTACACGGGCTGGTCGAACAGCCAGCCCTTCGGGGTGGTGTCCTGCGGGGTCAGCCGCAGATACTCGCGGCCGTCCAGGTACCAGGTGATCGAGTCGGGGTGGCGCCGCCAGACCGCCGAGTAGGTGTGGAAGTCCGCGCTGAGCGGACTGCCGTCCTCGGTGGTGGTGCGGGCGCCCATGCCCAGGGACGGGATCTGGTGGCACTCGGGGGAGTGGACGGCACCCCACACCGAGTCGGGCTCGGAGCCCAGCGCCTCCAGGACGTCGATCTCCCCGGCCCGGTACCACGCCTGCACCGGGTCCTCGTCGCCCCGGTGCCGCAGCTGAGTGCCCCAGGCCCACAGCGCGCAGTCCAGGCCGGGGCCAGCTGCGGTCTTCACCCGGGCGTCAAGGCGCAGCGCGCCGCCGGGACGCGGCACGAAGTCCTCGCGCCGGGTCTCCAGCCACGCCGCCCGGTACTGCCCGTCCTCATGGGTGGCGGTGATCCTCAGATGCCCGGCCCCGTCCAGGCCGACGTTCGCGGGGTCGTCGGTGTGGAACTCGATGCCGGCTCCGAACGGCTGCCCGGTGACGACCTGCCACAGGGCGGGATCGGGCGGCGACCCGGCCGGGCCGTCGAAGGTGTCCTGCCACAGGACCCGCCACGACGACGGCGGTACGGTCCCGGTGGACGGGGCGGTGGCGTGCTTCTGGTTCACGATCTCCATGTCTTTCTCAGGCTCCGGCTTCGAGATGCTCGGCCATGGCGAGCGGGGTGGGATAGGCGAACAGGTCGGTCAGCCGCACCGGCACGCCCAGCGTCTTCTCGATGCGCTGCACGAGCTGCGCGCCCAGCAGCGAATGCCCGCCGCTGTCGAAGAAGTTGGCGTCCGGCCCGATGCCGGTCCGGCCGAGCGTGGTCTGCCACAGGGCGAGCAACTGCCCGGCCGTACCCGACTGGGCCTCCGGCGCGGCCTCGGCCGCCGCGCCGCGCTCCGAGCGGCGCTGCTCCGCGAGACGGGTCAGTGCGAGATGGTCCCGCTTCTCGTTGGCGGTGGTCGGCAGGGACTCCAGCACCACGATCTCCTGGGGCACGGCGGCGGAGGGCAGCAGGGACCGGACATGGGCGGTCAGCCCGGCCGTGTCCAGCTCGGCCGAGTCGTCCGGGGTCTCCACGAAAGCGACCAGGGCCGCGTCCGCCCCGCCCCGGCCCACCACCACGACGGCGGCATCCCGCACGCCCGGATGGTCGAGCAGCACCGCCTCCACCTCGCTCAGCTCGATGCGATGGCCGCGCAGCTTGATCTGACGGTCGGTCCGGCCCAGCAGCTCGACGCTGCCGTCCGGCCGCAGCCGGGCCAGATCGCCGGTGCGGTAGTGGCGCCCGTACGTGGGATGGTCGCGGAAGCGGTCCGCCGTCAGCTCGGGGCGGTTGTGGTAGCCCAGCGCTACACCCGCCCCGGCGATGCACAGCTCGCCCTGCACACCGACCGGCAGCTCACGGCCGTCCGGGTCGACCACGAACACCCGGGTGTTGGCGATCGGGCGGCCCACGTCCACGCGGGTCACCTCGGCCGGCACCGTGCCCGAGGTGGACCAGATTGTCGTCTCGGAGGGGCCGTACACATTGAGCAGCGAGCCGCCCGAGGCCGCGAGGGTGCGGGCCAGCGCGGACGGCAGCGGTTCCCCGCCGCAGACCAGGCGCCTGCCCGCGAGCCGGCCGTCGGCCGCGTCGGCGACGACACGCCAGGTCGTCGGCGTGGCCTGCACGATGCCGACATCGTGCGCGACCACCTCACCGAGCAGGGCACGGCCATCGGTACGGGCTTCGTCGGAGGCTACGACCAGCCGCCCGCCGCAGACCAGCGGCAGGAACAGCTCCAGCGCGGAGATGTCGAAGGCGAAAGTGGTCAGCCACAGCACAGAGTCCTCCGCGGTGACCTTCAGCTCCTCGGCGAAGTGCTGCACCACATTGGCGAGGCTGCGGTGGCTGATCAGGGTGCCCTTCGGCTTCCCCGTCGAACCGGAGGTGTAGATCAGATACGCGCAGGAGTCCGGATCGGGCCCGCTCGCCGGGGAGTCCGGGAGCGGCCCGTTCTGCGCGACCGGCCCCAGCGGCAGCACACGCGCCCGGACCCCCTCGGGCAGCTCCACGCCCGGCGCCGTGAGCACCGCCCGCGCCCCGGAGTCCTCCAGGACGTACGCCAGACGCTGGGCGGGGTGTTCCGGATCGACGGGCAGATACACCGCGCCGGCCAGCCACACCCCCAGGGCCGCGGCCGCGAGCTCGGGCCCGCGGGGCGCCGCGAGCGCGATGATGTCACCGGCCCCGACACCGGCGTCCGCCAGGGCGACCCGGGTGTGTTCGGCGGCCCCCCACAATGCGGCGTACGTCGTGCTGCGGCCGCCGCCCACGACGGCAGGCGTGGACGGCGCCAGCGCCACCCGCTCCCGCACCGCCGTGAGCACGTCGGCCGGTTCCACCGGGCGCGCGGTGTCGTTGGCGGCGGCCAGGACCGCCAGGTCGGAGGGGCCGGCCAGCGGGAGTCCGCGCATCGGCAGGTCCGGCCCGTCCGCGGCCGCCAGCAGCAGCGACTCGAAGCGTTCGAGCAGTCCCTGCACGTCCGTCCGGTCCAGGATCTGCGTGTAGTACGCGGCCCGGATGGTCACCCTGTCCGCGGAGGACAGGAAGAAGAACTCGAGGTCGAACTTGCTGAACCCGTTCTCCACGGGCAGCCTGCGGGCCGTGGTGTCCGCGAGCGGGAAGGTCGTACGGCCTTCGTCCGGAACGTAGTTGAACAGATGCCGGAAGACGGTGTTGCGCCAGGAGACGCCTCCGTCCCTGCGTAGTTCCGGCGTCAGGATGTCGACCGGGACATCGGCGTGGGCGACCGCCCCGAGGAACGCGTCGCGGGCCGTGCGCACCAGGTCCCGGAAGCCGCCGCCGAGGTCGACGGGGATGCGCAACGGCAGGGTGTTGACGTGGTAGCCGACGGCCCTGGACGCCTCCCGCGCCCGGACATTGACCGGGGTGCCCACCACCAGGTCGGGCCCCGAGCCGTGCCGGGCCAACAGCAGCCCGTACGCGGCCAGCAGGACCACGGCCTCAGGCGCGCGCAGCTCCTTCTGCAGCCGGCGCAGCACCTCGGTCGCCCGCGGCGACAGATCGGCCGTGATCTGGTCACCGGTGAGGGTCGGCTCGGGCAGGTCCTCGCTGTCGCACCACAGGGCGAGCCCCGCGGCATCGGCCCCGGCCAGCTGCCCGCGCCAGTACTCCACGGCGGCCGGACGGGGAGCGGGCTCCCGGTACGGCGGCTGCGCGGTCAGCAGCTCGGCGGGCGGCGAGGCACCGGCCGCGAGCGCCGTGTACCCGGCCGTGAACTCGTCCAGCAGGACCGCGCCGGAGACCGTGTCGAAGACGAGGTGATGGACGGCCAGACAGAACGCGTCACCGTCCGCGCACCTCACCAGCGCGGCCCGCACCAGTGGCAGCCCGTCGATATCGAAGGGCCGCGCGATGAACTCACCCACGACAGAGGTGACTTCGCCTGGCTCCGCTTTCAGCTGCTCGACGTCGATCCTCAGGGTGTCGAGGACCTCCTTGGTGAGGCCCGCCTCCTCCTGCCGGAACACCGTGCGCACGGCCTCGTGCCGGCGCAGCAGCAGGTCGACCGTGCCCTGGACCGCGGGGGCCGACAGAGCTGCGCCTGCCTGGAGGGCGACGGAGAGGTTGTTGACGCCCTTGACGGGCACCAGCTCGTCCAGGAGCCAGAGAGCGTGCTCCTTGCTGTCGGCCGGGAGGGACCGGGGTTGCGTTGCTTCTGGCATTCCAACCGTTCCGTAGATTCGCGTCCGTAGATTCGCGGGAATCCGCCTGTGGGGTATGCGGGTGCGGGGGCGCGTGGCTCCTCAGCCGCGCGTCTCCGTGCCGAGCAGCTCGGCCACCGTGCGGGTGACACCCGGGTCGCGCAGCAGATCGACATGCGGGACGTCCACACGCAGCTCCCGGCCCACGGTGATGTCCTGCCCGGCCCCGCGGGAGCCGTTCAGGCCGCTCGTGGGCGACGAGGACGTGACGACGACGGCCCCCCGCCACGCCGGCAACGGGTCGATCGCTGCGGCCGCGATCAGATAGCCGACGAACGAGGCGAAGACCGCGGTGAACTCCGCCTGCCGCTTCTCGTCCAGCTCCAGCCGGTTGAAGACGGGCTTGGCGGTACGCCGGTACACATCGAGGAGTTCGGCACCCAGCGGGGCCATCTCGGTGTGCTGCTCATGGGCCCGCCGCGCCTCTGCCGCAGCCTCCGCGGTCTCCTCGTCGCTCAGCAGGGTGGACATGGAGTCGAGGACCTTGTGGAACTGCGAGTAGAGCGTCAGCGGGCCGGACTGCTCGGGGTCGAACAGCACGAGCGCGGGTGCCTGGCTCTGCCGGTCGGCGACGCGCTGCGCGATCGCGCCCGCGTAGACGCCGCCGACGCAGAAGCCGAACACCGCGCGGACCGGGCGGCCGTCGGCCGCCACCTCCTCCAGCCACCGCTCGACGGTACCGGTACCCGCCTCCTGGGGAACCGTCTCCCAGATCGAGAAGGGCAGGCCGGCCAGACCCGCCGCGAGATCGGTGAAGCGGCCCTCGGCGCGGCCGGTGGCGTCGAAGTCCACGGCGAGCACCAACTCGTGCGCGTCCGCGTTCCCGAGGACCCGCCACGTCTGCGGTTCGGTCATGGTTCGGGCTCCCCTAAATGCATTGGAAAACAGTGCGTTTGATGTCGTTGTGGCCGTGGAAGCCGTGGAGAACGGTGAATTCGCGGTCACGCTATGTGCGCCTCCCGACCCGGATAACCCCTAGCCGACCCCTTGCGACCCCAGGCCGGCGCGGGTGGGCGACCAGCGCGGCCGTGCTCACCGGAACCGGTCCAGCTGCCCGGACAGCACCTGGGCGACGGCGTCGGTCTGTTCCGAGACGAAGAAGTGACCGCCGTGGAAGACCCGCAGGTCGAAGGGGCCGGTGGTGTGCTCCTGCCAGGCCCCGGCCTCCTCCACGGTGGTCTTCGGGTCGGTGTCGCCGGTCAGCGCTACGACGGGGCAGCCGACCGTCGCGCCCGGCGCGCCGCGGTACCGTTCGATCGCCTTGTAGTCGGCCCGCAGGGACGGCAGGAACATCCGCACGATGTCCTCGTCGTCCAGCGCCGCCTGCGCGGTGCCGTCCAGGGCGCGGATCTCCCGCAGCAGAGCGTCGTCGCCCTTGCGGTGCAGATCCTCGCTGCGGTGCCGGGACGGCGCCCGGCGCCCCGACACGAACAGGGAGACGGGCTTCACACCGGCCCGCTGCTCCAGCCGCGAGGCCACCTCGAAGGCGACGGACGCGCCCATGCTGTGCCCGAACAGGGCGAGCGGCTGGTCGATGCCTACGGCCTCGACGACCGCCTCGAACGCGGCGTCGGCCAGCTCGTGCAGATCCTCGAACGCGGGCTCCTGATGGCGGTCCTGACGGCCCGGATACTGCACGGCCACCACGTCCAGCCGCCCGGCCAGCGCCCGGGACAGCGGGTGGAACGACGTGGCCGAGCCGCCGGCGTGCGGGAAGCAGACCAGGGTGACGGCGTCGGCGGGCGCCGACTGATAGCGGCGGACCCAGGGGCTCTCTGTACGTGTGGGGGTCATGACGCGGTCCTCTTCATCTCCTCGTGCAGATGCGCGGCGAGTTCCGCCGGCGTGGGGTGGTCGTAGATCAGCGTGGGCGGCAGGTCGATGCCGGTGACCTTGGTGAGCCGTCCGCTCAGCTCCACCGCGGTCAGCGAGGCGAAACCGGCGTCGAGGAAGTCCTGGTCGGCCGGCAGCGCGTACGGATCGGCATGCCCGAGCACCGCGGACGCGGCGGACAGCACCGCGTCCAGCAGCAGCGCGGGCCGCTCCTGCTCGGACGCCCCGGCCAGAGCCTGTGCCAGGTCCCCGTCGTCCTCGGGCTCCGGGGCGTCCTCCAGCGTGCCGGCCGCAGCCCTGCCGTGGTCCCACGCCGCCAGCAGCGACAGCACGGCGTTGAGGGAGTCGGCCTCCCGGGCGGAGTCGACGTCGAGCAGCGAGGCCAGGGCACCGAGATCCCGGCTTTCGACGGCCTGCCAGAAGCGCCGCTCCAGGTCACCGCTGCGGGCCATCGGCGTCGAGGCCCGCGACACGGTCGGCCCCGACGGCAGCCAGTACGCGCTGCGCTGGAAGGCGTACGTCGGCAGCTCGACCGTACGGGCGCCGGTGGGGGCGAACACCGCCTTCCAGTCCGGGGACACCCCATGGACATGCAGCTTGGCGATGGCCGTCCCCAGCGTGACGGCGTCGGCACGGTCGCGCCGCTGGACGGGCACCACCAGCGCATGACCGCCCAGGCTCTCGCGGGCCATCGGGGCCAGCACGGCGTCCGGGCCGACCTCGACGTACGCGGTCACGCCCTCCTTCTCCAGATGCGTGAGCTGATCGGCGAAACGGACCGCCTCCCGCGCGTGCCGCACCCAGTAGCCGGGGTCCTCCAGCAGCCCGTCGGCAGCAGTCTCCCCGGTGACGTCGGAGACGACGGGGATACCCGGCGCCCGATACGACACCTCACGCGCGACCGCCGCGAACTCCTCCAGCACCGGGTCCAGCAGCGGCGAGTGGAAGGCGTGACTGACCCGCAGCCGCTGGGTCCTGCGGCCCAGACCCGCGAAGTGCGCGGCGATCTCCTCGACGGCACTCGCGCGGCCCGAAACAACCACGGCCGAAGGCCCGTTGACCGCCGCGACCCCCAACTCGTGCGTCCGCCCGGCCAGCAGCGGCAGCACCTCGTCCTCCGCCGCCTGCAACGAGGTCATGGACCCGTCGGCGGGCAGCGACTGCATCAGCCGGCCGCGCGCCGCCACCAGCCTGGCCGCGTCGGGCAGATCGAAGACCCCGGCGACATGCGCCGCGGCCAGTTCACCGATCGAGTGCCCCGCCAGCAGCTCCGGCCGCAGCCCCCAAGCTTCCAACTGCCGGAACAGCGCCACCCCTACGGCGAACAGCGCGGGCTGCGCGTACTCGGTACGGTCCAGCAGCTCCGCGTCCGGGGTGCCGGACTCGGCGAACACCACATCGGCCAGGGGCCGTTCCAGCAACGGACCGAAGTGCGCGCAGACCTCGTCGAAGGCCGCGGCGAACACCCCGGAGGAGGCGTACAGCTCCCGGCACATCCCGGCCCGCTGGGTGCCCTGCCCGGAGAACAGGAAGGCGACCCTGTGGCCGGTTTTGCCCGCACCCCGCACCACGAACGGCGAGTCCTTGCCACGGGCCAGCGCGTCGAGAGCCGCGAGCCGGTCCGCCGGGTCATCGGCCAGCACGGCACCCCGGTGCCCGAACGCCGACCGGGTCGTGGCCAGCGACAGCCCGACCTGCGCGGCGGTCAGCTCCGGCCGCTCCTGTACGAAGTCCCGCAACAGGGCTGCCTGCGCGCGCAAGGCCGCCGCGCTCTTGCCGGACAGCACCCACGGCAGGACGACACCACCCGGCTCGCTTTCCGTGGCCGGGTTGTCGTCCGGCTCGGCGTGCTCCAGTACGACATGGGCGTTGGTCCCGCTGATACCGAAGGAGGAGACAGCCGCGCGATGCGCACGGCCCGTGTCCGGCCATTCGGTGGTCTCCGTCAGCAGGGATACGGCGCCGGAGTCCCAGTCGACGTGGGTGGAGGGTGTGTCGACGTGGAGGGTGCGGGGGAGGAGGCCGTGGCGCATGGCCATGACCATCTTGATGACTCCGCCGACGCCTGCGGCGGCCTGGGTGTGGCCGATGTTGGACTTCAACGAGCCGAGCCAGAGGGGCTGTTCGGGAGTGTGGTCCTGGCCGTAGGTGGCGAGGAGGGCCTGTGCCTCGATGGGGTCGCCGAGAGTGGTGCCGGTGCCATGGGCCTCGACCACGTCGACGTCCGCGCCGGTCAGCCCGGCACTGGCGAGGGCCTGGCGGATCACCCGCTGCTGCGCGGGCCCGTTCGGGGCGGTGAGACCGTTGCTCGCGCCGTCCTGGTTCACCGCGCTGCCGCGGACCACCGCCAGCACCGGGTGGCCGTTGCGCCGGGCGTCCGACAGCCGCTCCAGCAGCAGGACCCCCGCGCCCTCGCCCCAGCCGGTGCCGTCCGCAGAGGCCGCGAACGCCTTGCAGCGCCCGTCGCGGGCCAGACCGCGCTGCCGGCTGAACCCGATGAAGGTGCCGGGTGTGGTCATAACGGTCACACCACCGGTGAGCGCCAGGGAGCACTCGCCGTTGCGCAGCGACTGCGCGGCCAGATGCAGGGCGACCAACGAGGAGGAGCAGGCGGTGTCGATGGTGATCGCCGGGCCTTCCAGCCCCAGGTGGTACGCCACCCGGCCGGAGGCGATGCTGCCGGAACTGCCGTTGCCGAGGAACGCCTCCAGACCCTCCGGCACCTCGGTCACCTGTGTGCCGTAGTCGTGGTACATGACCCCGGCGAACACGCCCGTACGGCTGCCGCGCAGGGAGCGCGGGTCAATACCGGCCCGTTCCACTGCCTCCCAGGAAATCTCAAGGAGCAGCCGCTGCTGCGGGTCCATGGCCAGGGCCTCGCGCGGCGAGATCCCGAAGAAGCCCGCGTCGAACCCGGCCGCGTCGTACAGGAATCCGCCTTCCACCGCGTACGTCGTGCCGGGGTGGTCCGGGTCCGGGTGGTACAGCGCCTCCGTGTCCCAGCCGCGGTCGTCCGGGAACCCGGAGATGGCGTCGCCGCCGGAGTGCACGAGCCGCCACAGGTCCTCCGGGGTGCGCACCCCGCCCGGATAGCGGCAGGCCATGGCCACGACGGCCACCGCGTCCTCGTCCTGGGCACCTTGCTGCGCCGGGCCGGCCACAGGGCCGGGCTCGTCGCCGAGGGCCTCGGTGACGATGTGCCGGGCCAGCTCGAACGGGCTCGGGTGGTCGAACACCAGCGTGGCGGGCAGTCGCAGCCCGGTGGCCGAGGCCAGCCGGTTGCGCAGCTCGATACCCGTCAGCGAGTCGAAGCCCAGGTCCTTGAAGCTGAGTTCGGCCTCGACGCCGCCCGCGCCCGCGTATCCGAGGATCGCTGCGGTGTGCTCCCGCACCAGGCCCAGCACCACCTCCACACGCTCGGCAGGCTCCAACTCGCCCAGCCGGGCGACCAGTGACCCGCCCTGCGGCTCCGCCCCCTCGCGCGCGGCGGCACGGCGCACCGGGCGCCGGAACAGCCCGCGCAGCAACGCCGGTATGGGCCCCCCGTCGAGGGACCGCCCCAGGGCCGCGACGTCGAGCCGGATCGGCAGCAGATGCGCCTCACCCGACTCGCACGCCGCGTCGAACAACGCCAGCCCCTCGGCCGCGGACAGCCCGGACACTCCGTGGCGGGTCATGCGGTGGAGGTCGGTGTCGGTGAGGTTGCCGGTCATGCTGCTGCGGTCTTCCCAGAGGCCCCAGCCGAGGGAGAGTGCGGGCTGGCCTTGGGCGTGGCGGTGGTGGGCGAGGGTGTCGAGGAAGGTGTTGGCGGCTGCGTAGGCGCCTTGCCCGGGTCCGCCGAAGGCGGCTGCTGCGGAGGAGAAGAGGACGAAGGCGTCCAGGTCGGGGGTGAGTTGGGTGGTGAGCTGGTGGAGGAGGAGGGCCCCGTCGAGCTTCGGGTTCAGGACCGTGTCGAGTTGGTCGGGGGTGAGGTTGTCGACGGTGGCGTCGTCGAGGGTGGCCGCGGTGTGGATGACGGCGGTGACGGGGTGCTCGGTGAGGGCGCGCGTGAGGGTGTCTGGGTCGGTTACGTCCCCGGTGACGATGGTTGAGTTCGCGCCGAGGTCGTTGAGGGTGGTGGCGAGTTCGTCGGCGGGGCGGCGGGAGAGCAGGACCAGGTTCTGGACTTGGTGGTGGGTGACGAGGTGGTGGGCGACGTGTGTGGCGAGGGTGCCGGTGGCGCCGGTGATCAGGATCGTACTGTCGGGACGGAAGACGGGGACTGCGGCCTTCGCGGGAGTGGCCCGGGCGAGGCGCGGCGCCAGGAACTTGCCTTCGCGGATGGCGATCTGAGACTCACCGGTGCTCAGTGCTCCCTGAATTGAGGAAGTGTCCTGGTTGTCGGTGTCGATGAGCACGATCCGGTCGGGGTGTTCGGACTGGGCGGAGCGGATGAGGCCCCAGATGGAGGCGTGTTCCAGGTCGGGGGTGTCCTCGGGTGAGGTGACGACGGCGTTGCGGGTGAGCAGTACGAGCCGGGAGTCGGCGAAACGCTCGTCCGCCAGCCATCCCTGAACCAGCTCCAGCACCCCGTGCAGGGACGTCCGTTCACCGGACGGGCAAGGAGCGATCACGACGTCGGGAGCACCGGGAAGGGCGGGAAGCCCCTCGTCGGTGGACAGCCAGACCGCCTCCCGACCCTCCGTCTGCGCGGCATCGACCGGCACCCACTCCACACGGAACAGTGCGTCCCGCACTACAGCCGCGGCAGCGGCACCCGCCGTCCCGCCGGACAGCGGCCGCAGTGCCAGCGAGTCGACCGTCAGGACCGGGCTGCCCAGGGCGTCCGCGGCGTCCAGCCGTACCTCGTCCTGACCCGTCACGGCCAGCCGTACCCGGAGCACGGTGGCGCCCGTGGCATGCAGGCGTACGCCCCGCCATGAGAACGGCATCAGCGCCGCCGCGCCGTCCTCGGCCAGGCCTCTGAGACCGACCGCCTGCAGTGCGGCGTCGAACAGGGCGGGGTGCAGCTCGAAGTCCTTGGCATCCCCGGCCAGTTCCTCCGGCAGGGCGGCCTCGGCGAAGACCTCGTCACCGAGCCGCCATGCCGCTCGCAGCCCCTGGAACTGAGGGCCGTACTCGAAGCCGCTCTCCCGGAACCGCTCGTAGCGGCCGTCGAGGTCGAGCGGCTGCGCCCCGGTCGGCGGCCAGTCGCCGCTCAGGTCCAGTCCGGGGCCGGAGCCGAGGCGGTCCGGGCTCAGGGTACCGCCGGCATGCCGCGTCCAGGGCAGGCCGTCCTGCGCCGCGTCCCCGTCGGGCCGCGCGTGCACGGTCAGCGTGCGCCGGCCGGACTCGTCGGCGGCGCCGACCCGCACCCGGAGCCGTAGCCCGCCGTCCTCGGGCAGCACCAGCGGTGCTTCGAGGGTCAGTTCCTCCAGCAGCGGGCAACCGGCCCGGTCCCCGGCCCGTACGGCGAGTTCCGCCAGCGCGGTGCCCGGCAGCAGGGCGGCGCCCTCGACGCGGTGGCCGCGAATCCACGGCTGACCGGCGAGCGAGACCCGGCTGGTGAACAGCAGCTCGTCGCCGTCCGCGCTCTCCAGCACGGCACCCAGCAGCGGATGGTTCACCGCGTCCAGGCCCAGCGAGCGTACGTCCCCGGCCGCGCCGGACGCGGCCTTCGGCCAGTAACGCTGCCGCTGGAAGGGGTAGGTCGGCAGCTCCACCCGCCGTGCGCCGCTGCCGGCGAACAGCGCCGCCCAGTCGACGCGGGCACCGTGGGCGAACACCGTCGCCACCGCCTCCACGACCGACGCCGGCTCGGCGCGATCCCGGCGCAGAGCGGCGGCGAAGGCCACCGCGTCGCCCGGCAGGCAGTCCTCGCCCATCCCGGAGAGCACGCCGCCGGGGCCGAGTTCCAGGCAGCTACCGATGCCCAACTCGCCCAGCGTTCGCATGCCGTCGGCGAAACGCACCGCCTGACGGACATGGCGCACCCAGTAGTCCGGGTCCGTCAGCTCCTCGGCGGTCGCCGTACGGCCGGTCACATCGGAGACGACCGGGATCAGCGGATCGCTGTACCGCAGCGAGCTCGCGACCGCCCGGAACTCCTCCAGCATGGCGTCCATCCGGGGCGAGTGGAAGGCATGGCTGACATTGAGCCGCTTGGTACGGCGTCCCCGCTCAGCGAGTTCGGCGGCCACGGCGAGCACCGCGTCCTCGTCGCCGGACACGACGACGGACTGAGGCCCGTTGACGGCCGCGACCGACACGCGTTCCGTGCGCCCGGTCAGCACCTCCGCGACCTCGTCCTCGGTGGCACGCACGGACACCATCGCCCCGCCTGCCGGCAACTCCTCCATCAGCCGGCCGCGAGCGGCCACCAGCGCGCACGCGTCCGGCAGGGTGAGCACCTTCGACACATGCGCCGCCGCCAGCTCGCCGACGGAGTGGCCCAGCAGCGCGGCGGGCCGCATCCCCCACGCCTCGACCAGCCGGAACAGCGCCACCTCTACGGCGAACAGACCCGCCTGGGTGTACTGCGTCCGGTCGAGCAGCGCCGCCTCGGGTGTGCCGGGCTCGGCGAACACGACCTCGCGCAGCGGGCGTTCGAGGTACGGGTCAAGGCAGGCACAGATCTCGTCGAAGGCCTCGGCGAACACCGGGTAGGCGGCGTGGAGTTCCAGGCCCATCCCCGGGTACTGGCTGCCCTGACCAGTCAAGAGGAAGGCCGTGCGGGCGGCCCGGTGGCCTGCGCCCATCACCAGCCCCGGTGCGCCGTCCGACTCCCCGGCGAGCGCCGCGAGGGCCGCGTCGAGCCCACCGTCGGAGTGCAGTAGCACCGCCCGGTGCTCGAACGCCGAACGCCCCGTGGCGAGCGAGAAGCCGACATCGACCGAGTCGGTTTCCCGGGCGAACTCCCGTACCGCTGAGACCTGTTCACGTAACGCGACCGCCGACCTCGCGGACAGCACCCACGGCACGACCGGCATCCCGGCCCCGCGCTCCGGCGCGTCCTCGGAGGCCTCCTCCGCCGGAGGCTCTTCCAGTACGGCGTGTGTGTTCGTGCCGCTCACGCCGAAGGACGACACCGCCGCACGGCGCGGCCGGTCGGCGGCCGGCCAGGGCCGCTCCTCGGTCAGCAGGGATACGGCGCCGGAGTCCCAGTCGACGTGGGTGGAGGGTGTGTCGACGTGGAGGGTGCGGGGGAGGAGGCCGTGGCGCATGGCCATGACCATCTTGATGACTCCGCCGACGCCTGCGGCGGCCTGGGTGTGGCCGATGTTGGACTTCAACGAGCCGAGCCAGAGGGGCTGTTCGGGAGTGTGGTCCTGGCCGTAGGTGGCGAGGAGGGCCTGTGCCTCGATGGGGTCGCCGAGGGTCGTGCCGGTGCCGTGGGCCTCAACGACGTCGACGTCCGCGCCGGTCAGACCGGCGGCGGCCAGCGCGTCCCGGATCACGCGCTCCTGCGCGGGGCCGTTGGGTGCGGTGAGGCCGTTGCTCGCGCCGTCCTGGTTGGCCGCCGTGGAGCGGACCACCGCCAGTACGGGGTGGCCATTGCGGCGGGCGTCCGACAGCCGCTCCAGCAACAGCAGACCCACGCCCTCCGACAGGCTGGTCCCGTCGGCGCTGTCCGCGAACGCCTTGCACCGGCCGTCCGGCGCCAGCCCGTGCCCCTGACCCCGGCTGAACTCGTCGAACAGCGTCGGCGTCGACATCACCGCCACGCCACCGGCGAGCGCCAGCGAGCACTCGCCGGTGCGCAGCGACTGCACGGCCAGATGCAGGGCGATCAACGAGGAGGAACAGGCCGTGTCGACCGTCACCGCCGGCCCCTCCAGGCCGAGCGTGTAGGACACCCGGCCGGAGGCGACGCTGCCCGCGCTGCCGTTGTAGACATAGCCCTCGACGGCGTCCGGCGACTCACCGACCAGCGTGCCGTAGTCGTGGTACATGACTCCGGCGAAGACGCCCGTACGGCTGCCGCGCAAGGCGCGCGGGTCGATGCCGGCCCGTTCCACTGCCTCCCAGGAGGTCTCCAGGAGCAGCCGCTGCTGCGGGTCCATGGCCAGGGCCTCGCGAGGTGAGATCCCGAAGAAGGCGGTGTCGAAGTCGGCCGCGTCGTACAGAAATCCGCCGTGGTCGTACAGCCCGTCCAGGTCCCAGCCTCGGTCCGTCGGGAACTCCGACACGGCGTCCTCGCCCGCGGCCACCAGCCGCCACAGGTCCTCCGGGGTGCGTACACCGCCGGGGTAGCGGCAGCTCATCGCGACGATCGCGATCGGCTCCCGGCCGCGCTCGGTGAGTTCGCGGTTGTGCTGCCGCAGCCGCTCGGTCTCCTTGAGGGACGCCCGCAGGGCGGCGACGACATTGTCGTTGGGGTTGCTCATGAGGTCACTCACGCTCCGCGTCGGTTCTGGCGCTGTCGCCGTCGAAAGCAAGGTTGATGAGGAGGTCGACATCCATCTCGTCGATCGCGTCCACGTCGATGGCGCGGACGTCGTGGACTGAGTCCTGCGCGGCTGGGGCGGGAGCCTGCGCGCTCTCCTGCGGGAACAGCTTCCGCTCCACAAACCGGGCGATCGCCTGCGGAGTCGGCTGGTCGAAGACGAGCGTGGCGGGCAGCCGCAGCCCGGTGGCCGTGTTGAGCCGGTTGCGCAGCTCGACCGCGGTCAACGAGTCGAACCCGATGTCCTTGAAGGCACGCTCCGGCTCGATCGCGGCCGTCGAGGCGTGCCCGAGCACGGCCGCCACCTGCGCGACCACCAGATCCTCCAGAGCCTGCGCCCGCCGCTCACCGGACACCCGGTCGAGCCGCTCGGCGAGCGACAGCTCCGTGGGCCGCCGAGTGCCGGCCTCCGCGGTGTTGCGCCGCACCCGACGCTGGGCAAGCCCCCGCAGCAGCGCCGGGAGACTGTCGTCGTCGGCCCGTCGCCGCAGCGCCCCGACGTCGAGCCGGATCGGCAGCAGATGCGACTCACCCGTCGCAGAGGCAGCGTCCAGCAGCCGCAGCCCGTCCTCGGTGCTCATGGCGCCGACTCCGTGGCGGGTCATGCGGTGGAGGTCGGTGTCGGTGAGGTTGCCGGTCATGCTGCTGCGGTCTTCCCAGAGGCCCCAGCCGAGGGAGAGTGCGGGCTGGCCTTGGGCGTGGCGGTGGTGGGCGAGGGTGTCGAGGAAGGTGTTGGCGGCTGCGTAGGCGCCTTGCCCGGGTCCGCCGAAGGCGGCTGCTGCGGAGGAGAAGAGGACGAAGGCGTCCAGGTCGGGGGTGAGTTGGGTGGTGAGCTGGTGGAGGAGGAGGGCCCCGTCGAGCTTCGGGTTCAGGACCGTGTCGAGTTGGTCGGGGGTGAGGTTGTCGACGGTGGCGTCGTCGAGGGTGGCCGCGGTGTGGATGACGGCGGTGACGGGGTGCTTGGTGAGGGCGTGCGTGAGGGTGTCTGGGTCGGTTACGTCCCCGGTGACGATGGTTGAGTTCGCGCCGAGGTCGTTGAGGGTGGTGGCGAGTTCGTCGGCGGGGCGGCGGGAGAGCAGGACCAGGTTCTGGACTTGGTGGTGGGTGACGAGGTGGTGGGCGACGTGTGTGGCGAGGGTGCCGGTGGCGCCGGTGATCAGGATCGTACTGTCGGGACGGAAGACGGGGACTGCGGCCTTCGCGGGAGTGGCCCGGGCGAGGCGCGGCGCCAGGAACTTGCCTTCGCGGATGGCGATCTGAGACTCACCGGTGCTCAGTGCGCCCTGAATTGAGGAAGTGTCCTGGTTGTCGGTGTCGATGAGCACGATCCGGTCGGGGTGTTCGGACTGGGCGGAGCGGATGAGGCCCCAGATGGAGGCGTGTTCCAGGTCGGGGGTGTCCTCGGGTGAGGTGACGACGGCGTTGCGGGTGAGCAGTACGAGCCGGGAGTCGGCGAAACGCTCGTCCGCCAGCCATCCCTGAACCAGCTCCAGCACCCCGTACAGCACCTCATGCACTCGCGCGGCGAGCTTGTCGGTGCCGCTCAGCTGAGGAGCGTACGGCACGACCACCACGTCCGGAGTGGCGTCCAGCATGGTCACGGAGTCCAGGTGGTCGGCAGCGAACACCGTCGCACCGGTCTCCTCCAGCGACTGCCCCACCTTCAGCGGGTCCGGCCCGAGGACCGCCCAGCGCCGGGCCTCGACAGAGGAGGACCCTGCCGGGGGTGTCACCCAGTCGACACGGAAGAGGCTGTCATGCAAGGACGAGCCGGCCGCGTCCAACTGCGCCGTGACCACCGGCCGTACGACCAGCGACTCGGCCGTGGCGACGGGCGCTCCGGCTGAGTCGGCCACGGTGACCGACACCGTGTCCTCGGCGTCCCCGAGCGGCGCCACGCGCACCCTCAGCGCGGCGGCGCCCGCCGCGTGCAGAGTCACACCATTCCAGGAGAAAGGCAGCCGCGCCCGTCCCTCGCCCGCCGCAGGCAGCACGCCCAGACCCAGCGCGTGCAGCGCCGCGTCCATCAGCGCCGGGTGGATTCCGTAGTCCGCGGCGTCAGCGGGCTCCTCCTCCGGCAGCGCGACCTCGGCGAACACCTCGTCACCGCGCCGCCACGCCGCCCGCAGGCCGTGGAAGGCGGGGCCGTAGCCATAGCCCTGCTCGGCAAGCCGGTCGTAGTAACCCTCGACCTCCACCGGCTCGGCCCCGGGCGGCGGCCACGCGCTCAGGCCGGCGTCCGGCCCCGGGGACTGCTGTGCCGGGGTCAGGGTGCCGGTGGTATGCCGAGTCCACGGCTCGTCGCGGTCGGCGTCCTGCGCACGTGAGTGCAGGTTCAGCTCACGCCGTCCCGAGTCGTCGGGCGCGCACACGTTCATCTGCACGTCGACCCCGCCCCGTTCAGGAAGGACCAGCGGGGCTTCGAGGGTCAGTTCCTCTATGGTGTCGCAGCCGACGTGGTGACCGGCCTGGAGGGCGAGTTCGAGGAACCCGGTGCCGGGCAGCAGCACAGTTCCGGCCACGGCGTGGTCCGCCAGCCAGGGGTGGCTCTGGAGAGACAGCCGTCCCGTGAACAGGTGCGTGTCCGTACCCGCTAGCTCCACAGCAGCGCCCAGCAGCGGGTGGCCGGCGGCCGAGAGACCCGCGCCGGAGAGGTGCGTCCGGCTGTCGCTGGTGGGGTTGATCCAGTAGCGCTGGTGCTGGAAGGGGTAGGTGGGGAGGTCGATGGGTCGGCTGTGGGGGATTGGCCAGTTGATGGTGTGGCCGTGGGTGTGGAGGTGGGCTGCGGAGGTGAGGAGGCGGGTGAGGGTGCCTTCGTTGCGGCGGAGGGTGCCGGTGATGGTCTCTGCGCCTTCGGTTTCTTCGATGCTGTAGGTGAGGACGGGGTGGGCGCCGGACTCGATGTAGGTGGTGTGGCCGCTGTCGCTGAGCTGCTGGATGGCGGTGTGGAAGTGGACGGTCTGGCGGAGGTTGCGGTACCAGTAATTGGCGTCGAGTTCGGAGGTGTTGAGGAATCCGGGTTCGACGGTGGAGAAGAACGGGACTTCGGAGGTCTGGGGCGTGATTCCCGCGAGCGCTTCGGCCAGCTGCTGCTCGATCCTTTCGACGTGGGCCGAGTGTGAGGCGTAGTCGACGGGGATGAGCCGGGCTCGGACGTCCTGTTCCTGGAGCTGAGCGACGAGGGCCTCGACGGCGTCTTTGTCGCCCGAAACGACGGTCGCATTCGGACCGTTGACGGCCGCGATGCCGATACCGCTGGTCAGGTGTTCCCGGACCACCTCGACGGGCTGTGGGATCGAGGCCATGGCGCCCCGTCCGGCCAGGTGCTCGGCGATGATCCGGGCACGTACGGCGACGACCTTCGCCGCGTCCTCCGGTGAAAGCGCACCCGCCACAGCCGCAGCCGCGATCTCGCCCTGGGAGTGGCCCACGACCGCGTCGGGGCGGATGCCGAGGCGCTGCCATGTGGCGGCGAGGGAGACCATGACGGCCCAGGTCACAGGCTGGATGACGTCGACACGGTCCAGCTGCGCGCCGGAGCGCAGGACATCGGTCAGCGACCAGTCGACGTAAGGCGCAAGCGCTTCCTCGCACCGGGCGATGGATTCCGCGAACACCGGCACGGTGTCCAGGAGGTCCGCGCCCATTCCGGCCCACTGCGTCCCCTGCCCGGGGAACACGAACACGGTCTTGCCGGTGTTCTTGACCTGGCCCTGGACAAGGTGGGTGTGAGGCTGCCCGGTGGCAAGCGCGTCGAGCGCGGCGGCGATGGCATCAGGCGCCTCAGCGAGGACCACGGCGCGGCGCTCGAACAGGGCGCGTCCGTGGACGAGCGTGCCGGCGACAGCCACGGCATCCAGCTCAGGCCGCTGATCGACGTACGCGCGAAGCTGCCGTGCCTGATCGCGCAGCGCGTCCGCCGTCCGTGCCGAGATCACCCACGGCACCACCGCACCCGAAGGCTCCGATTCCACGACCAGCTCGTCATCCGGTGCCTGCTCCAGCACGGCGTGCGTGTTCGTGCCGCTGATGCCGAACGACGAGACACCGGCGCGGCGCGGCTGTCCCGTGCGGGGCCAGGGCGTCTGCTCGGTCAGCAGGGCGACAGCCCCGGCCGACCAGTCCACCTTGGGTGTCGGCTCGCCGACGTGCAGCGTCCTCGGCAGGACGCCGTGCTGGAGTGCCATGACCATCTTGATGAGGCCCGCGACACCCGAAGCGGCCTGGGTGTGGCCGATGTTGGACTTCACCGAGCCCAGCCACAGGGGCCGGTCGGCCGGGCGGTCCTGGCCGTAGGTGGCCAGCAGCGCCTGAGCCTCGATGGGGTCGCCCAGCTTGGTGCCGGTGCCGTGGGCCTCGACGGCGTCGACCTGATCGGGGGTGAGACCGGCGTTGGCGAGGGCCTGGCGGATGACTCGCTGCTGGGAGGGGCCGTTGGGGGCGGTGAGGCCGTTGCTGGCGCCGTCCTGGTTCATCGCCGTACCTCGGACCACGGCCAGGACCCGGTGTCCGTTGCGCCGCGCGTCCGACAGCCGCTCCAGGAGCAGCATGCCGACGCCCTCGGACATGCCCATGCCGTCGGCGTCCGCCGAGAACGCCCGGCACCGGCCGTCCACGGACAGACCGCGCTGCCGGCTGAACTCGGTGAAGGAGGTGGGCACCGCCATCACGGACACACCGCCGGCCAGCGCCAGCGTGGACTCGCCCTGCCGCAGCGACTGCGCCGCGAGATGGAGAGCGACCAGCGACGAAGAGCAGCCCGTGTCCAGCGTGACCGCGGCGCCTTCGAGGCCGAGGACGTACGAGACACGGCCCGAGGCGATGCTCGCGGTGTTGCCCGTGCCGAGGTAGCCCTCGATCTCCTCCGGGGTCTCACCGAGGCGCGAGCCGTAGTCGTGGTAGCTGACGCCCGCGAACACGGACGTACGACTGCCCCGCAGGGACTGGGGGTTGACGCCGGCCCGCTCGAAGGCCTCCCAGGACGTTTCCAGGAGCAGTCGTTGCTGCGGGTCCATCGCCAGCGCCTCGCGCGGCGAAATGCCGAAGAACGCAGGGTCGAAGCCGGCGGCGTCGTACAGAAATCCACCGTGCCGGGTGTACGACTTGCCGCGCTGCTCCGGATCCGGGTCGTACAGCGCGTCGAGGTCCCAGCCTCGGTCGGTCGGCAGCCCGGAGATCACATCTCCGTCGCGCAGCAGCAGCTCCCACAGCTCCTCGGGCGAGCGCACGCCGCCCGGGAAGCGGCAGCCCATGCCGATGATGACGATCGGGTCGTCGTCGGCGGCCGGCAGGGCCGGCGGCGCCGCGGCGGCCCCGGCCGATGCCGCGTCGGGCAGCGCGCCGAAGAACTCGTCCCGCAAATGACCGGCGAGCACACCGGGGGAGGGGTAGTCGAAGACCAGCGTCGCCGGCAGCCGCAGCCCGGTGGCCGTGGTGAGCCGGTTGCGCAGCTCGACCGCGGTCAGCGAGTCGAAGCCCACGTCACGGAAAGCCCGCCCCGGCTCGACCGCCTCACTGGAGGGATGGCCGAGGACCGAGGCGGCCTGGGCGCGGACCAGATCGAGCAGCACCCGGTTCCGCTCGTCGGCCCCGAGACCCTCCAGCCGATCGCGCAGCGGCGACGACGGAACCCTCGCCGCGTCCGGCCCAGACGAGGTCGACGTGGCTGCCTCGGTCTCGCGCTGCGCCTCGGGCACACCGGCGAGCAGCGGACGGGGTCCCGCCGAGGTGAACACCGGGACGAAGCGCTCCCAGTCCACCTCGGCCACGGCCACGAACGTCTCGTCGTGCGTGAGGATCTGACGCATGGCGGAGAAGGCCGTCTCCGGGTCGAGGAACGGCAGCCCCCGCGCCTGGAGTTGCTCAGGCTTGACACCCTCCGGAAGCCGCTCCGGGTCCCAGACGTTCCAGACACCCCACGCGATCGAGCTGGCCTTCAGACCGCGGGCCCGGCGCTGCTCGGCGAGCGCGTCCAGATAGGCGTTGGCGGCGGCATAGGCGCCGTGGTCGCCGCTGCCCCAGACACCTGCGATGGAGGAGAACAGCACGAACGCGTCGAGGTCGTCGGAGCCAAGCAGCTCGTCCAGGTGCGCGGCGCCCCCCACCTTCGCGGCCAGCACGTCCGCGAACTCGTCGAGCCCCGACTCGGCGAGCGACGCCAACTCGATGAAGGCTGCTGCGTGTACGACCGTACGCAGAGACTCCCCGTCGGCCTTCAGCCGCTCCAGCACACCCGCGAGCGCGTCGCGGTCGGCGGCGTCGCACGCGGCCACCGTGAGACGGACCCCCTCGGCGTCCAGCTCCGTCGCCAGTTCGGCCATACCCGGGGCGGACGGACCGCGCCTGCTGGTCAGCACCACATGCTCGGCCCCGTTCGAGGCGAGCCACCGCGCGATGTGGGGACCGAGCGCTCCCGTGCCGCCGGTCACCAGCGCCGTACCACTGGTCCGCCAGCCGGGCGCGGCCGGGTCGGGCGTCGCGACGTCCAGCGGGGACCGCACCAGCCGCCGGGCGAAGACGCCCGAGGGGCGGATCGCCACCTGGTCCTCGCCCGCCAGCCCGGCCAGCACCGCGCACAACCGCGCCCGCGCCCGGTCGTCCAGCTCGCGGGGCAGATCGACGAGACCGCCCCAACGCTCGGGCTGCTCCAGCGCCACGACCCGGCCCATGCCCCAGACCTGCGCCTGCACCGGGGCGGCCAGGGTGT
This sequence comes from Streptomyces sp. NPDC001750, assembly GCF_042892615.1. Taxonomy (NCBI): domain Bacteria; kingdom Bacillati; phylum Actinomycetota; class Actinomycetes; order Kitasatosporales; family Streptomycetaceae; genus Streptomyces; species Streptomyces sp. NPDC001750. The sequence continues at coordinate 10,886 of NZ_JBIAUE010000049.1, read as the reverse complement.
CCGAGGCCCCGACGGCCACCGCAACGCACGTCCCGAACCACACCGGCACCTCAAGCCGCGCGTCACCGAGGGCCTGGACGAGAGCGAGCGTCCCGGCGACACCCGCCGACATCGCCGGATACGCGGGGCAGGGCTGCTCGTCGAGCGCGAGGAAGGACAGCACACCGGCCGGCGGAGCCTCCTGCGCGGACAGCGCCTCACCGATGAGGTCGAGGTACGTCCCCCGCGCGGCCTCGGAGGTGTTCAGCTCCAGCGGCACGACCTGCGCGCCGTGACTCGCCAGCCCCTCGGCCGCCGTACGGACGACGTCGTCGGTGGCACGCCCCTCCGGGAACACCACCAGCCACGTCCCGCCGAGCCCGGTCGCGGTGCCCCCGTCGGCCACCGGCTTCCAACTGATCCCATAGCGCCAGTCGTTCACCGTCGCCAGACGCCTGCGCTCCTGCCGCCAGGACGCGAGCGCCGGAAGCACCGTGCTCAGCGAGGCGTCGCCGGGTACGTCGAGCGTGTCCGCGAGCGACTCCCAGTCCTCGTTCTCCACGGCCTCCCAGAAGCGCGTGTCGACGATGTCCGTTGTGGGGGCGGGGGCGTGCGCCGCCGCGGTCTCCGGTACGTCGATCCAGTAACGCTGGTGCTGGAAGGGGTACGTGGGGAGGTCGATGGGCTGGCCTTGGCCGATGGGCCAGTTGATGGTGTGCCCGTGGGTGTGGAGGTGGGCTGCGGAGGTGAGGAGGCGGGTGAGGGTGCCTTCGTTGCGGCGGAGGGTGCCGGTGATGGTCTCAACACCGTTGGCTTCCTCGATGCTGTAGGTGAGGACGGGGTGGGCGCTGGACTCGACGTAGGTCGTGTAGCCGCTCTCGGTGAGCTGCTCGATAGCCGTGCTGAAGTGGACGGTCTGGCGGAGGTTGCGGTACCAGTAACCGGCGTCGAGTTCGGAGGTGTTGAGGAAGCGGGGCTCGACGGCGGAGAAGAACGGGACCTCGGCGGGCCGAGGTGTGATCCCGGAGAGCGCGGTAACGATCGCGTCCTGGATGGATTCGACGTGCGCGGAGTGTGAGGCGTAGTCGACGGGGATGAGCCGGGCCCGGACGTCCTGTGCCTGAAGCTGAGCGACGAGGGCTTCTACGGCGTCCTTGTCACCGGAGACCACGGTCGTGTTCGGACCATTGACCGCGGCGATGCCGACACCACTGGGGAGCTGTCCTTCGACGGTGTGGGCAGCCTGTGGAATGGAGGCCATGGCGCCCCGTCCGGCCAGGTGCTCGGCGATGATCCGGGCACGTACGGCGACGACCTTCGCCGCGTCCTCCAGCGAAAGCGCACCCGCCACAGCCGCAGCCGCGATCTCGCCCTGGGAGTGACCCACCACCGCGTCAGGACGGACACCCAGCTGCTGCCAGGTCGCGGCGAGGGAGACCATGACGGCCCAGGTCGTCGGCTGGATGACGTCTACGCGATCCAACTCGGCGCCGGAGCGCAGGACATCGGTCAGCGACCAGTCGACGTAAGGCGCAAGCGCTGCCTCGCACCCAGCGATGGACTCCGCGAACACTGGTACGGAGTCGAGGAGTTCGGCACCCATACCGGCCCACTGCGTCCCCTGCCCGGGGAACACGAACACGGTCTTGCCGGTCTCGTCAGGCGCGATGCCCTGCACGAGCTGAGGCGAGGGCTCCCCGTGTGCCAAGGCGTCGAGGCCCTTGAGGAGTTCGCTGTGGCTGCCGCCCACCGCGACCGCGCGGTGCTCGAACGCGGACCGGGTCGTGGCCAGCGCATGGGCGACCTCGGCGATGTCCAGCTCGGGCCGCTCCTCGACGTACTCGCGGAGCTGTCGTGCCTGGGCGCGCAGGGCGTCCGCCGTCCGGGCGGAGATCACCCACGGCACGGCATCACCCGGATGGGTCGGCTGTTCCTCGTCCGACTCGACGGGCGGAGCCTCCTCCAGCACGGCGTGGGCGTTGGTGCCGCTGATACCGAAGGAGGAGATGCCGACGCGTCGCGGGCGGTCCGCCGCAGGCCAACGCACCTCTTCGGTGAGCAGCGAGACCGCGCCGGCCTCCCAGTCGATACGGGAGGACGGCTCGTCCACGTGCAAAGTGCGCGGCAGCAGGCCCTGGTTGAGGGCCATGACCATCTTGATGATCGAGGCCGCACCGGCGGCGGCCTGGGTGTGGCCGATGTTGGACTTCACCGAACCCAGCCACAGCGGCCGGTCGGCCGGGCGGTCCTGGCCGTACGTGGCGAGCAGGGCCTGGGCCTCGATGGGGTCGCCCAGCTTGGTGCCGGTGCCGTGTGCCTCGACCACGTCGACCTGGTCGGGGGTGAGGCGGGCGGAAGCCAGCGCCTGGCGGATGACCCGCTCCTGGGAGGGGCCGTTGGGCGCGGTCAGGCCGTTGCTTGCCCCGTCCTGGTTGATCGCGCTGCCGCGGATCACAGCGAGGACCCTGTGCCCGTTGCGGCGCGCGTCCGACAGCCGCTCCACCAGCAGCATGCCGATGCCCTCGGAAAGTGCCGTACCGTCCGCGCCCGAGGCGAAGGCCTTGACGCGGGCGTCCGGCGCAAGCCCCCGCTGCCGACTGAACTCGACGAACGAGGCTGGCGACGACATGACCGAGATACCGCCGGCCAGGGCCATCGAGCAGTCGCCCTGCCGCAGCGCGTGGCAGGCCAGATGCAGGGCGACCAGCGAGGAGGAGCAGGCCGTGTCGACGGTGACGGCCGGGCCCTCAAGGCCCAGGGTGTAGGCCACCCGGCCGGACACCACGCTCGGGGTGTTGCCGATACCGAGATGCCCCTCCAGCTCGGGCGGCACCTCGGGCAGTCGGGTCGCGTAGTCCTGGTAGTTGCTGCCGACGAAAACGCCCGCCTTGCTGCCCCGCAGCGACTGGGGATCGATGCCGGCCCGCTCGAAGGCCTCCCAGGACGTTTCCAGGAGCAGCCGCTGCTGCGGGTCCATCGCCAAGGCCTCGCGTGGCGAGATGCCGAAGAACGTCGGGTCGAAGTCGGCGGCGTCGTAAAGGAATCCGCCCTCCCGCACATAGGACGTGCCGGAGCGGTCCGGGTCTGGGTCGTACAGCTTCTCCAGGTCCCAGCCGCGGTTGTCGGGGAACGCGGAGATCGCGTCACGGCCCTCGGCGACGACCTGCCACAGGTCCTCCGGGGAACGGACGGCACCCGGGAAACGGCAGCTCATCCCGATGATGGCGATCGGCTCATGGTCCTTCGCCTCCGCCTCGTTGAGCCGACGGCGGGTCTGGCGCAGGTCGTTGACGACCCGCTTCAGGTACTCGCGGAGCTTGTCCTCGGTCATGTTCTGGGCAGCGTCGGAGGAACGGGCGGGCTTTGACATCAGGTCACGTCCTAGAAAGGCCAGTGGTCAGTTGGCACGGCAGGGAGGAGAGGCGGCAGCGCGAGGCGCGGAAACCGGAAACCGGTACGGCGACGGGATCAGAGCTGGCCCAGCTCCTTGTCGATGAGGTCGAACATCTCGTCGTCGCTGACGGGATCGAAGTCCAACTCACCGTCCTCAGCGGTCCCTTCGGCGTCGTTCGCCTTCGCTCCGCCGCGGGTGTCGTCCAGTTTCCACAGCAGGGCCTGCAGCCGTGCCGCGATCTTGTCTCGTGCGTCGTCTTCGAGGGCGGAGGATTTGAGAAAGGCGGCCTCCAGCCGCTCCAACTCCGCCGTGAGAGGCAGTCCGTTCTCCTGTTCCTGCGGTACGAGTTCGTCCAGCAGCCGCTGCGCGAGCGCGGCCGGGTGGGGGTAGTCGAAGACCAGGGTCGGGGTCAGCCGCAGCCCGGTCGCCGACCGCAGACGGTTGCGCAGCTCGAGGGAGGTCAGCGAGTCGAACCCGAGATCCTTGAAGGCCCGGTTCGCCCGCACCTCCTCGGGCGTGGCATGCCCGAGCACGGCCGTGACCTGCTCCCGTACGAGATCCAGCAGCATCCGCTCCTGATCGGCGCGGGCCAGCCCGGCCAGTCGGCCGGCGATCCCGGAGGCGCTTTCCTCGGTACGGTCACCGGCCGCGGACGCCGTACGCCGGACGGCCGACGTGCGGACGACACTGCGGAACAGCGGCGCCATGACACCGGCCGCCGCCTGCGCGCGCAGCTCCGCAAGATCCAGCCGGGTCGGCACGACCACGGCCTCGTCCAGTGAGGTGGCGGCATCGAACAGGGCCAGGCCCTCGTCCGCCGACATCGGCGCCGCCCCGACCCGGGACATCCGGGCCAGGTCCACATCGTTCAACCGTCCGGCCATACCGCTGCGCTGCTCCCACAGGCCCCAGGCCAGCGACACTGCGGGCAGCCCGCGCTCGTGCCGGTGGCGGGCGAGGGCGTCGAGGAAGGCGTTGGCCGCCGAGTAGTTGGCCAGTCCCGCACCGCCGAGGGTGCCCGACAGCGAGGAGAACAGCACGAACGCGGACAGGTCCAGATGCTGGGTGAGCGCATGCAGATTCAGCGCCCCGTCGACCTTCGGCCACAGCACCCGGTCGACCCGCTCCGACGTCAGCGCCTCAACCACCCCGTCGTCCAGGACAGCCGCCGTGTGCACCACAGCGGTCAGCGGGCGCTCCGCCGGTACGGCTGCCAGCAACTCGGCCAGCGCCTCCCGGTCGGCTACGTCACAGGCAGCGACCTCGACCGCGGCACCGAGCCCGGTCAGCTCGGCCACCAGCTCCGGCATACCGTCGGCAGCGGCCCCGCTGCGAGACGCGAGCAGCAGATTCCGGACCCCGCGCTCGTTCACCAGATGCCGCGCGAGCAACCGGGCGAGCCCACCCGAGGCACCGGTCAGCAGGACAGTGCCCTCGGCGGCGAATCCGGGGCCCGCCTGGTCGGGCCGGGGGACACGCGCCAGACGCGGTGCGCTGAGCTCGCCACCGTCCAGCCGCAGCTGAGGCTCGTCGCCGACGGCAGCGGCCGCCAGCAGCTCCCAATCGGGCTCGCCGTCGCCGGACCCGTCCGTGTCGACCAGTACGAAACGGCTGGGATTCTCCACCTGCGCCGACCTGACGAGTCCCCAGACCGGCGCACCGGTCAGGCCCTGCCCGGCCAGGATCACCAGCCGGGACGCGGCGAACCGCTCGTCGGCCAGCCACGCCTGTACGAGGTCCAGCGCGCGGTGTGTGACCCGGCGTACGGCATCCGACGCCATGGTGCTGTCGGCGGTCTCGGCGGTTTCAGGGAAGCGCGCGAAGACCAGCTCAGGAACGGGGTGGGCCGCGGCGGCCAGGCTGCCGAGATCCTCGTACACGTCCACATTGCCGTGACCGCTGCCGCCGCCGATGAGCGCCCACCGTCCGGCCGGCGCTCCCGTTCTCGACACGGCGATCGGCACCCATTCCACGCGGAACAGCGAGTCGCTGCGCGTCTCCGCGTCCTGCCGCGTACCGACCTGGCGCAGCGTCAGTACGTCGACCGAGGCCACCGGTCGGCCCGCCGGGTCGGCCACCGTGACGGACACGGCCTCCTCACCGGCCAGGGCGATCCGCACCCGGCCCGCGATCGCGCCCTGGGCATGCAGCGTCACACCGCTCCACGCGAACGGACGACGGGTCATCCCCTCACCGGGCTCGGTCAACAGGACGCCCATGCCCAGCGGCTGGAGCGCCGCGTCGAGCAGCGCCGGGTGGATGCCGTAGTCCTTGGCCTCGGCGGAGTGCTCCTCCGGCAGGGCGACCTCGGCGAACACTTCGTCACCGCGCCGCCATGCCGCCCGCAGCCCCTGGAAAGCAGGGCCGTACTCGACAGCCAGCGCGGCCAGGCGATCGTAGGCATCCGCCACTGTGATCGCCTCCGCACCGGAGGGCGGCCACGCGGCCAGGTCGGAGTCCGGCCTCGGGGACTGCTGTCCCGGGGCCAGGATGCCGGTGGCATGCAGGGTCCAGGGCTTGTCGTCCCCGGCGTCCTGCGCCCGCGAGTGCAGGTTCAGCTCCCGCCGACCGGACTCGTCGGCCTCCCCGAGCCGGAGCTGGACACGAACCCCGCCCTTCTCGGGCAGCACCAGGGGCGCTTCGAGGGTCAGTTCCTCTACGGTGTCGCAGCCGACGTGGTGACCGGCCTGGAGGGCGAGTTCGAGGAACCCGGTGCCGGGCAGCAGCACGGTTCCGGTCACGGCGTGGTCCGCCAGCCAGGGGCGGCTCTGCAGGGAGAGCAGGCCGGTGAACAGGTGCGTGTCCGTGCCCGCCAGCTCCACGGCCGCGCCGAGGAGGGGGTGGCCTGCGGCGCCCAGCCCGATGGACACGGCGTCGACGGGCCGTACGGCGGCCAGAGCGGGCCAGTAGCGCTGGTGCTGGAAGGGGTAGGTGGGGAGGTCGATGGGTCGGCTGTGGGGGATTGGCCAGTTGATGGTGTGGCCGTGGGTGTGGAGGTGGGCTGCGGAGGTGAGGAGGCGGGTGAGGGTGCCTTCGTTGCGGCGGAGGGTGCCGGTGATGGTCTCTGTGCCTTCGGTTTCTTCGATGCTGTAGGTGAGGACGGGGTGGGCGCTGGACTCGATGTAGGTGGTGTGGCCGCTGTCGCTGAGCTGCTGGATGGCGGTGTGGAAGTGGACGGTCTGGCGGAGGTTGCGGTACCAGTAATTGGCGTCGAGTTCGGAGGTGTTGAGGAATCCGGGTTCGACGGTGGAGAAGAACGGGACTTCGGAGGTCTGGGGCGTGATCCCTGCGAGGGCCGTTGCCAAGTGGCCCTCGATCGTTTCGACGTGCGCTGAGTGTGAGGCGTAGTCGACGGGGATGAGCCGGGCTCGGACGTCCTGTTCCTGGAGCTGAGCGACGAGGGTTTCGACGGCGTCCTTGTCGCCCGAAACGACGGTGGCGTTGGGGCCGTTGACGGCGGCGATGCTGACACCGCTCGGGAGCTGTCCTTCGACGGTGTGGACGGGCTGTGGAACGGAGGCCATGGCCCCCCGGCCGGCGAGGTGTTCGCCGATGATCTGGGCGCGTACGGCGACGACCTTGGCCGCGTCCTCCAGAGACAGCGCGCCCGCCACAGCGGCTGCGGCGATCTCGCCCTGGGAGTGACCGACCACGGCCGCGGGGCGGATGCCGAGGTGCTGCCAGGTGGCGGCGAGCGAGACCATCACTGCCCAGGTAACGGGCTGGATGACGTCGACACGGTCCAATTCCGCACCAGAGCGGAGAACATCGGTCAGCGACCAGTCGACGTAAGGGACCAGGGCCTCTTCACAGCGAGCGATCGACTCCGCGAACACCGGCATGATGTCCAGGAGGTCCGCGCCCATGCCGGCCCACTGAGTCCCCTGCCCCGGGAACACGAACACGGTCTTGCCGGTCTCGTCCGACGCGACGCCCTGCACGAGGTGGGGCGAAGGCTCGCCCTGGACGAGGGCGTCGAGAGCCTGGAGGAGTTCGGCGGTGTTGCCGCCCACTGCGACAGCGCGGTGTTCGAACAGGGCGCGCCCGTGGACGAGCGTGTCGGCGATGGCCACGGCATCCAGCTCAGGCCGCTGATCGACGTACTCGCGGAGCTGTCGTGCCTGGTGGCGCAGCGCGTCCGCCGTCCGTGCCGAGATCACCCACGGCACGACGCCCGGTTCGGCGGGCTGATCCTGCGGATCGGCGACGGCCGGGGGCTCCTCGATGATGGCGTGGGCGTTGGTGCCGCTGACCCCGAAGGAGGAGACGCCGGCGCGGCGAGGCCGGTCGCTCCCGGGCCAGGCCTGTTCCTCCGTGAGGAGGGTGACCGCCCCGGCATCCCAGTCGACATGGCTGGTGGGCTCATCGACATGCAGTGTCCTCGGCAGGACCTCATGACGCATGGCCATGACCATCTTGATGACACCGGCGACACCGGCGGCGGCCTGCGTGTGGCCGATGTTGGACTTCACCGAGCCCAGCCACAAGGGCCGTTCGGCGGGCCGGTCCTGCCCGTAGGTGGCCAGGAGGGCCTGAGCCTCGATCGGATCGCCGAGGGTGGTACCGGTGCCATGTGCCTCGACGGCGTCGACCTGGTCAGGGGTGAGGCCGGCATTGGCCAGTGCCTGCCGGATCACCCGCTGCTGCGAGGGTCCGTTCGGGGCGGTCAGACCATTGCTGGCCCCGTCCTGATTGACGGCCGTGCCGCGCACGATGCCCAGCACAGGGTGTCCATGTCGCTCGGCGTCCGACAGGCGCTCCAGCAGCAGCATGCCGATGCCCTCGCCCCACCCGGTTCCGTCGGCGGCCTCGGCGAAGGCCTTGACGCGGGCGTCGGGAGCGAGCCCCCGCTGCCTGCTGAACTCCACGAAGACCTCGGGAGTCGACATGACCGTCACACCGCCCGCAAGGGCGAGCGAGCATTCGCCGGAGCGCAGCGACTGCGCGGCCATGTGCAATGCGACCAGCGAGGAGGAGCAGGCCGTGTCGACGGTGACGGCCGGGCCCTCCAAGCCGAGGGTGTACGCCACCCGGCCCGACGCCACACTGCCCGCGATACCGGTGCCGAGATACCCCTCGACCGTCTCCGGCACCTGCCGGAGCAAGGTGGCGTAGTCCTGCCCGTTGCTGCCGACGAACACGCCCGCCTTGCTGCCGCGCAGCGACTTGGGGTCGATGCCGGCCAGCTCGAAGGCTTCCCAGGACGTCTCAAGCAGCAACCGCTGCTGCGGGTCCATTGCCAGGGCCTCACGCGGGTTGATGCCGAAGAAGGCCGCGTCGAACTCGCCCACTCCCTGGAGGAAGGCACCCTCCCGCACATAGGACGTGCCGGAACGGTCCGGGTCGGCGTCGTAGAGCGCCTCCAGGTCCCAGCCGCGGTCGGCGGGGAACGGCGAGACCGCGTCACCACCGGCAGCCAGCAGCGCCCACAACTCCTCGGGCGTCCGGATCCCGCCCGGGAAACGGCAGCTCATGGCCACGATCACGATCGGGTCGTGGTCGGTGGCCGCCGCACCCAGGGCGGTGGCGGTGTGGCCGGTCTGCCCGCCGTCGCCCCCGAGGCCGGGGAACTCGCCCAGCACATGACGCGCCAGCTCGCCCGCCGTCGGGTAGTCGAAGATCACGCTGGTGGTCAGCCGCAGCCCGGTGGCCGCGTTCAGCCGGTTGCGCAGCTGGACCGCGCCGAGCGAGTCGAAGCCGAGGTCCTTGAACGCACGGTTCGGCGCCACCGACTGCGGCCCGGCGTGGCCGAGCACCAACGCCGCCTGTGTCCGCACCAGTTCCAGCAGCAGCTCCTCACGCTTCGGCGCCGACAGCGCGGCAAGCCGCCCGGTCAGCGACTCCTCGTCGAGCTGTGCGTCACAGGACCCGGCCGCAGCCAGGAGATCCCGTACGTCCGTCAGGTCGGAGATCAGCGGGCTGGGCCGGGCGGCGGTGTACGCCGGTACGAAGCGGGCCCAGTCGATGTCGGCGACGGTCAGCGCCGCAGTGCCGTGCCCGACGGCCTCCGCCAGCGCGGTGAGCGCCAGCTCCGGGGACATCGCGGGGAACCCGCTGCGATGCAACTGCTCGGCCGCCCCCTGCCCCGTGGCCATGCCCGAGTCCGCCCAGGCACCCCACGCCACCGAGGTCGCGGGCAGCCCAAGTGCGTGCCGCCGCTGTGCCAGCGCGTCCAAGTGTGTGTTCGCCGCCGCGTAGTTGGCCTGGCCCTCGTTGCCGAAGGTGGCGGCCGCAGAGGAGAAGAGTACGAAGGCGTCGAGGTCGAGGTGACGCGTGTACTGGTCGAGGAGTTCGGCGGCGGTCGCCTTCGGACGCAGTACGTGGCCCAGACGGTCCGCAGTGAGGTGGTCGAGCACGCCGTCGTCGAGGCTGCCGGCCGTGTGGACGACCGCGGTGAGGTCGGGGTGGTCGGCGATGAGCGTACGCACCTGCTCGGGGTCGCTCACATCGCAGGCGGCCAAGGTCACCTTGGCGCCGAGCGCGGTGAGTTCACCGCTCAGGTCGGTGGCTCCGGGGGCCTCACCACCGCGCCGGCTGGCGAGGACCAAGTGCTGGGCCCCGTTCTCGGCCGCCCAGCGCGCTACGCGGGAGCCGAGCGCGCCGCTACCACCGGTGATCAGAACCGTGCCGCGCGGCTGCCAGGCTGTACCGCTGCTGCTCGCCCGGGCCAGTCGTCGGGCGAGGACACCGGCCGCGCGGATGGCCACCTGGTCCTCAGTGCTGCCGGACGCCGTGGCGGCGAGTACGGCACGCAGGTGTGCGCCGCCGCGTTCGTCGAGCTGCTCGGGCAGGTCGACGAGTCCGCCCCAGCGGTCGGGGTGCTCCAGCGCGGCGACCTGCCCCAGGCCCCAGACCTGCGCCTGGGCGGGGTGGATCAGCGGGTCGGAGCCGCCGGTGGTGACCGCGCCCTGGGTGAGGCACCACAGAGGGGCCTGGATGCCCGCGTCGCCGAGCGCCTGGAAGAGAGCGAGCGTCGGTGCTGCCGAGGCGATGTCCTCGTCGGTCAGCGCGAGCAGCGACAGCACGCCCGTCGCATCGAACTCCCCGAGCGCACCGTGCAGTTCCTCGCCGAATCGCACCCGATCGGCGTCGGCCGTGTCGAGCACGACCTGTCGTACGGCACCATGCCCGGCCTCCAGGGCCCGGACGATGTCCCGTACGAGAGGGCGGCCCTCGTGACCGGCGGGAACCAAGAGCAGCCAGTCACCCGTGAGTTCGGCAGCGCCGGACGGCATCGACCGCCACACCACCTGGTAGCGCCAGCCGTCCAGCGGCGAACCACCGGTCCGCTCCCTACGCCCCGACGTTGCGTCGAGCCAGTACCGGCTGCGCTGGAACGCGTACGTTGGCAGCTCCACACGGCGCGGGGCGGTCTCCTCGCTGCTGAAGAAAGCCTGCCATTCGACGGGCGTTCCGTTGACGTGGAGTTCGGCTGTGGCGCGGGTGACGGCGTGGGTTTCGTCGAGGTTCTTGTGGAGGGTGGGGAGGAGGCGAGCCTCGGCGCAGGTGATGC
>NZ_JBIAUE010000048.1:0-35113 GCF_042892615.1 Streptomyces sp. NPDC001750 | reverse complement strand
CTTCCTGGACCAGCACGAGATCCCCCGGCCGAGGTCTTGGCGATCCGCCAGAGACTGAGCAGACGACACCAAGATCCCCGACAGAGTCAGCCCTTAGCTCGTCCGTGTCGATCACTGTGACGGCAACCCCTTGTTGCTCTGAGCCTGACCCCCGGTGACGCCGACGGCGGCCTCCGGTTGCCGCCAATCCTGACCCGCCGCTGCCTCCCATGCCACTCGACTCTTCGGCAAATCGCGACCACGCAGGTCAACGCTTCGCGCGATCCGACACGGCGTATCGGCGCCGAGGTGTGATTCGTACCGCGGTTCATGATCGCGATTTGCCGCGAAGTCGAGGTCTCGGGCAGCGGCGATAGACGCAATCATCGCCGCCCAGGGCACGCTGAGTGACCGCGGTTGATGCGGCGCTGCACGGAGCCCCGTGGCCTGCCTCGATGAGCGGTCGCGCGGTGCTGTGGTCTTCTCAGAGGCTGAATTCAACGTCTCTGCGGGATCAGGCTTGGACCACTTCGAGTGTGCGCGGCCTCTGCTGGTAGGGGGGCACACCGGGTCCGGCAGGTTGTTGAGCGCGGGTTCGGCCGGGTCGACCACGGCGGTGATCTCGGCAATGTGGCCGTCGGCGACGGTGAACGCGAGGAGCGGGGCGGGGTTCCGTCCTTGCTCCAGGAGATGACGCCGGGGTGGACGGTCGGTCGCCGCATGTCCTCGTGCCGGGCTGCTGGCCACTCGCGCGGGTGGCGACTTCGGTGGCCCCGAGCGGAGCCTTTGCGTTCACTCGTCCCGAAAACTCCCGGAGGACCAGCTCGCCGACAGTGAAGTCTGCTCCGAAGGTGTCGGAGTTAACGCGCGTGGTCGCGGTGGTCGTGACCTGGGGAGCGTTGTGCCAGGGCTTGGGCGCGTGTGATGACCTCGTCCGTGGACACGGCGCTGAGGTCGGCGAGTACGTCCTCCAGGGCGCCCAGCCATAGTCGGTAGTAGTGGTATGACTCGCCGTGCTCCTGTGAGGCTGTCCAGGCGGTGATCCGGGCGATCAGCGCGGTCTGGAATTCCGGCCAGCTGAAGACGCCCGCCTCGTACAGGGTGACGGCCATGCCGAAGGCGCGGCTTTCCCACGGCTCGGCGAACACCAGCTCGCCGTTGGAGCGGGGCGGTGCTGCCGGGCCCTCGATGTCCAGTGGCGTGCTCACGGTGTCGCCACCTTGGCTACGCCGACCATCGCATCCCGGGTGATCAGGGGCACGAGTTCTTCTTCCGTGAGGTGCTCGGTGCCGGATGGACGCTCGGGCAGTACGAGCCAGCGCACCTCGCTGGTGGAGTCCCGGACGATGATCTGCACGTCGTCGTCGAGCGTGAGTCCCATCTCGGCCAGCACCGTGCGCGGCTCCCTGACCACGCGCGCGCGGTAGGCGGGGTCCTTGTACCAGCTCGGCGGCAGGCCGAGGACCGGCCACGGGTAGCACGAGCACAGCGTGCACACCACGACGTTGTGGGTGGTCGGGGTGTTCTCGACCACGACGATGTGCTCGCCCTGCTGTCCCGAGAAGCCGAGTTCCTTGATGGAGGCGGTGCCGTCTTCGAGCAGACGCCGTCGATAGTCGGGGTCCGTCCACGCCCTGGCGACGACCTTGGCACCGTTAAGTGGACCCACGCTCGTCTCATAGCGGGTGATGATCGCGTCCATGGCCTGCGGGTCGATCAGGCCGCGCTCGGTGAGCAGTTGTTCGAGCGCCTCGGTGCGCAGCGCCACGGAAGGGCTCTCCTCAGAGCCGCCGGTGGTGGTCATGGGGTGGTCTCCAGATAGCTCTCGTACATGTCCACGGTGACGGTGAAGGGTTCGGCGTCGGCGCCCCATAGTTCGCGTGAGTCGAACCGCACTGAGTAGACGTGTTGGGGGTTCTCTCCCATGAAGTGTGCATTAGTGTCCGGCAGCACATGGGCGGGCTGGATGATCTCGACGACTCCGCTGTGGCCCCGGACGTAGCGCGGCAGTCGAGTGTGCCCGGGCACGGACATGTTCCTGGCGCGTACACGTTCGCCTACGTCGAATTTCGGTGAGGTCTCCACGGACCGCAGTGAGCCTTCGGTGGTGGGTGTGTACCGGGGCAGGGCAGGTTCCGTGACCGGTGGCTCCTCCACGTGTTCGCCGTGCAGGTTGCGGGCGCGGGCTTCGACCGCACCGGTCGCCAGGACGGACTGTTCGGTGAGCATCAGTTCTCCGGCGTTGAGCCATCGCCCGAAGTAACCGTCGTCCAGGTAGGCGGCGCGGTCCAGGCGCTCCAATGCGTGCCGGAAGGCGTCCGTGTTGACGCCGCCGCAGGCAACGCGGCTGGAGAGAATCGCCAGCGCGAATGCCTTGCGCTCCCAGTCCTGTGCGAAAACGCGCTCCTCGCGATCCGGTGGATGAACGCGTCCCCAGCCCTGCGTGCCTCCCATGTCGGCAATTCCATCCATGGCATGGCCTCTCATTTACCGCAAAAGAAGACAAATCCATCATATTTGGCTGATGCCTGTGACGTCACGCCGTACGCCGTGATGCAATCCGTTTACCAGGTCAGTGGCGAGGCGGCTCGTTCCGGCCGTTGGGCCGACGCAGCCGGTGCTCAGGCGGCGGGGCTCGCCGCCCAGGGTGGGTACATGTCCTCGTGGCGCGGCAGCAGACGGTGCGCTCCTCCTGGGCCCGTCGGTCGACGGGCCGGGATGTGGTGGTCGGGTGCAGGGGCCGACGGGCCGACGCTGGTTGAGAGAGTCCGGCTGGTGATCCACCAGCGGTCGATGGCGGGCGAGTACCCATCGGATCCTGGCGCGTGAGCCGTTCGACGTTCTTGCGGCCGACTGCCACGCCCTCACAGCAGTCCACGGCTGTGGCAGGTCATGCCCGTTCGTCTACTGGTGACCGGATTCGCGGGCCGCGCTCACGATGAGATCCGTGACCGTTTGGGGGTGGGAGACCAGGGACACGTGCGAGGAGTTGATCTCCACCGTCTTGCGCGCGTGTGCGCGCTTGGCCTCGTACCGCTCGAGGCTCGGGTCTATGGCCCGGTCCTGCCTGCCGACGAGTACGTAGACCGGTTTGTCCCGCCAGGCCGCTGCGGTGATCTTGTCGGTGAACGCCGACTGTGCGATCGGGCGCTGCGTCGACGCCATGACGGATGCTTGCTGCTGCGGGAGGTCCTGGGCGAAGGTCGCGTGGAGCTTGGCGGCCTGGATGTATACGTCCGTGCCCGTGGTGCCGTCGCCATTGCGGAACGGCACTTGCCTGAACGCCTTGGTGATCGGGGCGGCCGGGAACTTGCTGGAGAGGCTGGCGAACGATTCGCCCTTGTCCGGCATGATCGCGTTGACGTACACCAGTGCCTTGACGTTGTCGAGCCCAGCGGCCGCCTGAGAGATCACCTCACCGCCGTAGGAGTGTCCGACGAGGACGATCGGCCCTTTGATGGTTTTCAGGAGGCTGTTCAGGTACGCCGAGTCCTGGGGTATGCCACGCAGCGTGTTGGGTGGCGCGATGACCTGATAGCCGCCCCGCTGCAGGCGCTGCACCACTGCGTTCCAGCTCGACCCGTCGGCGAATGCTCCGTGCACGAGCACCACGGTCGGCTTCTGGCCCCCCGGGGCCCTGCCGGGGTCGTGTGCGGAGTATGCCGGCACCAGGGCCAGGGCGGAGAGCACCGCCACCCCGAAGGCCAGTCTGCCCTCGCCTGATTTCAAGATGCGGCAGGCGGCTGGGCGAGGGGTGAGCCTGCAGGTCGAGAAGCTTGATGTCACAAACGACGGTGATCGTCGCAAGGCTCTCGACTGGGGTGTGGAGATCCTGGTGAATAACGCAGGAGTCGGCGAAGGCGGCTCCACGGTTGACATTCCTGCATCGAACATCCGTCACCAGTTCGAGGTCAACGTCACCGGCCCGCTGCTCCTCACCCAGGGAATCGCCAAGCAGATGGTCAAGCGCGGCGCCGGCAGAATCGTGTGGGTCTCATCCCGAGAGGGCCTGAACGTCAACCCCTTCACCGGCATCTATTCCGCTTCCAAGCATGCGGTCGAGGCGATCGCCGAAACCATGGCCTACGAGCTGCAGGAGCACAACATCGAGGTCGCCACCGTCAACCCGGGGCCGTTCTTGACCGGCTTCAACGACCGCATGTTCCAAACCTGGGAAAGCTGGGAGGACGACCCCTCGCAGCGGCTCTTCGACTACTCCAAGCTCGCCTTCCCCCGAGCGCAGTTCGATCCTGAAGCGGTCTATGCGACGTTGACCGCTGTCGCGGCCGGAGAGGTCGACCGCTTCCGGAATCTGGAACCAGCGTCGATGCTCGAAGAGACCAAGCAACTCCAGCAGGCCCCCTGGGAGCGCAAGGTTACGGATGGCCTCGGGACGCGGCATCAAGCCATCCAGCACTCCTACGAGATGCAGCCCGAGACCCTCGTCACAAGCTGATTCCTTTCCGTGCGATCGCGAGCGTTCTTCCCGAGTGCTGGAGTCGTACACAGCCAACGGGCGCCTCGTCATCGCGCTTGTGCCCGGGCATAGCGAACTTTTCGCCTGCTCTCACGTAGCAGCAGGCGTTGGACGGGGCGGGGTGAAGACAGTAGAGGGCGCCCGATATTCAGGGGCAGCCCTGCGGAGCCCTGCCCGGGCCAGCGCACAGCGTCAATGCTCGAAACCTGCCGAAGGGGCATCCATGCCTGTCGAACCGACCGTCCTGCAGGATCGCTACCGAAACCGCGGCACCGCTTACACACTGGAGGAGCGGGCGGAACTCGGGATCACCGGACGGCTGCCAGCCGCCGTCGAGACCCTCGAGGGACAGGCCAACCGGGCCTACGCACAGCTCAAGCAGAAATCGTCCGATCTGCAGAAGTACATCTACCTCAATGAGATCCACGACCGGAACCAGGTGCTGTACTTCAAGCTGCTCACCGACCACCTCGACGAGTTGCTGCCCGTTGTGTATGACCCAACCGTGGGTGACGCGATCCAGCAATGGTCCGTGGACTACCGCGACTCACGCGCGGTATACCTGTCAATTAACCGCCCCGAGGACGTGAGAGCATCATTCGAGTCGCTCGGCCTTGGTGCAGACGACGTCGATCTGATCGTTGTCTCCGATGCTCAGGAGATTTTGGGAATCGGGGACTGGGGCGTCAACGGAACCGACATCTCTATCGGTAAGCTCGCCGTTTACACGGCCGCAGCTGGCATCGACCCGAACCGGGTCATCGCCGTGAACCTTGATGTCGGGACAGACAACGAGCAGCTGCTCAACAGCCCGCCCTACCTGGGCAACCGGCATGCCCGGGTGACCGGTAAGCGGTACGACGACTTCATCGCCCTCTATCTCCAGACCGTGTCCGAGTTGTTCCCGAACGCGCTGCTGCACTTCGAGGACTTCGGGCCGTCGAACGCCCGGCGGATCTTGGTGGAGAACGCGGACAAGTACCGGATCTTCAATGACGACATGCAGGGCACCGGGGCGATCGTCATGGCGTCGGTGTTCTCTGCCCTGAAGGTCACAGGGGCACGCTGGTCCGAGCAGCGACTGGTGGTCTTCGGGGCGGGAACCGCTGGCACTGGCATGGCCGACCAGATCCACGCTGCGATGGTGCGTGACGGCGCTACCCCCGCACAGGCCAAGAGCAACATCTGGCTCATCGACGTCCATGGCCTCGTGACCGACGACATGGTGGACCTGCCTGACTACCAGCGGGCGTACGCGAGGCCGAAGTCCGAGGTGAGCGCGTGGGCAGACGGTGAGATCGAGCTATTGACCACCATCAAGCACGTCAAACCCACCATCCTCATCGGTACGTCGACCGTCCATAACGCCTTCACCGAGGACGTCGTGCGCGCGCTGGCCGAGGGAGTGGACCGTCCGGTCCTCCTGCCGCTGTCAAATCCGACGAGTCGCATCGAGGTCATGCCCTCTAACGCGATTACCTGGTCGGAGGGCAGAGCGCTGATGGCGGTGGGCATCCCGGTCGGACCGGTGGACTACAACGGCATCTCATACGAGATCGGACAGGCCAACAACGCGCTCCTCTATCCCGGACTCGGCCTCGGCACGATCGTTTCGGGCGCCCGTCACGTGACCGACGGCATGCTGCTCGCCGCTGCCGAAGCCGTGGCCGGCCAGGTCGATGTGTCCCATCCGGGGGCCTCACTCCTGCCGCCGGTTGCCAACCTGAGGGCGTCTTCGGCCACAGTCGCCGTTGCCGTCGCCCGCGCCGCTGCACAGGATGGGGTCGCGACGAAGACGCACGAAAACCTCATTCAAGCGGTGCAGGACGCGATGTGGCAGCCGGTCTATCCCACGAGCGATGTGGAGCATGCGAAGTGAGCCAGGGCGACCAGTCGGTCCCCGAGATGCAGGAAGTACCGATCGGGATCCAGGCCGATGGACAGCGCGAAGAATTTGACAGCATGGGCACGGTCGAGGTGCCAGCGGACCGCTACTGGGGTGCGCAGACGCAACGGTCGCTGATCCACTTCTCCATCGGTGGCGACCGGATGCCCAAGGAGGTCTACCACGCCTACGGCTACGTGAAGAAGGCGGCAGCGCTGGTGAACGCCGCCGCCAACCGGCTGCCCGAATGGAAGAAACAGGCGATCGTACGAGCCGCGGAGGAAGTCATGACGAGGCAGCAGATCTTCCAGCTCGTAGGCAACCGTCCCACATCCAGCCAGCGGGTTCGACTGGGCGCGGAGCAGGACGGACGGCTGACCGCGATTGCCCATGACGTCACCATGCACACCAACCCCGACGTGGAGTACGCCGAGCAGACCGCCGCCACGACCCGCAGTCTCTACGCCGCACCCCACCGGTTGACCAGCCACCGGCTTGCGCCGCTCGATCTGCCGCCTGGGACGGACGTACGCGCGCCGGGCGAAGCGCCGGGCATGCTGGCGGTCGAGTCGGCGATGGACGAGCTGGCCCATGCGCTGGGGATGGACGCGGTCGAGCTGCGGATCCTCAACGAGCCCACCGTCGACCCCGAGCGAGACGTGCCGTACAGCGAACGGCACCTGGTCGAGTGCCTGCGCGAAGGCGCGCGCCGGTTCGGCTGGGAGCACCGCCCCGCCACCCCGGCGAGTGTGCGCGACGGGCGGTGGCTGGTCGGCTACGGCATGTCGGCCGCCATCCGCGGGCACTTCCAAGGGCCGGCAGCAGCGCGGGTGCGGTTGGAGGCTGACGGCACCGCCGTCGTCCAGACGGACATGACCGATCTCGGCACGGGCACGTACACCGTCCTGACTCAGGTCGCGTCCGACGGGCTCGGACTGCCGCCCGATCGGGTGCGGATCGAGCTCGGGCGTTCCGAGTTTCCCACCAGCTGGGGGTCCGGCGGCTCGTGGGGCGCCGCCAGTTCGAGCAATGCGGTGCACGGTGCGTGCATGGCCCTGCGCGAGCAGCTCCTGGCCGAGGCGCGCGGCGACACGTGCTCTCCGCTGCATGGCCTGGACCCGGCAGGCGCCGTGTTCTCGAATGGCAACGTGGTTGTTGGCAGAGCGTCCGAGGCGCTGAGCGAGATCGTCGCACGCAACCATCCAGAAGGGTTCGAGGCGGAGAGCGGTACCCGCTTCATGGGCGATGATCCGAACTACACGGACTACTCGATCAACACCTACGGGGCCCATTTCGCTGAAGTGGGGGTCGACGCGGACACCGCCGAAATCCGTCTGCGGCGGATGCTCGGCGTGTTCTCGGTGGGCCGCGTACTCAACGCGAAGACGGCCCGCTCGCAGCTGATCGGCGGCATGATCTGGGGAGTCGGTGCGGCCCTCGAAGAAGAGGCCGTGGTCGACCTGCGATCTGGCGCGTTCGTCAACCGGGACTTCGCGCAATACCTGGTGCCGGTCCACGCCGACGTCCCCGACATCGACGCGGTCGTCCTTGACGGGTACGACGACAAGGCCAACGTCCTGGGCGCGAAAGGCGTCGGCGAGCTGGGCATCTGCGGGGCCGGTGCGTCGGTCGCCAACGCGGTGTTCAACGCCACCGGCGTACGCGTGCGCGACTTCCCCATCACCATCGAGAAGGTGCTGCCCGGTCTACCACTGATGGATAACTGAATCCGTGACAACGGTGCCGGTTTGCCGACGCGACCGACGATCTCCTCACCCAGTCGCTGCGCGAAGCTCTTTGATATGAGTAGATAGGCGGCAGCCGTTGAGTGCTACGTGTGGTATCTGGCGTTCACCTGGTGCGAAAGGTCGCGGCAGCTGGCGATGAAGTTATTTGCGGCTTGCGGAGTGACCACGGTGCGAGTGTGTGCTGCTCTGTCCCATAGGTCTTTCAGTGACATGTAAACGCTCACTGCTCCGGGCTCAAGACCCAGTCTGTGCAGGTGCTCCCATGAAATATCCCAAGGGTGCCATCGATCGCCGTTCGGAGGGTCGGGGATTCGGCGCTGATTCAAGGCATGGGTGAGATCCTCCTGGAGGAAGTCCCAGCTGCGGATAACGGAAAGTGCAGGGGAACGGATAGCTGTGATTCTCGCAGACTCGTAAATGTCGAATTCCTGCTGGGCATCCTGTGGAGATGGAACTTGTGGACTCTCTTCCTGTTCAGGCACTGGTTCATCAGATCCCGCAGAGGTCGGATTGTCGGAGGCGGAGTTCGTGGACAGTTCTTCTGCGTTCTGTCGGACCTCCCGCGCGTCAGCCTCGAACTCGATTGCGCCTGCTGGCGTCTCCAATCTGGTCATGCGCGTGAATGTGTACTGAATGTGTGCACGCAGGCCCCACATCAGGGTGAGTGTGACCACGGGCCACACCAGAGTCTTCACGTACTCCAGAACGAGTTCAGCTATCTCCACGTGGTGAGACTGTCAGTCTTCAGGATCGTGGTTGTAATGGGTACGGGGTCTGTGACGGAGCTGAGACCTGAGGTATGCCCAGGGAGCCTTCATGTCAGGGAAGACCTTCGCCGCTCAACGAGGAACCGCACGTCGCGGAGATCGGCGACGACATCGAGCTGGAGTTCCTGCCCGAGGTGATGGGCGAGGACTACTCGAGGGCTGCGGGACCGGTACCGGAATCTGGGGATTGACCTCCAGAGCGGTGACCTCACCGGAGCACCCCCTCCGAGGCGCTGACCAACGCAGCGCTCCGCGAGTTCATCGGCATCCCTGATGCTGCCGAGTCTGCCGAACGATTCGTGACGATGCGCCTGCCGGACTCCACGGCCAGCAGCACACCCAGCTTCTTCGCACGAGCGCGCGCCGCTGAGCAGGAAGAGTTCGCCTGCCTGGTGCGAAGTCCTGGTGGGGGTGTGGTGGGTGAGTCCCGACCAGAGGTGCGATCCGCCTCATGGCGACTCGTGCTCGGCCATACGCTGACGCATCGCTCACACAGAACGGCCTGCTGACCAGTTGGAAGCTCAGGGTGTGAGCTTGCGATCAAGTCAGGGAGCCGGTGTCGTCGCCGATCACGATGGCGTCCCGGCCGACCGTGATCGTCACGCAGTCGCAAATCTACCCCCCCTCGACGAATGTGACGGTCTCGTCGAGCGGCGCCCGGCCCGTACGGGTGTAACCCACCGTGGCGTTCTCGAACCCGATCGACATGCCACAGAAGAGAATGAGTTCGTCCGGTGGTGACAGGATCTCCGCGACAGTCTTGCGATACACCGACCACGCCATCTGCGGGCAACTGTGCAGCCCTTCGGCGCGAGCAACAGCATGACGGTCTGCAGATACATGCCGACGTCGGACCATTGAGGCCGGCCCATGTCGCGGTCGATGTAGCAGAACAGGGCGGCGGGCGCGCCGAAACATTCCCAGTTCGCAGCAGCGGCCCTCTGGCGCGCCTCCCAGTCCTCGCGCCCAATACCAAGTGCGCTGTAGCGCTCATGGCCGAAGGCGGATCGGCGCTCGTGGTACGGAGACCTCAGTGCGGGCGGGTACATCTCGTACTCCCGCTCGTCCCAGGGGTCGGCTGCCGCCACGCGCTCACCGGCGCGCCTCTTGAGCTCGGCCAGCGGCCTACCGGTCACCACGTAGGCGCACCACGGCTGGACGTTCGATCCAGACGGCGCCCAAGCCGCAGCGCACAGGACCCGCTCCAGTACCTGCCTCGTAACAGGCCGGTCGCTGAACCCGCGCACAGCCCGCCGGCTCGTGACCGCCTCATAGACATCCAAGATCGTCTGCCTCCCGCATCTGCTCCACCAGTCCAGTCAGTGACAATCCGGGACCGCTGGGCCCACCCGAAACTGGCGCATCCAGCACCAGGCCGGCGGGCGACCGTCGCGACGTCCACAGGCCCGTCCCACCCCGAGAGCCGTGGCTCGGCGGGACCGAATGGCTGCATGCGATTCCCCCTCCGCCTGACCTGGGATCGGGGGACCGCAGCCGGATCCCCATCCGGCTCAAGCCGCGGCACCCGGCGCGCGCAACGAGAAGACTGCCGGGCTGGAACAGGACACGCGGGAGGCGGGGATGTCAGGAGAGCCAGTCGGTGTAGCGGGTGGGGGCGAGGTGCGCGTTCTTGTCGGTGAGGACGTTGCCCTTGACGGCGGCGAACATGCCGGCGGTGGGGTCGGTGACGACGGTGCGGTTGTCGCCCTTGTGGGAGAGGGCGATCCGGCCCAGCTCGTCCAGGTTGAAGATCTCGGGGCCTGCGATGTTGCGCCTGCCGTTCAGCGGGGCGCCGACGGCGACCTCCGCCACTGCGCTGGCCACGTCCTTGGACGCGATCGGCTGGATCGGCGTGGCGGGCAGCCGGACGGTGTCGCCGTCGGTGGTCCAGGACAGGACGGCGTCCATGAACTCCATGAACTGCGTGGCTCGGACGATCGAGTAGGGGATCGGCCCGGCCGCGAGGATGTTCTCTTGGAGCGTCTTGGCCCGGTAGTAGTCCAGCTCCGGAACCCGGTCGGTGCCGATGATCGAGAGGATGACGAAGTGGCCGACGCCGCCCTTGTGAGCCGCGGCCAGGAGGTTGTCCATCGAGGTCCGGAAGAAGGCCGGGGATGCTTCGTCGAAGGTCGGGGAGTTCGTCAGGTTGACGACGACGTCGGCTCCCGCCACCGCCTCGTCCAGTCCCTGGCCGCTGATGACGTCGACTCCGGTAGACCGCGAGTGCGGTACCGCCTCGTGTCCGGCGGCGTTCAAGTTCTTGACGACCTGCGCCCCGATCAGTCCGGTACCGCCGATGACTGCAATCTTCATGACATGCCTTTCATCGGGATTACGTGCGCAATGTGGCATATGAAACGCTATGTGGGTGCGGCATGAAACGGCTCGTTGATGGGCCGAAGAGGGACGGTGTCAGAGACCGTCGACGAACGTGACCGTTTCGTCGAGCGGCGCCCGGCCTATGCGGGCGTCGCCCGCTGTGACATCTTCGAACCCGGCCGACATGCCGCAGAAGAGGGGGAGGTCGTCCGGGGGCGACAGGACCTCCGCGACGGTCCGGGGCCGTCTGGGTCGCCGCGGGCAAGGCGTACTCGTCCCGTGCCAATCGCGTCCACCTGCATAGACACCGCACCAAGGCGGTTATCCCGGAGAAGAAGGACCAGGTGGCCAACCTCAAGAGGAAGGGCAGCCGGCGGTCGTCCCGTCACTTTCGACGCCGGTCTTTACCGTGATCGCGAGACCGTCGAGCGACTTATCAACCGGCTGAAGCTCCTCCTTCCTTCGGGCGAGCTCTTCCGGCCCCTGGATAGTGAAGGCCTCAGCATGGAACCAATAGTCCGCGTGGTGCCCGGGCCAAGCACGGGCCCCTGCGACGAAAGGACGTACCACATGCCGACGGAGACCCAGCCAGGCCCGCTGCGGGTGCTTGTCTTCGGCGCCGCACTGCGGGCCGATTCATCCAACGCCCGCCTCGCGTCGCTCGTGGCCCGGCTGATTTCCGACACCGGCGCCAGCGTCGACCACGCTGCCATGCACGATTTCGGCATGCCTTTGTACGACGGTGACGCGGAGGCCGCGGAAGGGCTGCCGGACGGCGCTCTTTTGCTGCGCGACCGGATCGAACAGGCCGACGCCTTCGTCATTTCCTCCCCCGAGTACAACGCCTCCGTGCCGGGCCTGCTGAAGAACGCGATCGACTGGGTCTCGCGTGTGCGGCCACAGCCGTTCAAGACCAAGCACGCGATGCTTGTCTCCGCCTCGCCGTCCCTGGTCGGCGGCAACCGAGGGCTGTGGGCGTTGAGGGTCCCCCTGGAGCACCTCGGTACCCGCGTCTACCCGGACATGTTCAGCCTTGCCAACAGCTACCAGGCCTTCGCGGAGGACGGAACGCTGATCGACCCGGGTCTGCAGCAACGTCTGTCCGAAACTGTGGCCGGTTTCCTCAGCCTGGTCGAAGCCGACATGCGTTACGTCTGTCTGGAGCGCCGGTGGTACGAATTCCTGGGCGACCGTACCGAGGCGCCCATCACCCAACGGGCCGAGGAATGAGCCCGGCCGAGGGGCTGGTGCCTGGGCAGCTGATATTCCGCGGGGCCGGGGTGTCCAGGCGCACTCGGAGTAGTCCGGCGAACTGCTGACAGGAGCCGGTGCCGAAGGCGAAGGCGCAGAAGAAGAAGGAGCTCCGCGAGTAGCGCAAGCGGCTCCAAGCGGCCCGGCTACGCTGTTTTCTCGCTGAGCAGTCCCACCAGCCCCGCCCTCGCCAAAACCGCGTCGGCGGTGCGGATGAGCGTCGCAATGCGCACCCTGATATGGATGCGGCACTCCACCGCGTTGCTGTGGCGAACGATGCGCCGTTCTCTGCCTGCCGCGCCCGATACGAACCCAGGCACCGCACTGGTGCGCCCCCGATGTGCACCGCCAGGAGGCCATGGGGAGCGCTGGACGTGCCATGACTCAATCCTTTCACGGAATCGAGTCTCCACCCGATACGGAGCGGTTCACTGCTGCTCGTAGACGATTGGGGCTTGCCGTCCGTTGGCCGAGTGCTGTCGGCGGGTGTTGCAGCGGGTGAGCGAGCGGAAGACGCCCACGCGGTGTTGCGGCACCGGAACCGCCAAACCCGTAACTGGAGCACGACACGTCGGCCGACGCTCGGCGAGCCGGCGGGAAACCGCAGGCAGGAGCTGTGGATCCGGGTCGATCAGACCCCACAAACCCCAGACAGGCGGCACCGGCTGTCGTGCGCTGCGCTTCAACACGCACTATCTCGATGTTCACGCTCACCGACAGCACCGCGATGTGTCCGCGATTGCCGGGACCAACAGTTCTTCCGACCGGAGCACGACCTCTTCCACGGCCCGGACTTTCAGCCCAACCACTGTGTCGACGGCCGATTTTCGGGCGACTTCCGAAGCTGTCCCGAGACACTCGACCGTCACTCAAAGCGGCCCCTGCAAGGAAGCCGTCGGATCCGGCTCTTCGTGCACCGGCCCGGCGGCTCGGCGCCGCTCGGCTGGGAGGCGGCCGGCCCGCAGACCCGTCTGACCGCGCAGGAGCTGCGGCGGGGCGTGGAACTCGGGGTCGAGGGCCTCGACGTGATCAGGGACGCCGCGGACTGGGACGGCCGCACCAGCGTCACGCTCACCGTCACCGCGGACGGCGCCAGCGCGTCGGCACACCTGGGGATGCGTCAGGCCCCGGTGCTCACCCAGCTCAACACCGCCCCGGTTCAGGAGGTGCTGCGAGCCGCGACCGACGAGGACGACACCTATACTGAGACCTTCGTCAGGGAGCTGGACGCCGCACTGCCCGACGGCGGGGTGACGTCTCCCTCGCGCGCCCTCGACACCAAGGGCGACACCTGGGCCCAGGACATCTTCGAGCCGGGCTACGTCGCGATCCCCGGTCCGGACGGCCGCCCGCACGGTATGCGGGTCCTCATCACCTCGGCCAACGACGACCGCCGCGTCGCCGCCCGCACCGCCTTCACCGAGTTGGCCGGACACGACGTGGCCGCCGTCCACATCACCCACGCCCCCGACGTGAACGAGAACAGCAGTTACGACTCGATGGGCAACCTGGAAACGGTGCCGCCGAGCCCCGGCAACCCGCACGGCCGCGTCGTGATCGGCGGGGACGGCCTGGCCCCGGGGAAGACCGGTCCCGCCCCGGAGATGCTCGCCTTCCTGCGCGCCCAGGGCATGCAGGACCCGATTTCTCTGGACACCTCGTGGCTGACCATCGGTCACGTCGACGAGTTCGTGCAGTTCCTTCCGGTACCCGGCAGCCGGCTCGGCTGGCGGGCCGTGGTCGCGGACCCGCGTGCCGGTCTCGCCCTCCTGCGCGATGTCCAGAAGAAGGGCCACGGCGGCGAACTCCTGCACGGTGGCCTGCCCAAGCTGGAGTGGCCGTACGACCTGCGCATCGACCAGCGCACCGTCGACGCCTTCCTCGCCGACACCCAGTTCACCGGCACCAACGAGCGGGCCGCCGAACGGATCGACACCAACCTCGCCGTGCTCAGGGCGAAAGCCGGTCTGACCGACGCCGAGATCATCCGCGTCCCGGCCCTCTTCACGGCCCGGTCGCTCGACTACGGAATGCTGGATACAGAGATCCGCGGCATGGAGGACGGCCCGGCCAAGGACGCCAAGCAGAAGCAGCTCGAGGCGATGCGGGAAGCTGTCGCCGAGATTCCCGGCACCGCCAACGGGCTCGTGCTCAACGACGGCCGATACGTCGCCCCGAAGCCGTACGGCCCGGTCGTGGACGGCAAGGACGTCTTCTCCGAGGCAATCACCGCGGCCTTCCGCCGCACCGGCTATCGGGTGAGCTACGTGGACGACCTCATCGGTGTGCATGTCGGCGAGGGGGAGATCCACTGCGCCACCAACACCCTCCGGGGCGTCTTCGGCCCCGGGGCCCGCTGGTGGCGCGACCGCTGAGCTTGTCCTACCTTCCAAGCCCAGTCGTACGACCCCCGTAGCGGACCTGACCGACGTGAGACAGGTCCGGATGGAGGGCTCCGTGGTCCAGGCGACGCTCGCCGCAGTTGCGGTCAGCGCCGCCGTGACCGGGACAAGGATCGCGTGGTTCTGCTCGGTCCCCTACCTCGTAAGGGTCCTGGACCGGCGCCCCCGGCAGCGCGACAGGCGTATCACCGGACTCCAGCGCCTGCCCCTGGCGTGGGCGGGGATGCGCGGCGGCATCTCACTAGTGCCGCGGCAGGCAACGTTTGCCCGTCAAGGAGCGCGTCCGGTACGTGCTCTCGGTGTGCCGGCCGGAAGCCCTCGTACTGGATGTACTTGGGATTTCGGCCGGTGCGGCGAGAGGGCGTGCCGGGCGTCGCGACGGGGCGAACGTTGCCTGATGCGGCACTAGCCGCCGCGCAGGATCGTGCCCGCCACGACCTCCGAGGGACCTGCCGTCGGCCAGCGTGACGCCGTGGTGCTCCTCACGACCGTCGTCATCGTCGTCACCCTCACGAGCCCTGACCGGCCGGCCGAGGACCAGGCCCGACCGGGTCGTGGCCGACAAGGCCCATTCCTCCCGGAGGATCCGCAACCTGCTGCGAGTGCGACGCAGGTCCCGTCCTTCTCCCATTGGGTGAAGCGACGGTAGACGGTCTGCCACGGGCCGTACCGTTCGGGCAGATCACGCCATGGGGCGCCCGTGCGCAGCCGCCACAGAAACCCCGTTCACCACCTCGCGGTGAGCCCGCCAAGGACGCCCGGCGTTGAAGCGCTGTTCGGCGCGAGGCGGGTGAGACGCGGCGACGACAATGACGCCAGACCTTGGAACCGATCGACGCACAGAGCGCCAGGCGCGGCGTACCGGGCGAGCACGGGCTGGTCGGGGTCACCACGACCGGCATCCGGCTCGTGGACTGCGTCGACCGACTGGCGAAGGACGTCCGGCCCGGCAAGGGCCATCGGCGGTGTATCGCGCGGGTGCAGCCGACGGGAGGCGGTGTCCTGGTCAGCGTGCCCGTCTGGTTGTTGGGGGGCGGTTTCTGCGGCTGTTGAGTACCGCGGCGATCGGGAGGGCTGCTGCCAGGCCGCTGAGCAGCCCGCGGCGAGTGCGCCGAGGATGGCGGGCTGGCCGGAGAAGGCGATGCCGATCGCGGCCAGGGCGGGCCGGGCGTTGCGTACGGCGGCGATGCCTCCCATGGTGGTGCGGCGTACCGGCGGCCCGGTGGTCCCGCAGATCGCCGAGCCAGCGCAGGGCGCGCAGGCCAGGCAGGAAGCAGTACTCGCCGCCGCGGGTGACGACGAACCGCGGCAGCGGGGGCAGGCGCCGGCGCACCGGCCGCCGGGGAACGGTGAAGCCGCCGCTGCCGTCGTGAGACCCGGCGACGGGGTCTTTGGCATCGCCCGCGCCGAAGAACACACTGTCGTTCATCCACTGGGACTGGACGAACTCGAACTGCCGCCCCAGGTGGGCCCCGATGAACGCGAACATCAGCCCCCGGTCCACCCCGTCGTTCTCCAGATCCCCATCGGGCAGTGGCGAACCGTAGACGGCGCCGCGTCTGATCATGCGGTGCAGCCGCACCTCGCCCGCCACCGAGGCGTCACGGGGATTGGCTCGGCGGATGTGACAACCGGCAGGGGTGACGAATCCCGCCGGATCCTCCCGCGCGTACAGGAAGGTGTTGCGTCGGCCGGGGTCCGCACCGAGAGCGGGGTCGTCGTGCTGCGGGCTCAGCGCCAGCGGAGCTCCGCTGCGCCAGCGGCCCATCATCTTGGCGGCCAGCAGCTCTTCGTCCTCAGGGCTGGTGGCGGCCTGACTCAGGTAGCGGCGGAACGCGGCGACGTCCTGGTGGAGTTTACGGAAGGCCGCGTAGCTGCCGTTGCGTCCCAGCGTCTCCGGCTGCGGCATCTGGATGCCGCCGATCTCGTCCGGTAGCCGAGCACGAACTCGCCCGCCTTCAACGGCGTCTCCAGCCGGTTCGACCCTGCGATGCCACTGCCTTCGACGACCGGGTGGCTTACACCGTCGCGGTAGCCGAAGTGTTCGGTCTCAGTGGGCAGCGCGTAGCATTCCTGCCGCCAGATCGCGGTCACCCCGGTGAGCTGTTCGTAGGCGGGGCGGGCCCGGTCGATGGCCGCCTCCAGCCGCTCGGGGTCGGGTGCGACCGCGGTGAGCACCACATGGACATCCGGGGTGCCCAGTGGTGCCTCCCAGTGCTCGGGGCTGCTCTCGCCGTCATCGCCCAGCGCTCTGGCGCGGGCGGCCATCCCCTGCCGGAACTCCCACGCGAACGTTTCCAGCGAGGTGCTGGGCACACCCAGGACCTCCAGCCCGTGGGAGGTGAGCGCGACGCTTACCCACGTCTCCCCCGAGGGGCTGACCGAGTCGGCGGCCGAGGTCACCACCGCGCTCGCGCGCCGCATCAGCTCCCTCCCGTGCGTCCGGTCACCGATGTGGAACACCAGATAGGTCGCTGCGTACGGGGTCGGCCGGGGAGCGAGCACTCCGCGCTGAATGTCGTCGAGCTCGAGTGCCACTTGCCTTCCGCTCACGGAAATCGCCTCCTCGCCGCGATGGCCCGCGTCTCTACTTGGTGACGAGGTTCCGCCAGAAATTGCGCAGGCTCTCATCGCCGCCGAACAAGGAGCTGAAGATTGTGGAGTCGGCGAGCAGGACGTCGCCGGCCCGCTCACCTTCGGGGGGCATACAGAGGAACATGTTGAACGCGCTGTTGCCGGCTTCGGTGAACGGATGCGGCCTGGAGGTGTCGATCGGCTGCATGGCCAGGACGATCCCGCGATGCCCTGTTGGAATCGCAGCGGGTCGGACCACTTCGGGTCCTCGTAGGCGGGCCAGGCCACCCGCCGGACCTCGGTCATCGTGGAGAACCGGTTGTCGAGCTCGGCGGGGCTCCTGCCCGCCTCGGCAGGGTTCGGTGCGGTGGCTCGCGAACCGGCGATGCCCGTAATGGTCTTGAACGCCTCGCCGACCGTCAGCCCGTCCTTGACCACGCAGGTCGCGGTGGCCACGGCGAGGAGCATGGGCAGGCCTCGGTCGAGCAGGCCCGTACACCCGGCCTCGCGGGCGGCGGCCCGCTTGGCGTGGCCGACGAGCAGCATCTCAGTCAGCTCGACGGTCGTGGACGTCTCGAACCACCACCGGGCGTAGTCGCCGGCCGCCACCCGCGCCCACGGCTCGGGGTCGTGCTCGTGGCCCGACCCCAGCGGCTGGAAGCCGTCCCAGCGCCCGGTCAGCCGCACCAGGTGGGTCGTCTTGCCCACGTTGTCAGGGCCGTTGAGGCTGACGAAGTCCGGGACCTGTGCCATTGCTCACGCCTCGCGGATCGGGGTGTCGAGGACGGAGACGATCGCGTCCGTGTTCGCGGCGATGAAGTCGGCGAGCTCTGGTGGCATCAGGTTCAGCTCGCGGACGGCCTCGGCGATGAACGGCACCCGGACCACCTCGTACCCGCCCCGCTCCGGCTTGGAGAACTCCGTCCCCGTACGCGCGGCCAGGTCCATCGACTCCAGGCGCGCGGCGAAGATGTGCTGGATGCCGACGCCGCTCTCCAGTTCGTCGGTGATCAGGTGGACCAGTTCGGTGCGCTCCAGCTTGCCGCCCAGCTCCTCGAACACCTCCCGGTGCAGGGCCGCCTCGATGGTCGCGTCGTCTTCCTCGACCCCTCCGCCGACCGACACACAGTACGGCTCCCTCCCGGGCTTGGTGCGCTTGATCAGGATCAGCTCGTCGCCGTCGAGGAGGATGGCTCGGGCGTTGCGCTTGACGATGTCGGTCATGCCGATTGCTCCTTCAGGTGGTGGTACCGGAGAGAACGGGCGGAGGGCCGCCTGGTCGCGGTCGGCACCTCCCCGGCTCGGTGAACTCAGCATGGTGCAGGTCGGTGACGGGGTGTGACGTAGACGTGCTGCAGCAATGCCGCAGCGCTGCTGAACACGGCTGGCTACGCTGGGCCTTGCTCACCGGAACGGGGGCGGAGGGACAACGGGCACCTCGACGACTCATCGGCCACTGGGACAGCCCGAGCATGCCCGTTGACCATGCTGCCGCGCTGGGAATCTCCAAGATCCCCGGCAGAGTCACCATCGAGCTCGGCGGGGTGTGCGGAGACTGCCGGTCCGCGGTCGGCCATTGACGTTCGGGCTCGCCGACCGACCGCGTTCCCCCGGCGTACGGGCTTTCGGTCCGTGACCCGTCAACGGCCCACGGGATCGCCGTCAGCGCCGTCGTTCCGGCTGAGCAGCATCACGTGGCCGCCGTGGTGTAGCGGAGTGCTCAATCGCAGGCGGGTCGCCTCGTGTCCCGTCTCCGCATCGACCAGATGCACTCCGCCGTGACCGCCGCGGGTGACGGCCACCCAGCCGGAGCCTGGTGTGGCGGCCACCGCTCGGCGTTCCACGCCCTCCCAGGGAGTACCGCCGCGCCGCGGCGCCTTGTCCATGGCGGGGAGGGGGACGCGGCGAAGGGTGTCGTCGGCGTCCAGAAGCACCAGTTCGTCGCCGTCGGGGTGGATGCGGGTGAAGGCGGTGTGGTTCCGGGCGAGAGCCAGCCGGAAGACGAGGCCGGGGCCGAGTTCCGTGAGGAGTGTGTGGCCCGTCTCCAAGTCGTGGCGCCACGCCTGGTTGGTCCAGTCCGGCCACCGCAGTGCGTCCGGAGCACCACCGCGCAATGTGGTCCACAGTGCCCGTTGGCGGGTATCGAGACGGAGGTACCAGCCGCGGGCGGGCGATTCCCATGGGATCAACGATTCGGCCACGAGCGTGTCCTCCTTCCTTCGGAACGAGTGCACTCCCTCGCTCGTGGCAGCGAACACCTGCCCGGACTCGGGGTCCTGTGCGTCTCCGTGCCCGTCGTCCGGCAGGGGCAGGAGTGCGTGAGGCGTGACCACGGGACAGCCGGGCGGGGCTGCGAGGAGATCCGCGAACCGGTGGATGGCCAGCGCGCCGGGTTCCCTGTGGCGCAGTGTGACGAGCGGATCGCCATCGCCCAGCACCGTCACGCCTGGTTCGCCTACGCGCGTGCGTACCCGCGCGGCCTCTCCAGTGGCCAGGTCGACGACCGTCATGAGGTCCGACCACGGCTCGGTGTTCTCGCCCAGGCCGGTCGTGACGGCCAGTCGGCGACCGGTCGGATCGCAGGCCAGGTGCTCGGCCGGCACAGCGACCGGGACTGCGAGTTCTACGAGCTCGTCGCCGAACGGGTCGAGCACCAGCAGTTCCCCCCGGCGGTCGTCCACGCAGGCCACCCGCCCTCCCGGCAGCGCCAAGAACCCGGCGTGCTCGGAGAGATGACGCCCGGTGAGGCGTCCTGTGACGGTGCCGTCCGGCACGGTCAGTACGTACACGGATCCGTCCACGTGGTCGGAGACGAGGAGCGCGGAAGAGGTGGCGTTCATGGGTCCTCCAGGAGCTGTCTAGTGAAAACGATTATCATGTATGTTCGGTGCGTTCCAGGTTCCTGAGGAGAAGCGAGGGCAGCGATGCTGCGCGCACCGTCCAGATTCGTCCGTAGTTGGCTCACCGCAGCGGTGGTGGGTTCCGTCCTGGTCGGCTGCGGCTCGACCCCCGACGAGCCCGCAAGCGGCCAGGCCGGGCCCACCGCGAAGTCCGAGGTCACCGTCGAACCCATCAAGGCGGCGACCGAGTTGACCGACGTGAACGGCGTCAAGATCTCCCTGGAGAAGCAACCGGAGCGGATCGTCTGCCTGTTCGCGCTCTGCGACGACATCCTGACCGAACTCGGCATCGTCCCGACGGCCACCAATAGCGCACTGCTCGGCCACCCCGGCTTCCTCGGGGAGGACAAGGCCAAGAAGGTCGACGTCGTCCCCGGCGGATTCATCGCCCCGGAGGTGGAGGCGATCCTCTCCCACAAGCCGGACCTCGTGATCGGCCTGGCGGACACCCACGGCAAGCTCGCCCCCGGGCTGAAGGGCGCCACCACGTTCTGGGCCATGCAGCCCGAGACGTGGGAGGACAGTGTGGGCTACCTGCGCGACGCCGCATCCCTCACCGGCTGCACCGCCGAGGGGGAGAAGGCCGAGAGGACCTTCCGGGCCAAGCTCGCCAAGGCCGAGAAGGCCCCGAGCGACAAGACCGCACTCATCATCTACGGCAGTGACGAGAACTTCGGCGTCGCGACTCCGGAACGTGACGTGACCGCGAGCCTGTTTCCCAAGATCGCCCAGTACCCGTGGAAGTCCCGTGGTGTGGAAGGCAGTTATAGCCTTGAGGAGATCCTCACTCAGGGCGTCGACGTACTCTTCGTCGAGACCATGAGCTTCGGAGACGCGGACGGCAAGCTGTCGGAGAAGCTGGCGAAGAACCCCCTCTGGAGCAAGATCCCGGCCGTGAAGAACGGCGACGTTCACGAGGCGAACTCAGAGGTGTGGGCCAAGGGGCGCGGTACCCGTTCTATGGGCATCGTCCTCGACGAGGCCATGGCCGCGCTGCGGTGAGGGCGCCCTCCTCGGCACCCACCGCGGTAGATGGTCCGGCGGGCGGGGCCCGGCGGCTTCCGCTCCGTGGACGGAAGTGGCAACCCCTCCTGGTGATCGGGGTGCTGATCGTCGCGTCGGTCTGCGCGCTGTGCCTCGGCACCCCCTACGTCCCACCGCACCGGCTCGTCGGCGCGGTGCTGGACGGGGACGCCACGCTCGACGGGATCGTCGTCACCGAACTCCGCGTCCCACGACTGGTGCTGGCGCTGATCGCCGGAGCCTGTCTGGGCGCGGCGGGGCTCGTGCTCCAGGAGGCGCTCCGCAACCCCCTGGCGGTACCGGAAATGCTCGGTGTCTCCTCCGGGGCGGCGCTGGGCGTGGCCGCGCCACTGGTGCTGGCCCTGTCACTGCCTGCCGCGGTCCAGCCCGTCCTCGCCCTCGGCGGGGCCGCACTCGGCGGCGGGCTGACCCTGCTCGCCGCCGGACTCGGGCGCAGCCCGTCCGCGGTGCTGCTGACCGGCGCCGCGGTCGCGGCCGCATTGCAGGCCGCGCTCCTCGTCCTGATGGTCATGGCGGACCAGCTCGACCTCCAGCTCATCTACCGATACCTGTTGGGGTCCCTCTCCGTCCGGACCTGGGACGACGTCACTGGACTGTGGCCGTGGCTGCTCGTCGCGGCCCCCGCCCTCGTGCTCTGCGCGCCGGTGCTGTCGGTGATGCGACTGGGCGACGAGGATGCCGAGGCGCTGGGCGTGCGCGCCCAGCGGGCCCGGCTGGCCGCGCTGGCCATTGCCGTCGTGCTGATCGCGCCCGTCACGGCCGTGTGCGGGCCCGTCGCGTGGGTGGGATTCCTCGCCCCGCATCTGGCTCGTCGGTTCAACCCTGTATCGGGAGCGGTGCGTTGGCTCCCGTGGTCCGCCGCGTGGGGTGCGGTCGTCGTGACGGTTGCTGATGTCCCCGCCCGGCTGGCGCTGGCACCCGTGGAGACCCCGGTCGGTGCCTGGACGGCCCTGCTGGGAGTCCCGGCCGGGGTCATTCTGATGCGATCGGGTCGCCGCCGTGGCCAGACCGGCGGGCGCGGGGCGGCCGGTTCGGTGCGCGGGCCGGTGCCTCACGGCGTGCCCGAGGCCCGCGGCGCCTCCCTGCTCCCCGTAGAGAAGACTGGAACGGAGGACGCTCGGTGAACCGGCGTTTCGCGGCCCTCGCGGCGCTGGCCGTCGTGTGCGCCGGGGTGGAACTCGTGGCCGGACGCGGCATGTCCCCGGGCGCGGTCTGGGACGTGCTGGGTGGCGGCGGTGACGCGACGGAACGTCACATTCTCTTGCAGCTACGGATGCCCAGAATGCTGGTGTCCCTGGGGGCGGGCGCGTCCCTCGCCGTGGCCGGGCTGATCCTGCAGTCCGCACTGCGCAACCCCCTCGCCGGCCCCGAAGTGACAGGCGTGACACCAGGGGCGGTCCTCGGGGCCGTCACCGCCACGGCCCTGGGTCTTGCGGGGTGGGACTCGCCGCTGGCCGTGGTGCTCGCCGCGTGCGCGGGCGGATGCGCCGGAGCGCTGCTGCTCTGGCTGCTCGTCGGCCGCGCGGGCGGCGACCCCGCGCAGACCGCCGTGCACGGAGTGCTGGTGTCGGCGGTGCTCGGCGGACTCACCGCCATGGTGCTGCTCGTGGAGCCGGGAGAACTCGGCAGCGTCGTGCAGTGGCTGGTGGGCACCATGGAGGGCCGGGTGTGGGAACACTGGCACCTGCTGTGGCCATGGGGGCTGGTCTGGGGGGCTGCGGCTTGGCTGCTTGCCGGGCCGCTGACCCTGCTGCGCTGCGGCGACGACATCGCCCTTGCCGCCGGGCTCTCCGCCCGGCGGGCCCGCAGCCTCGCCCTGTTGTGCGCGGTGGCGTTGACGGCCGGTGCGGTGGCCGCCGTCGGAGCGCTGGGCTTCGTGGGACTGCTCGTCCCGCATCTGGCCGTCGCCGTTTTCAGCGCGGACCTGAGGGTGAGCCTTCCCGGCGCCGCCCTGCTGGGCGCGGTCGTCGTGTGCGGCGCGGACGCCGCGGCGCAGCTGTCCTCGCGGCTGCTGGCCGAGGCGCTGGACGCCGGACGGCTCACGCTTCCGGTCGGGGCGCTCACCGCCTGCCTGGGCGCCGCCCTGCTGCTGGTCGTCGTGCGCCGCGCGCCGAGCAGTGCGTTCTGAAAGTCGACGGAGGACTGAGCATGAACACGAGCGAGCCCATGGGAATACACGTCGAGGGGGTTCACTTCGGCTACCCCGCGCGACCCGTGCTGCGGGGCGTCGACATGACCGTACGGCCGGGCGAACTGACAGCGCTCATCGGCCTCAACGGCTGCGGCAAGTCGACCCTGCTACGGCTGGCCGCCGGGCTGCTGCGGCCGCACCGGGGGTGCGTGCTGCTCGGCGGGGACGACCTCGCCGGGCTCTCCCGGCGGGCCACGGCCGCGAGAGTCGCACTGCTGCACCAGTCGGCGCCCGCCGTACCAGGGATGACGGTCCGTCACCTGGTGCGGCAGGGCCGGTACGCGGCGCGGGGACCGCTGGGCATGCTGCGCGAGGGTGATGATCCGGTCGTGCACCGGGCACTGTGCGACGTCGGTGTGGAGGAGTGGGCCGACCGGGACGTCGACGCGCTGTCCGGGGGCGAGCGGCAGCGGGTGCGGCTGGCGATGGCGCTCGCCCAGGACACCCGCGTTCTGCTGCTCGACGAGCCGACCACCTATCTGGACCTGCACCACCAGCTCGACGTGCTGCAGACGGTGGTCCGCCTGCGCGAGGAGCGCGGGCTCACCGTGGTGATGGTGCTGCACGACCTGGCCCACGCCGCCCGGTTCGCCGAACGCGTCATCGCCCTGCGCGAAGGCCGCGTGGTGGCCGACGGGGCGCCGAAGGAGGTCGTCACGCCGGGGCTGCTCGCGGACGTACTGAAGGTCGCCGGCCGGGTGGGCCGGGACCCTGAGGGCGGCTGGCCCGTGTGTTACCCAGATCACCCTCTCCTTGATCTAGAAAATGAAAATCAGTTCCATTAGTGTTCGAGTTGTGGCGCTCATCCGAACGCCGCATCTCCCTTACGAACAAGGAGAGTTCATGGACAGCGAGCAGATCTTCGCCCCGATCGCCGACCCGGGTCAGCTGGCCCACGCCTCGGCCACCCACTCCAACGCCCTCGTCGAGAACCCCTTCGAGGACACCGAGGAGTAAGCGAGGGCCTCATACCCCTCGACCGTGGGCCCGCCTGTTGCCTTACGGGCGGGCCCACGCCCATCCCAGCCTCTGTCGTCAGGAGATCGTCGTGTCCCGCAGCCGGCTCGTCCCCGGTGTCGAAGTCGTCGCCGTGCCCGGGCGGGGTCTCGCCGTCCGCACCACCGAAGGAGAGTTCCTCAGCGTCAGGACACGGGAAGCGGACGAGAGCGCGTTGCTCTCCCTGCTCTCTGGCACCGACGTTGCCCCGCTGGACGAGGAACTGCACCGTGTGGTCCGGGCCTTCGAGGAGGCCGGATACCTGGCGGACGAGCCGCAGCTTCCGCAGTGGCCCGTCGGCCGCCGGGACGTCCGGCTCCTCGGCGACCAGGCACTGACCCGGCCGCTGGCCGCGCACCTGGCCGCCCTGGGCGCCGAGCCCCGCACGACACCCCCCGTGACCACACTCGACGCGTCGCCGCCGGCTATCGAGGACCTGCTCGACGGAAACCCCGCCGCCGTCGTGTGGTGCCTCGACGGACCCGTACCCGACGGGCTGTGGGAGGCTGCCGACCGGCTCCCCGAGCACGGGGTCGCCTGGCTGCGCTGCCACCGCGAGAGCTGGCAGGCGTACGTCGAGCCCCTCGCTGCCTCCTCCGGAGACGTCACCGCGGCCCACGTACGAGCCCGCCGGATCGCCGCCACCCCCGCCCACCGCGAACTGTCCGCCTACTGGAGTGGGCCTCGTACGTCGGGCGCACCGGTCCGGCTCACCGTTCCCGTCGCCGCGCTGCTCGCGGCTCTGCTGGCCGACGATCTCGCCCGGTGGGCCACCGGGAGCCCCGACACGGCCGGTTTCCCGGCACGGCGCCGACTCCGACATGTGGACCTGCGCACGCTGACCGTCACCGAGCACCCCGTCCTGCCGGTGCCGGATGTCGCATCGATGCCGGTCGCGCCGATGCCGAAGAAGGACGGATGACGTCCTTCCACGCGGCTGTCGGAGGTCTCGCCACGGACGTGCGCCTCCCCGACGGCGCCGGCCCCTTTCCCGCCGTCCTCATCCGAACTCCGTACGACCGCAGCCGGCACCTGGCCGAAGCGCGCGGCTGGGCCCGTCGCGGCTTCGCCGCCGTCGTCCAGGACGTCCGGGGCCGGTTCGCCTCGCCGGGGGAGTGGCGCCCGTACGAGAACGAGGCCACTGACGGGGCGGTGACGGCCCGATGGATCCGGCGACAGCCGTGGAGCGACGGCCGGTACGTCGCCGTCGGCGCCTCCTATGCCGCCCACTGCGCTCTCGTCCTTGCCCTCGAAGCGCCCGGTGAGCCCGGTGAGGCGGGAGTCCGGCCCGACGCCGTCATCGCCGCCGTGCCCGCGCTGGGCGCAGCCGAGACCGCGCGCGAACCCTCCGGCGTGGAACGGCTGCTGGCCCGTGCCGGATGGTGGGCCGCCCACGGCGACCGGCACGACTCCGACGAGGGTGCGCTGGAGAAGGCCCTCGCCGCGGACCCCGGTCTGCTCACCCATCTGCCCCTCACCGGCCTCCCCGACCGGCTGGGTCGAAGCCTGCCGTCCTGGGCGGGACTGTGGCGGCAACGTGAGCGCGGCCGACTCGCATCCCGGGCGGCGAACGCCGACGTGCCCCTGCTCGCGGTCGGGGGCCACCACGACCACTTCACCGAGGAGACCGTCGCCCTGTGGCGTACCTGGGGCGGACCCTCGGCCCGCCTGCTCCTCGGCCCCTGGGGGCACGGTCTCGTGTCCGCTCCCGGACCCGACGCCGGCCCCGCCCACCGTGTGGTCCTCGGCGAGCTGTACGCGAGTTGGGCCCGCCGCGCCCTGACCGGCGACCTCGCCTCCGGCCGCCATGGCGCGCAGGCGCTGGGCGGTGGAGACCTGTGGCTGCCCGCAGGCACCGAAGGCGTACCGCGCACGCAGCGACTGCGGCTGCTGCGCGGCTCCCGCTTCACCGCCGACCCCAGCCGCCCCGTCCGCTCCGACAACCTGACCGTGCCCACCGGGGGAGTCCCCGACCGTTGCCTGCTGGCCACCGCGCCGCTCCCGCGTCCGCTCGACGCCGTCGGACCCGTGGGGATGCGGCTGCGGGCCACCGCGCACACCCCGTCCGCCGACTGGGCCGCCCGCCTCGTCGCCCTCACACCGGAAGGGATCGCCGAGCAACTCGCCGTCGGCGTCCTGCGGCGCGAGGAAGCGGCGGACCGTGAGTTCACCGTCGAGCTCGGTCGGCTCGCGCGTCGGCTGCGGGCCGGCACGTGGCTGCGGCTCGAGATCGCCGGACACCATTTCCCGGCCCACGCCCGTAACCCCCACACCGGAGACGACCCGGTCGCGGCCGACCAGCTGCTCGCCTCCCGGCGAGAAGTCGACCCGGCGAGCGTGACGCTGACCCTGCACGTCCTCCCCTCCCGCCCCACCCCCACCGATCCCGCCAAGGAGATCCTGCGATGACGGCGCTGCCGCTGGAAGCACTCGTCGACCCCGTCTGCGGCATCGTCCGCGAGGTCAAGCCCGTCGAACACCCCGCGGGCGCCCCGCCCCGCTACACCGCGTTCACCGCCGAGATATCCGACGCCCGCAGACTCGGTCTGTGGCCCGCCGACCGGGTCTCCCTCGGCACCACCTTCGGCGACCCCGAGCAAGCCCGTGTCGCCGCGATAGCCGAGGGCATAGAGCGGTACTGCGGCAACCGTGTGCCCCCGCCCGGCCACCGCGACGCCCCTCTGCGTGCAACCGCCGCCGAACTCGCCGAGAAGGGCCTGCGGCTGTATGGCCCCGACGACCTGCCCGCCTACGCGCCGTGGCAGTACAACCGGGAGAAGTTCCCCTACCGCCCCCTCGCCGCCGACACCCCGTCCCTGTGGACGCGCGGCACCGAGCGGCTGCCCGACGGACGCACGACAGAGGTCTGGGCACCTGTCGCCCTCACCCACCTCAACTGGCGTCAGGGCGACCTGCGCGAGCTGCCCCGCACCCACCACCTCAACTACGCCGGCATTGCCACCGGGCAGGGCCTCGACGACGCCGTAGAACGCGGCCTGCTGGAGATCGTCGAGCGCGACGCCCTGGAACTGTGGTGGCACCTCGACGGACCCACCCGCGCCATCGACCCGGCCAGCGTGCCCGGCCTCATGGACGACCTGGCCGCATCCGGGCTCGACGTCCACCTCGTCGAGATGCCCTCGGAGTTCGCCCCGTGCATGGCCGCGCTCGTCCACGACCCGGCTCTCGGCCTGTACGCGGCCGGTTTCGCCTGCAAGTACGACCCGGCCGAGGCAGCCCGCAAGGCGGTACTCGAAGCCGTCCACACCTGGGTCTTCACGCAGGGGCTGACCGCATCCGACGGCTGGGTCTTCCAGGCCGTCGAGGCCGGACTGCTCGCCCGCGGCCTCTACCTGGAGCACCGTACCGACGGCCGGTATCTCGACGCGTGCGGCGAACGGTTCGAGCACGTGCGGGACCTGGGTGCGCACGTGCAGGTCTGGTTGGACGAGCGGATGGCGGGCGAAGCGCGGCGGTTCACCGAACCCGCCCACGGGACCGTGCGCGTCGACGCGGTCGAGCCCGGCAGCCGCGAGCGGCTGGAGAACGCGCTGCACGCAGGCGGCCACCGTGTCATGACGTTCGACCTGACCACCGAGGACGTGGCTGAAACGTCCCTGCGGGTGGCCCGGGTCCTCGTCTCCGGGCTCCTCCCGAACGCCCCTGCCGCCTTCGGCTACTTCGGCTGCCCGCGGCTCGCCGGTGCAGCCGTGCGACGGGGCTGGCGAACGACCGCGCCGGGCGCACCCGAGGACTTCACGCTGGCGCCTCCGCCCCACATGTGAGGACCGCCGTGGAACATCTCGACCAGGACCGCCCGGGGGACGGAGAACACCGGTCCGAGGACTGCCCGGAACGCACGGGACACCTCGTTGACGGTCGTCCGGCGGACATGAAACACCTCCGGGAGGGCCGTCCGGCGGACATGAAGCGCCTCGGTGACGGCCGTCCGGGGGACACGGATCACCTAGGGGAGGACCGTCCGGTGGACCTCGCGGCCGCTCTCGGGCACGCCCGCTCCACGCGGCGCCCCGACCCCGACACACCCGCGGGGCCGGCTGTCCCGGCCTGGCCGGGGTGGCCTCTGCCGATCCCGGAAGCCCGCCCGGCAGAACTCGATCTGCAGGCCCTGTTGCGCCTCTCCCTTGCTGCCTCGGACGGCTCGGGGCGGCTGCGCCCGGCACCCTCCGCCGGTGCGCTGCACCCGGTGGACACCGAGCTCGTCGTCGGCGCCAGCTGCTCCCTGCCGCCCGGTCGCTACGGCTACGACCCGCTGCGCCACCGTGTCCACCGCCTCGGCCGGCAGCCCGAAGGCACGCCGCCGGGCATGACCGCCGAACTCTCCGTCACCGCACGGCGTACGGCCTCCCACTACGGTCACCGCGCCTGGCCGCTGCTGCTCCTCGACACCGGGCACGCCGCCGCCGCGCTCTTCCTCGCGGCCCGGGCGCTGGGCGCGGGGGAGCCCGAACTCCGTCTGGACGGAGGCGCTGAGCGCCCCCTCGCCGTCGTACACCTCCCCCCGTCTGGTTTGGTGCACCGGACCGACGCATCGGTATACCGGCTCGACGGCCCCCTGCACTCCCAGCCGTCGGCGAGCGCGCACACGCCCGAGGAACTGCTGGCCCGCCGCAGCACCCCGCCGCCGCTGCCGGGCACCCCGGACGCGTACGCCCTGCGGGCGGTCCTCACCAACGCCGCGCACGCGGGCGGCAGTGACCTGCGGTGGTGCGCCGCCGTCGGCCCCCCACGGCCCGGCCTGATGGAACTGGCCCCCGACGGCACGGCCCTGCGACGGTACGCCGCGGGCGAGGCCCGTCCGACGCTCGCGGCCTGGGCGGCGGGCCAGACGTGGATCGCGGACGCGGGCGCCGTCCTGCTCGCCCACGGCTGCCCCGCGGACGCCGACACACCTCACATCCGCCGTACCCACCTGCGGGCCGGATTCGCCGTCCACCTCGCCCACGTCACTGCCCGCCGCCACGGCCTGACCGCCCGGCCCGTGGGGTCCTGGCAGCAGGCGGACCTCGGCGCCGCACTGGGTGCCACACCCGGCCAGGACTGGATCGTCCACGGACTGGCCCTCGGCACCCTCCACGCCGAAGAGGAGAACACCCCGTGATCGTCCACCCCGAGCTGCGCCGCGCCGCCCGACGCGCACGG
Organism: Streptomyces sp. NPDC001750; assembly: GCF_042892615.1. Lineage (NCBI taxonomy): Bacteria > Bacillati > Actinomycetota > Actinomycetes > Kitasatosporales > Streptomycetaceae > Streptomyces > Streptomyces sp. NPDC001750. Next base: position 5,417 of record NZ_JBIAUE010000048.1, on the reverse strand, counting down.
CGCCCCCTGCTCACCGCCACCGCCCTGCAAGGTGCCGTCACCCTCACCCACCTGGCGCAGGCAGCTCTGCTGGCCCTCGCGCTCGCCGACCTGGCCCGCGGCCACACGGGACGACTCCCATGGCTGCTCATCGGGGTGCTCGCCGTCGTCGCCACCCGCGCCGGGCTCGGCACGTGGCAGCGGCGGACCGCCACCCGCGCCGGGGCCGTGGTCAGGGTCGCACTGCGGGACGAACTCCTGGCCCACCTGGGGAGGTTGGGACCCGCGCACCTGACGACCGCGCGCGCCGGAGCCGTCCGCACCACCCTCGTCGACGGCGTGGAGGGCGTCGACGCCTACGTCTCCCGCTACCTGCCCCAGCTCCTGATCACCCTGACCGTGCCGCCCCTGGTGCTCGCCGCCCTGGCCGCGGTGGAACCGACGGCGCTGCTCGGTCTCGTACCCGCCCTGCTCCTGACCCTGTTCGGCCCCCGAGCCTGGGACCGCCTCCTCGCCGCCCGCGGTAGGGAGCACTGGGACACGTACGAAGAGCTGGGCGCCGACTACCTGGAAGCCTTGCAGGGAATGCCCGCCCTGCGTGCCGCCGGCGCGGTAGGCCGCACCCGCGAACGCCTGGAGAAGCGCTCGGCGGCGCTGCACCGGGCGACCGTCGCCAAGCTCCGCGTCTCCCTGGTCGACACCGGCATCACCGACCTCGCCATCCAGGGCGGCACCGCCGCCGCCGCGCTCCTCGCATGCTGGTCGGCCGTCAGCGGATCCACCACGGCGACCGGCACCTACCTGGTGCTGCTCCTTGCCTCCGAATGCTTCCGGCCGGTCCGCGACCTCGCTCGCGAGTGGCACGCCGGATACCTCGGCGTGTCGGCCGCGGACGGGATCGCGACGCTGCGCACCGTCGAACCCGCTGTCCGCGACACCGGAACGGCTCCCGTGGACTGGCTGGCACCCCCGGAACTCCGCTTCGAAAACGTTCGGTTCACCTATGACGGCGCGTCGGCCCCCGCCCTCCATGGCGTTTCCTTCACCGCACCGGCGGGATGCACCACCGCGATCGTCGGCCCGTCCGGCGCCGGCAAGTCCACCCTGCTCGCCCTGCTCCTGCGCCACCACGACCCGGACGAAGGCCGGATCGCACTCGACGGGCACCGCACCACCCAGTACTCCCTCGCCGCGCTGCGGCAGGGCGTCGCCGTGGTGTCGCAGGACACGTACCTCTTCCACGCCACCATCGCCGACAACCTGCGCATGGCCCGGCCGGACGCCACGGACGACGACCTGACGGCGGCGGCGCGCAGCGCCGGCGTTCACGACGAGATCGCCGCCCTCCCCGCCGGCTACGCCACCGTCCTCGGCGAACGCGGCGCCACTCTCTCCGGCGGACAGCGACAGCGGCTGGCGCTCACCCGGGCCCTCCTCGCGGACGCGTCGGTGCTCGTCCTCGACGAGGCGACGAGTTCGGTCGACGAACGCCGCGAGGCGGACATCGTCCGCGAACTGCTGAACGCCGCCGGCGAGCGCACCGTCCTCGTCATAGCCCACCGGCTCGCCGCCGTCCGGCACGCCGACCACATCGTCGTCCTCGACGCGGGGCGGGTTGACGCCAGCGGCGACCACGCCGGTCTCGTCGAGGCCGGGGGCGTCTACGCGCGACTCGTCGAGGCAGGCCGTACCCACCGAGGAGAACTCGCCGCATGAGCCACGCCATCGACACCGCTACTGCCGAGACGGGCGTTCCCCAGCAGGGCTCGTTGCGCGCCCTGCTCCCGGCGCTCGCCGGGCACCGCACCATGACGATCCGCACCTGCACCGCCGCACTTCTCGAACAGGGCTCACTCGTCGCGCTGGTCACGCTGGCCGCCCACACCGTGGGTACAGCCGTCATCGAGACGAAGGCCCCATCGTCCGCCACCGTCACCACACTCGTCGCCCTGGTCCTGGTCCGGGCCCTGACGACCTGGCGCGAGATGGACCTCTCGCACGACCTGGCCTACCGGGTCCTCGCCGCCCTGCGTGTACGCGTCTTCGACGGGCTCGCCCGCAGCGCGCCCGCTCGGGTCGCCGGCCGGCGCAGTGGCGACCTCGCCGCCACCGCCATGGCAGATGTGGAGGCACTGGAGTTCTTCTACGCCCACACCACCGCCCAGCTCCTGGCGTCGGGGACGGTCTTCGCCGGCGGCGCGACGGTCCTTGCCATGCTGGAGCCGTGGCTGCTCGCGGCCGTCTTGCCGGTCGCGGCCCTGCTCGTAGCGGCCCCCTTCGCCGACGCACGCGGACGATCGGTACGCGGCTCCCGTACCCGTACGGCTGTCGCCACACTCTCCGCCGACACCGTGGAGATCGTCGACGGACTGCGAGAGCTGCTCGCCTTCGGCACCCTTTCCGCCCGCCGACGCCGACTGGCCGAGCGCGGAAGAGAGTTGGGCGACGCCCAGCGTGCCGAAGCCACCTGGGAAGCCCTCGCCGCCGCGGTCCGCGATCTCCTCATCGTGGGGGCGGCCCTCGGAGTGGTGGCCGCGGCGGCACAGTCCATGGCCTCGGGGCGGCTGCACGGCGCGTGGGCGCCGACGGCGATGGCGCTGGCGCTAGCCGTTCTCGGCCCCGTCGCGGAGTCGGCCCGGTCCCTGAGCCAGGCCGTGTCCCTGCGCGCCGCCGCCTCCCGTGTCGGTGCGGCCGTCAAAGCTCCCGCGCTCGCCCCGTCGCCCGCCACGCCCCGCTCGCTTCCTCCCGGCCCGCTGGGCGTCCGGCTGCACCAGGTGAGGTTCGACTACGGCGGCGGTCCCGTTCTCGACGGCGTCGAGCTGACCGTCCGCGCGGGGCAGGCGCTCGCTCTGGTCGGCGCCTCGGGCGTCGGCAAGTCGACCTGCGCCCACCTCCTGGCCCGCTTCTGGGACCCGTCCGAGGGTGAGATCCAGCTGGTACCCGCCGACGGGGACCCCATCGACCTACGTGAGGTGGGCGACGCCGAACTCCGCCGCGCCGTCGCGCTGGTGGGGCAGGAGGCACCGCTCTTCCATGGCACCCTCGCCGAGAACCTGCGGCTCGCCGCCCCCGAAGCCGACGACGACCTCCTCGCCGAGACGGCCCGCCTGTGCGGCGTCGACCGGATCGCCCCGATGAGCACCTTGGTCGGTGAGCGCGGCTCCACCCTCTCCGGGGGCCAGCGGGCCCGCATCGCCCTCGCCCGCGCCCTCCTGGCGCGGCCGAGAGTCCTGATCCTGGACGAGTCCACCGCCCATCTGGACAACGCGAGCGACGCCCAACTCGCCACCGCACTCCACCAGGAAGGCCGTACGACCGTCGTCATCGCCCACCGCCGCGCCACGATCCGCCGGGCCGACCGGATCGCCGTCCTCGAAGCTGGCCGCATCACCGAGGAGGGCACCTGGGAGGAGCTCACAGGCTGCCCCGACAGCGCACTCAACCGCAGCCTCCCCGGCATCGCCTCCTGAGGATCGGGCCGCGGGCTTACTCGGTGGTGGTGGCAGCGGCGGCGGTCGGCGGGGAGGTCGCGTACGCCGATCCGCAGGTGCTCGACGTGGTAGAGGGCCTGATCGAGGAGCTCGGCGGTTCTCCAACTCGTCAGCCCTCACCGGGCTCGGTGCCACCCAAGGGCGGGACTGTAAAACGTTCGGGTCTGTTCCGTAGTCGGTGGTGACGGAGGGTGTGGTCAGCCCAGGAGGATGCGGTGGCGGAGGAGGGGGAAGCTCGCGCGGCCGTACATCTGGCGCTTGATCAGCTTGGTCTTGGTGCGGCAGGGTGAGGGCGGCGTCGACTGCGGCGCGGTCCTTCTCGAGGCCCCGGGTGAAGGCATGCAGGTGGGGCAGGTCCTCGGCTTGGGCCGGGGTGATCCAGGTGCTCAGCAGGGCGGCATTGCCGTCGGCGGGATCCAGTAGCGCGGCGAAGCGGTGGATGAGGTCGGCCAGAGCGGTCATTTCGTGGCAGGCGGTGCGGGCGGCCTCGATTCGTTCCCGCTGGTGGTCCTTGAGGCGGTCGGGGCGGGTGAGGAGGTAGCGGGCCAGGCGCCGGGGCGAGAGCGCGGGCCGGTCGGCCTCGACACGGCCCTGGTTGATGTAGCGGACCAGCAGGTTCGAGCTGCCGGTGGAGCCCAATTCCCTGATCTCCTGCAGGAGATGGGTGACGGGGACGGCCGGATTCTCCAGTCGGCGCTGGCGCAGGTGATCGCGGTAGGGATCCACGAGGGTGGGCCGGTACTTGGGGGCGCGGATGAGGCGCTCGGGCTCGGCAACACGGTCATGGCGCTTGACGGTGTTGAGAGCCAGGTTCAGGCGCCGTGCGCACTCCAGCAGGCCGACTCCGCGCTCGCGCAGGGCGTGGACCTGCTGCCAGCGCTCGCGGGTGGTGGCGGCCTGTCTCCCCTCGGCCGGGGGTGGGCCCGCTTTCGCCCAGCAGGTGCTGTGCGCGGCGACCTCCTTGCGGACGGCCTCGGCGAGGTTGTGCCACAGATGCCAGCGGTCGCTGATCTGGACCGCGGCGGGCAGGGCTCGGCGGACCGCCTCGGCGTAGGTGGCCGATCCGTCCCGGCACACGGCCTCGACGCCCGGATGCCCGCGTAGCCAGGCTTCCAGAGTGGCGGCGTCGCGGCCGGGCAGCACCTCGATCCGCTCGCCGGTCTCGGCGTTGATGATGATCGTGGCGTAGGTGTGCCGACGCCGCAGGGCGAAGTCGTCGACCCCGATGACCCGCGGGATCCGCACCGCAGGAACGGGCACGCGCCGCAGCAGCCGCAGGGCGGTGGCGTACGAGAGGGGCATGGCCAGCGACCGGGCGAGTCGGGCGGAGGCCCGACCGCATAACTCCTTGACCAGCTCGGAGAGCTGGCTGGTCAGACGTGTGGTGCGGCGCTGATGGCGCTCCAGGAGCCCTGGGACCTGCTCTCGGAAGGTCTGCCGCCTGCAGCCCAGGACCGGACAGACCAGTCGGCGTATCCTCACCCGGACCACGACCTGTCGGCCGTCGACCGGCACATCCCGCTCCGTCCGGCCGTGATACCCGTGGACCCTTCCCGTCACCACCCCGCACACCGGACAGGGAACGGGAACATCCCGGGTCCGAGCCGTGACCCGGACTATCTCGCCACCGTCCGCCACATCCTCGATGACCAACGCCGACAACCCCGAAAACACCGTTCCCACAAGCGTGTTCGCATCATGCACGCTCAATGATCACAGGCGAGCACTCACCGTCACCACCGACTACGGAACAGACCCGCTCGTTTGACAGTCCCCCGGACAGAGCTCGCGGCCTTGCTGTGCACCCGGAGAAGAACTGTTGTGCGCAGAGGGGAAAGAGCATGGCTCTGCTCGGCACTACTGAACTTGAATTCGTGATGTCGGTCAGTCGTCCATAATCAGGTCGGTGCTGGCGAGGCATCCGTCGACCAGGTCCGGGCGGTACTG
>NZ_JBIAUE010000047.1:0-36978 GCF_042892615.1 Streptomyces sp. NPDC001750 | reverse complement strand
TCTCGACTTCGTTCGAGCAGGGGAGACCCCATCCGAGGGCTTTCGGCCGCCTTGCGATCAATGGGGTCTCCCCTGCTCGAACAAGGCTGAGAGCTCGGGGAAGCACCGGACGACGCTCCTTCCGGTCAAACCTTGCCTGATGCGGCACTAGCTGGTGGGGATGCAGTGCGCGCACCGCCACGCACTGCTACCGGGACCAGTGGAGAGTCGAGCTGCGTCGTCGGGCATCTCGCACTGGCTCGGGGCACGAAACCGGCTCGGCGCTGACGCTTGACTTCGAGCGTGATCTCTTCCATAACGTCATCCCATGTCGGACAAGAAAGACCCGGGTGGGCCCGGAAGGCTGCCGCGCTCGTTGTACGAGCGGGAGCTGTACCGGCTCCAGACCGAGCTGGTGAAGCTTCAGGAGTGGGTGCGGGCCGAAGGCGCACGGCTCGTCGTTGTGTTCGAAGGACGTGACGCGGCGGGCAAGGGCAGCACCATCAAGCGCGTCACCGAGTTCCTCAATCCTCGGGTGGCACGCATCGTCGCGCTGCCTCGGCCCACCGAGCGCGAGCGCGGACAGTGGTATTTCCAGCGCTATGTCGAGCATCTTCCAGCCGCTGGGGAAGTGGTCCTGCTCGACCGGAGCTGGTACAACCGCGCGGGCGTCGAGCGCGTCATGGGCTTTTGCACGATGGAGGAACACCAGCGGTTCCTTCGGCAGTGTCCGATCTTCGAGCGGATGCTGGTCGAGGACGGCATCTTGTTGCGTAAGTACTGGTTCTCGGTGAGCGACGCCGTGCAGGAGCAGCGGTTCCGGCGCCGACTGCAGGATCCCACGCGCCGGTGGAAGCTCTCGTCGCTGGACCTGGAATCGATCAGCCGCTGGGAGGCCTATTCGCGGGCGAAGGACGAGATGTTCGTCCACACGGACATCTCGGAAGCTCCCTGGTACGTGGTCGAGAGTGACGACAAGCACCGGGCTCGGCTGAACATGATCGCCCATCTGCTGTCGACCGTGCCGTACGAGGAGGTCACTTGGCCGCCGATCGAACTGCCCCGGCGCCCGCCGGCCACCGGATACCAACGTCCGCCGAGGGACCTTCAGACGTACGTCCCCGACCATGCGTCGGAACTGCGCGAGTGAGACGGGACAGTCCGCCACGCCTTGGCCCGCGGCATCCCGGAAGCCGATGACGACCGGCGGTACGGAGACGGCCTCGCTGCTGCCTGCGTGTCCGGGGCGCTGATTCGTCTGCAAGCGATTCGCCCTGCTCGACACCCGCTCGCCAGGCGACCACAGCCGACTTCAGCTCACCGCAACACTGGAGGCCGCCGCATGCACCGTCGAGACCTACCAGACCCTGCCCCACCGCACAGCCTGGATCCGCCGCATCGCCACTATCCTGCGCCGCCGCCGGCCCGACGCGAACCAGGATGCGCCGACTCGACAAGATTCCCGCCCTACCGGGCCCGGTATCACCTTCTGTGTCGCGTGGTTCGTTCGGTGTCGGAAACCGAACGAATGAAGGCGATCGTGCGTGCACGCAAGCCTTCGCGGCGTGCCTCGACGTGGTCGTCGACCGGGAGATCGAATCCTTGGCGGATCGGCTTGGCGTTCACCTTGACCGCACAGTCGAGATCGGTGCACAGGAGAAGGCCGAGCGCGTTCAGGCGTTCGCGTTTGTCGCGTGACGGGCGTCGAGCGGTGAACAGCGAAACCTCGTTGAACCGGCGGGAGGACCGGCACAGGTCGCACATCACCGCGCGCGATCCGAGTGCGGCTTCATTCGGCGCCTGCCGCAGCAGCACTCCCAACGCCTGGCCGTCGGCCTCGGTGACGAGGTAGGCGAGCTTCGGAGCGCGCAGATCCCGCCACCCGAGGTAGTCGATCCGGTGCCACCGGACGTCGTCGAACCAGACGGGAAGTCGGACCCTCTTTGCGGCGGGGTCCCGGTTCACGATCGCGCCGCGAACCTCTTCCCTGGTCATGGGGCGCATTGCTTCTCCTGACGAGCTGAAGGAATCGTGGACGTGGAGGCATCGGTGTTCTGTCACACGACGCAGGAAGGCGGGGCTCGGCCACAGCGCGAGCAGCATGCGGTGGGCGGTGCTGGTGTCTGGCAGTTTTGAGCGCCAGGCGTACCAGGGCCAGTGCGTCGACGTCGCTGACGACGCGGTTGGCGCTGAGCTCGCCGCAGGACAGGCACCGGTGGAGGAGCACGACGGAGGCGGCGGCATCGCGTTGGCCGGCGCCGGTGGCAGCGGTTGAGACGGCGCAGGAGGTGATCGGCGACGTTCTGACGTCGCACGGTCTGGTAGGCGGCATCGATCCGGTCGAGGTTCGACCTCGGCGGGTGCCGCTTCCCGGTGAGCCAGGGCTTGAGCGTGCGGTCGAATCGTGGCGTCCTACGACCGCACATCTACGATGTGGGCGTTCTGGCGGGCCGTTCGTCGGCATTGACCGCCGATGATCGGGCCGACGACGGCGCCGCCGGCGAAACCGGCCGTCCAGACGCCAACGGCGGTGGCCCTCTGCCGTTCGTCGAGGAACATGTTCCGGATCAGGGAGAGGGTGGAGGGGGCCAGCGAGGCTCCGGCGATGCCCATGAGGGCGCGGGTCGCGATGAGCATTTCGGGGCTGGTCGAGTAGGCCGCGAGGACCGAGGCGAGGCCGAAGGCCGCGGCGCCGGTCAGCAGCACTCGTCGCCGCCCGATCCGGTCTCCGAGAGTGCCCATCGTGATGAGCAGACCAGCCAGCAGGAACCCGTACGAGTCCATGATCCACAGCTGTTGCGAACTGCTGGGCTGAAGGTCGGCCGACAGCGACGGGAGCGTGACGAACATGACGGACATGTCCATGGAGGCCAAGATGCACGGCAGCACCAGGACAGCGAGTCCGATCCATTGCCGGGTACCGGCTTTCTTGTTTCCTTGCGTCATGTCCTTCACTCGTGCTCCTTTGACCGACCGCTGGGGCGGACCGGCCGGAATCAGTTACGTCACTCCATGCGTACTTAGTACGCATCGTCATGTACAGCATACGCATACGGGCGTCCGGGACGGCAAACACGTTTCGGAAGCCGATGACAGCCCGCCCGGACCGTTCGCCTCGTTGGCGAGTTAGGATTTCGTCACGCATGCGGGGTGTGACGAAAAGGGGTGTGGCGATGCCGGAGCGGATGGTCTGCGCGGCCTGTGGGAAAGATCTGGCGCCTGCGGAGCGGGGGCGGCCGCGGCGCTTCTGCTCCCATGCCTGCCGGGCGCGCGCGTACCGGGCGCGGAAGACAGAAGCACCGACGGAGGCGAGCAGCACGGAGAACAGCGCCCCGGAAGGCGAGGCCGGCGCACCCCATCTCACCGCCGGGCGCATCACGCGGGCCGGGATCGCCATCGCGGACGCGGAGGGTCTCGGCGCACTGTCCATGCGACGGATCGCCACCGACCTCGGCGCGAGCACCATGGCCCTGTACCGGCACGTCGCATCCAAGGACGACCTGGTGGCCCTGATGGTGGAAACTGCGCTGACCGACGCCCCGCTGCCCGACACGCCGCCGCGGGACTGGCGACACGGCCTCGAACGGGCAGCCCGCCGCGACTGGGAGCTGTACCACCGCCATCCGTGGATCCTGTCGAAGGTCCTCGTGACGACCCGCACGCACTCCAGCCGGGCACTCGCCGCGGACAGCGAGAGCACCTTCGCCGTATTCGACGGACTCGGCCTCGAACCCGCCGACGCCTTCCGTTACATGTTCATGTTCGCTTCCTATGTGCAAGGGGTGGCCCTGACCTACGTCAGCGACGTGGAGGCGGAACGGCAGGCTCGCCGTACCGACCGGCGCCCGGCGAACGCCACGGACGAGGCGCGCCGTTCGCTCTACGAGACCGGCGCGTACCCACGACTCGGCCCCGCGATGCGCGCGGGCGCCGACCCTTGGGACCTCGACGCACTCTTCCTGTCGGGCCTTACCGGCGTCCTGGACGGCATCGCCGCCGATCTCGCACGGCGCGGCATCGGGTAGGGAACAGAGCCCTGCCCACCCGTGCCGAAGGCCCGGATTCACCCGCCCGGGACGACGCTGCGCCGGGGCACGCGGCGCGCCATGACACCCGTCAGGCGCCCCGGCCTCGCCCACACACTGGAGATCTCCCGCACCCTGCTGTCAAATCACCTGGTCTGCCTGCGCGACCGCGGCTCGATCATCACCGTGTCCGACGACCGCCGCATCCGCCATGAGCTGGGCCACGCGCTGGACGACCCGCGCGATGCGCGATGCTGTGGCCGCCGTCGCTCCCGATCGCACGTGCGTCGATGCCGATACCGCAGCAGTCGCCAGCGGCTGCGACTGCTGCAACCGGAGCGGCAACCGACGTCGTCACCGACCACTGCGGCCGGGGAAGACACCACTGACACCAGAGGTGCCACAGGGTTGCGGTGCGGTTGCGTATCGGCCGCGGCGGGCGCGAAAGCCTGTGGGCTGGGCGCTGCCCTCCGTAGACGGAAGCTGTCGGTGCCGGTCTCGATGATGTGCGCGTCGAAGGCGACCCGGTCCACGATCGCCGCGCAGAGCCGCAGGTCGGTGAAGGTCTGCTTCCACCCACCGTCCTCGCGGCCCCGGTACGACGGCAGTCCACCAGGCACAGCCCGCCACCTCACCGCCGAGCGGCCGCACCACCTCCAAAACGCATTCACCGCGGGCGCGGCCGACCGCGCCCGCGCCACCATGAACCGCTACGCCGACCGGGACGACGCCTACGGACTGCACCCGGCGCGTAAGGACGACCGGTACGCGCACCGCCCGCGGCAGCCCGGCCGGCGCCGCGGACGAGAAGCCGGCCACCGAGTGCATCCGATGCCGCGCACCCGATGCGGCGGTGCGCACCGACGACATACTGCACTCCACGTGGGCGCAGCCAGTGCGCACCGGCTGCGCCGTGCATCGTCACCGCCGTCCCCGAGACTGCACAGCGTCGCGATGCACGGCACTCCCGCGCGCTCACCCCCCATGTCCGGGTCCGGTCCGGCGGATCACGAGCGTGCGCCGACTTCGGACGAAGGCGGTCGTTCGCGTGGGCCTTCAGGCCGGCGACGCTCAGCTCTCCCCTGCCGGGCGAGCCCGCCTGGCGCATGACCCCCTCGTGGGCGATGGTGGCGCCTGGGACGGCTTGCTGTCGTGCGGTTCATGGCCGAACGGGCCGGCTCGCGCCCCGCGGAGATCGACAGCACGCATACGGTGCCGGTCTCACAGCCCCAGGCCGCCACCGCCTCCCGGAAAGGATCAGCCATGTCGAACTTCACCCCGTACCTGGAGCACAACCAGGCTTTCGCGGCCTCCGGTGCCCAGGCCGACGTCCCCCGGATCCCGTTCGTCCCCTTCAAGCAGCTGTACCTGATCATCTGCATCGATCCGCGCGTGGAGCCCGCGGCCGTGCTGGGCGTCCGGCTCGGAGAAGCGATCGTCGCACGCAACGTCGGAGGCCGCGTGACGCCGGCGATCATCAAGGACCTCGCCTGGATCGTGCACCTGCACGAGAACAAGACCCCCGACGCGGACTGGTTCGAGATCGCCGTCATCCACCACACCGACTGCGGCTCGGCATTTCTCGCCGACGACGGTCTACGCGCCGGCTACGCCGCCCGCGGCGGCTGGGACGAACAGACCTCCTCGGAGATGGCCGTCCTGGAGCCGTCCAAGACGGTTCAGAAGGACATCGCCAAGTTGCGCGCGGCACCCGAGCTCGCGTCGGCCATCGGCAACATCAAGATCGGCGGCTACGCGTACGACCTCGGGACCGGGAGGATCACCACCGTCGTGCAGCCCGGCTGAACAGGACACGGTCGGCCCGGCCGGCGCCGGGACGGAAGCAACTGTGCCCGGTTTCCGGCGTGGGCCGTTCCCAGCCGTCGGGTTCCCCCTGCCCGTACCGGGTGCGTACTCATCCGCACGGCGGTGCGGCAACCGGTGAGCACCGGGTGCGGAGTGCACCGCGTGAGCCGACACCGGGCCGTGACCGAGCAGCGGACTCGCACCGCCGGCGCCGTACCATCAGCCGCGGCTTGACCCGTGCGTACCCGCTCTCGTCGAGTGTGAGCGCGCTTCGGGCACACAGACCAGGCGGGACGACTGCCAGGTCTCGATCCGACGCAGATCGAAGCCCGCGAGCCCGCGGCGGTCCGTCGCCGGGCCGGGGTCGTCCTTCAGGGCACCGCGGCCCGGCGGGTGCAGGGCCTCTACACCGTGCCGGTCGTCGACGCGGATCTGGGCACCGACGAACCGTGGCTGGCCACGGCGTACGTCCCCGGGCCGGCCCTGCACGACGCGGTGGCCGCGCGGGGGCCGCTGGCGGTAGAGGCGGTGCTGGCGCTGACGGCGCAGGTGGCCGAGGCACTGCAGTCCATCCATGCGGCCGGGGTGATCCACCGCGATCTGAAGCCCTCCAACATCCTCCTCAGCGCCGACGGCCCCAAGGTCATCGGCTTCGGGATCGCCCGGGCCGCGGACGTCACATCGGTGACGAGTACGGGCATGCTGGCCGGGACGCCCGGCTACATGGCGCCCGAGTACATCAGGGGCGAGAGCCTCACCGAGGCCGTCGACGTCTTCGCGCTCGGCACCATCGCCGCGTACGCTGCCACAGCGCGACCCGCGTTCGGCGGCAACGGGCACAGTGTGCTGTACCGCATCCTCGAACAGGCGCCGGATCTCGACGGCTGCCCCGAGACCGTCCGGACCCCGCTGTACCGCCACAGCGGACCGTCGTCGACCCCGCACCGGACTTCCACAACGCCGCCACCGCGCCCGCGGCGCCGCAGGCGCGGAATCCGGGGCCGGGCAGGGGGGTTCGGCACAGTCGCCGGACGCCGCCACCGGATGTCCTCGTCGCGCCACAGTCCGTCGAGGCGGAGCGGGCGAGAGGGGCGACATGACGATGCGGCACTTCACGGCCCATCACGACGGCGCCACGATCCCGGCATCCCGCCCAGAACCAGGAGGACCACAACGGCGCCAACGATCACGAGCCCTGCGGCGATCACGATCCGCAGGTCGCTTCACGGGAGGCGATCCGGTGACGGCGATCGAACAGGTCGCGGAACCAACCGCTACCCCGCGTGCCAACAACACGGCTCTGCGGGGCCAAGTCGAGCCGGCGGACACGGCCCCGCTACTCCGAGGGAGGTCAGCCCGCCCAGACCTCGGCCTCGTCGGCCGGGACGGTGGTCGCCAGGCCCAGTTCCTTGCGGGCGGCGACCGACTTGTTCGGGTCGATGTCGGCGAAGGCCGGGTCGTAGGCGATGTAGAACGTGTCGGCGTCAGCGGCGTTCGCGGCCTTCTTCCAGTTCCCGGCCGCCTTCGTCAGCGTCGCGCGGAGCTTGCCGACCTCGGTGCCCCCGATGCCGTCCAGGCCCTTGACGTGTGCGTCGAGGGCGGCCGCGACGGCCTTGGCCTGCGCCTTGTAGCCGGCCAGGTCCTCCTCGACGGCGTCCTTCTCGGACTGGTTCGCCCACAGGGCCTCGTAGACCGCGTTCGAACCCTTGAGGTACGTGGTCTGCTCGGGCTTGAGGGACTTCGCGGTGTCCAGCGAGCCGCTGAACGTGCCCTTCTCCGCGGTGTAGGTGCAGCTCACCGCGCGGTCACCCGTCACCCAGCTGTCCTTGGTCGGGGTGTAGTAGAAGAGGGCGACGCCCTTGGGGAGCGCCCAGGTGTCCGGGGCGTACTTCTGCGCCTCGACCGGGCAGCGGGTGTCCGCGATCGTCGAGACCCCGTCGTCGCCGGGGTACTCCTTGCCCTTGTCGATCGCGAACTCGCCGACGACCTGGCCCTCGTGCGCCTCGTCGCAGGGCACGATCTCGACGGCGTACGCCGTCCCCTCGGCCTTGCCGTTCGGGTTGTAGCAGTCGCCGACGTCCAGCGAGAACACCGAGCGCTGACGAGCCACCTTCTTCGCGCCGTCCTTGGCGCTGTCGACGGCGTCGGAGACGTCCGAGCATCCCACCGCACTGATCGCGAGCAGGGCGGCAACGGCAGGTATGCCGCGAAGGAAACGATACGGAGCACGGATTCCCATGACGTGTACATCCTCTTAAGTGATCTTTATGAGGGTCGCACGCATCGTACGTGATACCTGTGGCTCGGTTGTGCGAGGGCCCTCACCTGAAGGCTGTCCCGCAATCCCTGGCGGGCGCACGACGACGGCGACGGCACCTCGTCGCCTTGTCGGATCGCCCGAATGCACCCAGTATGCGGGCGCCCCTCCGCCTTGCGATGCACCGCATCCGACGCCGTGCGCTGATCCACCAGGGATCACGGGACGGCCCTTGGCCGGTGATCCGGGCCTGGGGGCATGCGGGTGGGCCGGCTACGGCCTGTTCGGCATGGTCGAGGAGGTCAGCGAGCAGCAGGCCCGCGCGCAGATGGACACCAACTTCCTCGGCGCGCTGAACGTCACCCAGGCCGTGCTGCCCATCCTGCGCGGCCAGGGCAGCGGGCACATCGTGCAGATCTCCTCCGTCGGCGGCGTCGCCGCCTTCCCGTCCCTCGGCCTCTACCACGCCACGAAGTGGGCCCTGGAAGGCATGACCGAGTCCCTCGCCCAGGAGGTCGCCGCCTTCGGCATCAAGGTCACCCTGGTCGAACCGGGCGGCTTCGGCACCGACTGGGCCGGCGCCTCCGCCGCGCACGCCGCGCCGATCGACGTCTACCAGCCGATCCAGGACGCACTGGCCGCGATGGCCGCCGAGACCAAGTCCGGCGACCCGAAGGCCGTCGCCGCAGCGCTGCTGAAGGTCGTCGACGCCGAACAGCTGCCGCTGCGCGTGCTGTTCGGCGCCGCGCCCACCCACATCGTCAAGAACCTGTACGCCGAGCGGCTGCGGACCTGGGCCGACTGGGAGCCGGTCGCCGTCGCCGTCGGCGGCGACCGGCTCCCAAGGCCACCACACCATCCGGCGGGGGAACACAGGAAAGCGAAGGAATCACCATCATGGCCACCACGCCCAAGCGCCGCGCGCTCGCCGGTTTCACCATGCGCAACACCTTCGGACTCTCCCGCGAGCTCATGATGTGGAACACCCCGGGCAGAGCCGCGGCACTCTACGCCGTGGAGGACAACGACGAGGTGCACGCCTTCCTGAACTTCGCCCACCCGAAACCGCCGCTCGACGTATTCCGGAACCCGGAAGCCCAACGGGACCTGGTCGCCACGGCCTTCGCCGACGCGGAATGGGAGGTCCCGGGCATGCTTGCCGCCATGCGCGACGCGGATGACCTGTTCTTCGACGGGGTCAGCCAGATTCGCATGCCCCGCTGGTCCAGCGGCAGGGTCGCGCTGGTGGGCGACGCCGCGTACGCACCCTCTTTCCTTACCGGACAGGGTTCCAGCCTCGCGCTCGTCGGCGCGTACATGCTCGCCGGTTCCCTGGCCGACCGGGACCACACCGCGGGCTTCGCTGCCTACGAACGCAATACGCGTGAGTTTGTAACCCTGAACCAGGAGCAGGTCGGCGAGGGCGATGCCGCGCTCTTCCCGACCACCGCCCGGGCACTGGAGCAGCGCAATGCCATGCTGCGCAATCTCAGCGCCATGCCCTCCACGGAGGGACGACCGGCCCATTCGGCCCTCACCCTGCCCGAATTCATACCCATGAGGTGAGCTTGGGCACGCAGCCGAACCTCCGGCAGCGATTACCGCTTCACCTTCGACCAGCCGCCGGAACCGCTCGACACCCTCCCGCGGCAGCTCACCATCGAGGACTTCGTGGAACCAACGTCTTGAGACAGCACACTTGGAACTCGCGCGAATGGGCGGGGCTGGGGTGACCGGTCGGAGCAGTGCTGAGATCCGGCTTTCGTTACTCGCCGCGAGGGTTCTCGGGTGGGGCCTGCGCAGAAAGGCGTAATTTCCTTCCTGGTGTGTGTGTTCGTGGACGGACGGCCGCGAGCGAGCGGGCCAGGGGCGGGACCACGATGTCGAGGATGCCGGTCCCGGGAACGACGACGGTCTGTTCGTCAAGAGACCGCCACATCGGCGAACACGTGATCCCCGTACCCTGCGGCTGGTGTCCGGGCCAGGACTTCGGGGCCGTGTCATGGGGGGATGGTGTCGATCGTGTCCTTCAGGCAGCGCAACGCGGCCCCGAGCTCGTCCCGGGGTGGTGTGGCCAGGGCAAGTCGGAGTGCTCGGGGACGGTGGGGTCCGGTGGCGAAGGCGTCCGCGGTTGACACGAGGATCCCTTTCGCCGCGAGCACGGTCGCGACGTGATCGGGGCGCTGGTGCGACTTCAGTTCGAGCCACACGATGTATGAGACCGGGTGTGCCGTGATGTCCATGTCGGCGAGCGCGGCGCGGGCGATGTCCTGCCGGGCGGCTGCGTCCTCGCGGCGTTCTTCCTCCAGGCGGGTGACCGTTCCGTCGGCGATCCAGCCGGTGGCGAGGGCGGTGATGACTCCCGGGGCTCCCCAGGCCGCGGTACGAAGGCCGCTCGTGGCCGTTTCCAGATGGCGGTCGGGCAGGACGGCGAAGCCGAAGCGCAGGCCGGGGGCCACGTTCTTGGACAGTCCGGCGACGTAGCAGGTGCGTTCGGGCGCGAGGGCCTGGAGCGGTGGCGGCGGCGAGGGTTCGAGGAACGCGTAGGTGCCGTCCTCGATGATCAGGCAGTTGTGTGAACGGGCGAGGGCGGCCAGCCGGTCGCGCTGCTCCCGGTCGAGCACCCAGCCGAGTGGGTTGTGCACGGTCGGGATCGTGTAGATCGCGCGGACGGGACGGGTGCGGCACAGCTGATCGAGTGCGTCGAGGTCCGGTCCCGTGGCTGTGACGGGGATGGCAGCCAGGTCGAGGTCGTGTGCCGAGGAGAGGAGCTTGATGCCCGGGTAGGTGAGCGCGTCGACGGCGAGGACGTCACCGGGCCGGGTGAGTGTGTGCAGCACGATGTCGAGCGCCTGTTGGGTCCCGCTGGTCAGCAGGACGTTGTGCGGCACTGTGTCGATCCCCCGCCCCAGCAGGTAGGTCGCCACGATCGCCCGGTCGTGGCGGTGTCCGCCCGGCGGGTGCTGGCGCAGCAGCGCCTCGACGTCTCCTGACGTCGCCATGGTGCGCAGGGCCTGCCGCAGCTGGTCGGCCTGCCCGGGGGCCAGGGGCTGGTTGAACGACAGGTCCGCCGTCCGGGGCACCGGCAGAGTGCGTGATGGTTCGAGCCCGTCGTAGCCGGAGCGCACCCGGACGAACGTTCCCCGGCCCGGCTCTCCCACGACCAGGCCCAAAGCGGCCAGTTCGGCGTAGACGCGGGTGGCCGTGGCCAGCGCGATCCGCCGCTCGCGGGCGAGAGCGCGGTGTGTCGGGAGCCGGGCGCCGGCCGGGATCGCGCCGGAGCGGATGGCCGCGGCGAACTCGTGGACGACGGCCTTGTAGGAGGGCGGTCGCATGCGGCACCTGCTGTCCGTCGCGGAGAAGGGTGGAAGACGAGCTCCATTGTATCCAGGACAATTAATGGATCGTCCTGGATCGCGGGTCGTAGCCTCGGTAAGTCCGAACCCAGGCGAAACGGAGTAACCCGGCATGACCGTGCGCATCGAGCGGGACGACCAGGTCGTAGTGATCACCATCGACCGGGAGCAGAAGCTCAACGCCCTGGACTATCCGACGATCGACGCGCTGCTCGCGCAGCTCGACCTCATCGACTCCGACGACGGCATCCGGGCGGTCGTCCTGACCGGCGCCGGGCGCAGGGCGTTCAGCGCGGGGGCGGACATCCCTTCGCTTGCGGCCAGCATTACCGGCGGGCCCGAACGCGCGCTGCGCGAGATCGTCCGCCGGGGCCACGCGCTGACCCGGCGGATCGAGGAGTTCCCCAAGCCGGTGATCGTCGCGGTCAACGGCCTCGCCTACGGCGGTGGCTGCGAGATCACCGAGGCCGCCCCGCTCGCGATCGCCGCCGAGCATGCGACCTTCGCCAAACCCGAGATCTCCCTCGGCTTTCCGCCTCCCTTCGGCGGCTCCCAGCGCCTGCCGCGGCACGTCGGCCGCAAGCGCGGTTTGGAGATGATCCTGACCGGCGACCCGATCCCGGCCGCCCGAGCCGCCGAGCTGGGTCTCGTCAACACCGTCGTGCCGGCCGACGAGCTCATGGACGCCGCGCGGGACCTGGCCGCGCGGATCATCCGGCACGCACCGACGGCCGTAGCGGCCTGCCTGCGCGCGGTCACCCGTGGTATCAACCTGCCGATCGACGAGGGCCTGGCGGTCGAGGCGGCATGCTTTGCCGGCACCGTCCCCACGGACGGTGTCCGTACCGGCCTGCGACGGTTCCTCGACCGGACGGCCGCAGCCGACCGAACCTGACACGCTCGACCGCGGCCGCCCCGGGCGCGCCGGTCCGAGCCGGGATGTGCGAGAACCTGCCGGCCCTTCGGAAGGGCCGGCGGTTGCCGAGAGGAGACCGGGGTCGAGCAGGGCGGTCCGGCTAGGCCCCACGGTGGCGGCCCATTGGGGGACCTGCTGGACACCCATGCTGAACGGACGGGCTCTCGCCGCCGGGTTCGAGACTGCGTCGGCCTGCGACATCCGGAGCGCCTCGGGGAATGCCGAACCCACCGTGAAACAAGGACGACGTCGTTCTACGAGTAGACACAGGACGACGTCGTTCTACGAGAAGACACAGGACCACGTCGTTCTACGAGAAGACAGACGAGGTCGGGGCAGGAGGCCACCTTGATCGATCGCAATGCGACCTATGTGGGCGGAACGTGGGTGCCGGGCGCGGCGGAGACGATCGCCGTCGAGAACCCGGCCACCGAGGAAGTGATCGGTGTCGTCCCCAACGGCACTGCCGCGGATGTGGAACGGGCAGTGCGGGCAGCACGCGCGGCGTTCCCCGCTTGGGCCGCGACATCCCGCGCCGCGCGGGCGGAGTACCTGCGCAAGCTGCACCGCGGCCTCGCCGAGCGGTCGGCGCAGATCGCCGAAACGATCGCCACCGACGTCGGCACGCCGATGCGTATCGCCACCCGGATCCAGGCCGCACTCCCTCTGACCGACATCGCCGGCTACATCGACCTGCTGCAGGAAGACGAGGCCGAAGAGCGGATCGGGAACTCGCTCGTCCTCACCGAACCCGCGGGTGTCGTCGCGGCGATCACGCCGTGGAACTACCCCCTGCACCAGATCACCTGCAAGATCGCGCCCGCGCTCGCCGCCGGCTGCACCGTGGTGGTCAAGCCGAGTGAGGTGGCCCCCCTTGCCGCATACCAGTTGTTCGACGCCCTTCACGAGGCTGGTTTCCCGCCCGGCGTGGTGAACCTGATCAGCGGCTATGGCCCGGGCGTGGGAGAGGCACTGGTGACCCACCCCGAGGTGGACGTCGTCTCGTTCACGGGTTCCGTTCGCGGCGGTGCCCGTGTCGCCGAGCTCGCAGCACGGTCCATCAAGCGCGTCACGCTCGAACTCGGCGGCAAGTCCGCGAACGTGATCCTCGACGACGCCGATCTCAGTACTGCGGTGAAGGTGGGCGTGGCCAATGCGTTCCTCAACGGGGGGCAGACCTGCACCGCCTGGACCCGCATGCTCGTCCCCGCCCAGCGCCACGACGAGGCACTGGAACTGGCGAAGAGCATCGCGGAGGGCTTCGTGCCCGGAGACCCGCTCGACCCGAAGACCAAGCTCGGCCCGCTGGTGTCCGGCGCCCAGCGCGACCGGGTACACGGATTCATCAGACAAGGCATCGAAGCCGGCGCGCGCCTGGTGACCGGCGGAAGCGCGGCGCCCGAAGGCTTCGAGCGCGGCTACTTCGTACGGCCGACCGTGTTCGGCGGAGTCGACCCGGACTCGGTGATCGCCCAGGAGGAGATCTTCGGCCCCGTTCTCTCGATCATCCCGTTCCAGGGTGACGACGAAGCCCTGGCTATCGCGAACAACTCCGCCTTCGGCCTGCACGGCGCGGTCTGGTCGGCCGACCAGGATCGCGCGCTCGCCTTCGCGCGGCAGGTCCGTACCGGGCAGATCGACGTCAACGGCGGCGCCTTCAACCCGCTCGCTCCGTTCGGTGGCTACAAGCAGTCCGGCATCGGCCGGGAGATGGGCAGACACGGCCTCGCGGAATTCCTCGAGACGAAGTCCATCCAGCTCTGAAAGGGCACGGAGACGTCCCCCTCCGGTGTTTGGTCAGCCGTCGTGGAAGGAACGCCGCCTGACGATCAGCGCGTGGGACGTGGCGCTTCACGCAGCCCTGACCAGGGTGGCTGGATCACCACTCAAGGTGTGCTGAGTGATTTCCGCAGGCGTCCTGGCGGATTCTGGCCCGTCGTGGCGCGGCCACAGGAGGAGGGAGGCCGTCGCTCCTGCCGCGGCAAGGGCCGCGAGGATGGTCCAGGCGGCGGTGAAGCCGGCGTTCGTGCCGATCAAGCCGGCTACCGGATAGGTGATCAGCCAGGCCAGGTGCGACAGGGAGAACTGGGCGGCGAACACCTCGGGGATGGCGCTGTGCCCTGCGGAGGCGCGCAGGACCTTGCCGGTCGGCGTGATGATCAGCGCCATGCCGATGCCGATCACGGTCCAGATGAGCGCCGTACCGATCCACGAGGTGAGGCCGGCCGCGATGAGCACGACCGCGGCGATCGTGCCCGCGACCAGGACTCCGGAGCCGGTCGTCATCACGGTGCGGGCGGCGATCCGGTCCAGTACGCGGGGCAGGCCAAGAGCGGCCAGGAGCGTTCCGGTGCCGGAGGCGGCGAGCATCCAGGCGACGTCGGACTGGGTGCCGCCGAGCTCGTCGCGGACGTAGTTGACGGTGTTGACGACGACGATCGAGCCTGCGGCCGCCACCGTGAGGTTCAGCGCCATGATGCCGCGCAGCCGCGGTGTGGTGAAGAAGGTCCTGATGCCTGCCGCCGCCTTGTCCCATGCCTTCGTGTGGGTGCTCGGGCGAGCGTCGGGGATGCGGGTCGACAGGACGAGGAAGGCGGAGACGAGGAACCCGGCGGACGTGCCCAGGAACAGCCGATCGAAGCTCATGAAGGTGAGGGCGACGGCCGCCAGGACGGGGCTGAGCAAGCTCTCCATGGTGGAGGCGACCTGGGAGGCGGACAGCGCCCGCGTGTAGGCGGACTCGTCGGTGACGATGTCGGGGATGACCGCCTGGAACGTCGGGGTGAACGCCGCGGAGCCGGCCTGGAGCAGCCCGATCAGGACATAGACGTGCCAGACCTCGCCGGCCAACGGCAGCGCGAGGACGACCGCGCCGCGGATTGCGTCGAGGACGACCAGGACAGCTCTTCTGGGGAGCCGGTCGATGTACGCGGCGGCCACCGGGGCGATGACCACGTACATGACCATTTTGATGGTCAGCGCGGTACCGAGGACCGTCCCGGCGCGGGGGCCCGCGAGGTCGTAGGCGAGAAGGCCGAGGGCCACCGTGGTCAGCCCGGTTCCGAAGAGTGCGATGACCTGGGCGCCGAACAGATGGCGGTAGTCGCGGATGGCGAACAGTCGCATGACAGGTTCCTTCCGTGTCCATGCGGCGGGGCGCGGCCCCGGGGTGGCGGCCGTGCCCCGCGAGTGCAGGCAGGGGTGTCCTCGCTACGCACCGGCGTCACTCCCCGGTGTGAGACCGGCGAGGAGGTTGAAGGCGCCGGTGAGGACGTTCAGTGCGACGACGCCGACGACATCGGCGATCGCGCGGTCGCTGTAGCCGTGCGCGCGCAGCGCGGTGACCTGTTCGTCGGTGATCGACGTCGGTTCGCGGTAGATCTGGAGGGCGAGGGTGGTGATCGCCGCGATCGCGGGATCGGCCGAGGTTCCCGTACGGGCTCGCTCGATCTCCTCCTCGTCCACTCCGAGCGCGCGGGCGGCGCTGACGTGGGCGTCGAGGCAGAGCCCGCAGCCCTGCTGCACCTGTACGGCGATCGAGATCCGTTCGCTGATCCGGCGGTCGAGTTTGGCGCGGCCCATGGCCCGGCTGAGCTGGAGGTATCCGCCCAGGACGGCCGGTGAGTGGGCCATCGTGGAGACCATGTCGCCGATCCGGCCATGACGGGAGACCAGGTCGGCGAGGAGGTCGCGCGAGGCGCCGACCGCCGTGTCGGGCGTGAGGGTGGTGAGGCGGGGCATTGCTTCTGCTCCTTCCTTCGGAGGGGCGGGGGTGTGCGCGCTCGCGCCGTCAGTGGTGGGAGTGGTGGCCGTGATGGCTGCTGTGTTCAGTCGTGCCCGAAGCCGGGGTCGCTGCTGGGCTCGCGTGCACCGTGAACTCGGCGGTCCGCACGGTGCCCTCGTGCTGGAAGTCCAGGTACAGGCGGTACGTGCCGGCCGAGGGCGCGACGGCCATGAAGGAGATCTCGGGGCCGGCCGCGGTGGTGCCGTCACCGGGGGCGCCCTCCGGGTGGACGTGGAGGTAGCCCAGGTCGCCGACGCGCAGGGCCACGAGGTGTCCATAGGCCGCCAGGTAGGGCTCAAGGTCCGTGACGGGCCGGCCGTCGCGGCTGACGGCGAGGGTCAGATCGCTCGCCTCGCCGGCCCGGAGTTCGCCGTCGAGCGTGACCGCGTATGTGCCGATCCGGGACGTGCGGGTGGCCTCCGGGAGCGGGCGCGGGTCGTAGGCGCCGGCGACCGCGACGTCGGCGCCCAGCGTCAGGGTTCCGGTGTGGGCGGCCGGGTGGATGTCGGTGAAGAACCTCCAGTCGCCCGGTGTCAGGGTCAGCTCGGTGGTCCAGACGCCCTTCTCGTCCCGCACCGGGTGGACGTGCTGGAACCCGGAGGTGTCCCGCCGTACGGCGATGAAGTGCAGCTCCTTGTCGTGCTCGGGCACGAACTCGGTCACGGGCTGCCCGTCGGGGCCGGTCACGCGGAAGGTGATCGTCCGCCGACCGGCGCCGAGGATCGTCGCGTCGAGCTCGAGGGTGTACCCGCTCTCGGACACCGACAGACCCCCGGCCCGGGCGCCGCCGTGGCCGTGGTGGGCGTTGTTGTTCATGACGTCTCCCTGGGGTGCGTGCTGCGCTTTCGGGGGATTCCCGCTCTCGCAATCACCCCAACCGTATACCCCAGGGGGGTATTCCGCCCAGCTTTCTTGGAACGTGTGCCGACCCGCCCGCGGCACGCAGTCCTTGGCTCGGGTCTCGAGCGGACGGCAGCCGGCGCCGGAGGGCGCTCCGATCCGCCGCCCACGCAGGCATGGAGTAGTTCGAGCACGAAGCGTCCGGGGCGTCTTCCCGCCCCGGGCCCCATGAACGTAGTGACTCAAGCAGGCGAAGTAGGTTCGTGCCGGACAAGGCCACCCGACACCCCCTTTGGAACGAACTGGCGTTTCACCAAGGGCAGTTGTGCGGTGGCGGGCTCCGTTATAGGGAGCATTCACCAGCAGTCGACGCACGCGAGGGCACACGAGCGGCGCACTTCCCGGCCGAGACCCCTTGCACCATTCCGTGGGACACCCTCGTGGAAGAACCGGCGTGTCTCGGCGGCGAGTTCGGTCTGGTCCTGGCCCGGTGGGGGAGGGGGCAGGCTGCGCTTGAGGTCGGCGTCGACCAGCTCGTCCGTTCGGTGAAGCCCAGCGGCGGCCTGCCCCCGGACGGCACGGCCGCGAAGGACCCATGCGGCCTGCGGGGCTTTGGCGGGGATCTGGGGCGACTTTGGCCCGGCTCAGAAGAATCACCGATGGCCAACGGGCCATGTGTCACCAACCGTCACCAGGGAGAGGCTCTGCGATGCAGAAGAACAAGATGAAGAAGATCCAGATCCGTAAGGCCGGTCCGGTTCGTCTGACCTCCTCGGCCTGCTCGACGTACCCGGTCGCCAACTGAGTCCAGCGCACGTGAAGTGCCGTTCCGGGTTCCGGCGGCAGGCCGCGGCCTGCCGCCGGAACCCGGGCGGTGGACGGGCGCCGCGCGTGCGCGGTGCCGGACCATGCAGATGAAGGAGCCGCGATGGCGGATCAGGAACTTCGTGACGGCACTGCGCTGCCGGACGCCTCGGACGTCGCCGCATACGCCGCCGCGGTGCGCGACCTCGACAGCCCGCTGGTGCTCCACCGCCTCGTGCATCTGGAGGAGAACGGCGAGGTCACGATCGGCCGCCCGGACACCGAGTCCTTCGCCATCTTCCCGCCGGACGGCGCCGCGCTGGTGCGCCGTCTCCAGGAGGGCGCGACTCCGCGGCAGGCCGCCGACTGGTACGCGGTCGAGTACGGCGAACCCATCGACGTCGCCGATGTCGTCGAGGTGCTGCACGAGCTGGATTTCGTGATGCCCGAGCCCGGCCCCGTTCCGGAGGCCGCCCCACCGGTGCGCTGGCAGCGACTGGGGCGGGCGCTGTTCTCGCCGGTGGCGTGGCTCTGCTACGGCGCGGTGGTGGCCTGGGCGACGGTGCTGGTGGTGCGCAGCCCCGAGCTGCTGCCCACCCCCAGAGACATGGTGTTCAGCGAGTACTACTCCCTGATCATGGTGGTGATGACGGTCGCCGCCGCACCGCTCATCGCGATCCACGAGATCTACCACGCGCTGGCCGGCCGCCGCCTCGGCGTCGGGTCGCGCACCCGGATGTCGTACCGCTTCTACTTCCTGGTGGTCGAGACCTCGCTGGACGGCCTGGTCGTGGTGGAGCGCCGCAGACGCTATCTACCGATCCTGGCGGGGATGCTCGTCGACGTGGTCCTGATCGGTGTGCTGATCATCGTGGCGGACCTCACCCGCGGGCCCGGCGGCGACGGCCTGGCCGCCCGGGTCTGCCTGGCGGTGGCCTTCGCCGCGGTGATCCGGGTGCTGTGGCAGTTCTTCTTCTACCTGCGCACCGACATCTATGTGC
The DNA here is from genome assembly GCF_042892615.1 of Streptomyces sp. NPDC001750. NCBI lineage: Bacteria > Bacillati > Actinomycetota > Actinomycetes > Kitasatosporales > Streptomycetaceae > Streptomyces > Streptomyces sp. NPDC001750. The sequence continues at coordinate 18,210 of NZ_JBIAUE010000047.1, read as the reverse complement.
TGATCAGTACGGCCCTCGGCTGCGTGGATCTGCACACCACGGCCACCCGGATGCTCCGCAACCGGTACAACCGGCTGCTGCGGCGCCCGGACCGGCTGCTGGACGAGTCCGCGTGGCATCCGGCGGACCGGCGGGCGGCGCGCTGGTACTCCTGGCTCATCCCGGTCGGCTACACGCTCAGCCTGAGCACCTTCCTGCTCGGCCTGGGTCCGGTCTTCTACGACATGATCGGCGCCGCCCTCGGCCGCTTCACGGCGGACCGGACGGACTGGGTCATGCTCGTGGACGGCACAGTCTTCCTGCTGCTGACCTTCCTCCAGATCGGCATCGCCCTCTGGCTCGCCGCCCGCGACCGGCTCCGCAGGCGCCGCGAGCGGACCCGGCACGTCATCACCTGACGCCGGTGCCCACCACGCACTCCCTCGCCCACCGCCGGCGGGACCCCGCAGCCGCCTCCACCTCCGAAGGCCCTCAGTGAAAGGCAGAAGAAACGTGAGCGGTCACTACTGGATCTCCGCCCCGCGCTCCCGCCGACGCGAGCAGCTGCGGGACGCCCTCGGTCTGCCCGGTCCGTCGCTCACCGTGGACGCGCACCGCCGGCTGCGCGGTCCGTACACCGCCGCCGGGACGCTGCTGCGCGAGATCGCGCCGGAGGTCCTGCGGGCCAGGCCCGAGCTCGCGGACCGGCACTACATCGAACTCCAGCAGAGCACCCAGGAGCTGACGCCCCTGGTGCCACCGCTGGTCCGGGGGCTGGAGGAACAGTCCTCGGCCGGCGAGATCAGCCGGTACCCGGCGCGGCTGCACTCGCTGCGGGTGGCGCACGGGCTCGTGGAGTTCCTCCTCGCGGCGCTGCCCGGTTCGGCGGGCGCGCCCCGCACCCTGATCGTGACGAACGTCGAGCACGCCGACGTCACCGACCAGGAGTTCCTGGCGGTGGCGCTGCGCCGGATACCGCCGGAGCTGCTGACGATCGTGGCCTGTTCGGGCCGGGAACCGCTGCGGGAGCCGCCGGGCGAGGTCTCGATCTCGTTGCCGGACGCGCTGACGGCGTACGCGACCCCCGTCACCGGACCGCCGGAGCCGGAGCAGGAGCAGGACGCCGCGCCGTCGGCCGTGGCCGGGGACCCGGCGGCGGTACGGCTCGCGGCCCGCGGCTTTGTGGACGGCGACTGCGTGGACGACGATCCGGGCCCGGCCGCCGCCTACGCGGCGCTCACGCCCTCCGAACGGGCCGCCCTGCACGAACGGAGGGCCGGGGAGCTGGCCGAGCGGGCCGAGGCCGGCGAGACCTCATTGCGCCTGGGGGCACTGCCGTACCACCTGCTGCGGGGCACGGATCCCCACGGTGCCGGGGTGGCGGCGGCGCGCTGGGCCCTCGACCACTGCAAGTACCTGGGCTTCTACCACATCTCGGCCGAGCTCAGTGAGGCCGCGAGGGCCTTCCTGACCGTCGAGGAACACCCCGACACCTGGTGGTACTTCATCCGCGAGGCCAGCGCCTGTCTGGCGGCGGGCGGTCGGCCGGACGAGTCGGCGGCCCTCCAGCACGAGGCCCGTACCCGCACCCAGAGCGCGACCCACCACATGAAGCTCGCCTACGAGACCGGGATGCTCTACGCCCGCCACTACCCGCCGGAGCGGCGTGACGAGAGCCTGGCGCGCGCCTGGGTCAACCAGGCCATCGGCATCGCCGACCTGCTGCCGGACCCCGACGAGCGGGCCTTCTTCTCGGTGTTCAACCGCAACGGCCTGGCGCTGGTCGAGGTCCGGGCGGGGCGGCCGGACGAGGCGCTGCGGCTGCTGGACGAGGGGATCGAGCGGCTGGACCGGGAACTGAGCCTCGGGAAGCGCAGCTGGCACCGGACCGGCCTGCGCTACAACCGGGCCCAGGTGAACACGATGAGCGGGCGGTTGACGGAGGCCCTCGAGGACTATGCCGAGATCCTGGAGGCGGACGCCGGCTTCTCCGACCACCACTTCAACCGGGGCACCCTTCTGCGCAGGCTGGGCCGCGCCGAGGAGGCGATCGCCGAGTACACCAGGGCGCTGCGTCTGGAGCCGCCGTTCCCCGAGGCGTACTACAACCGGGGCGACGCCCGGCTGGAGCTGGGGGACACCGAGGGTGCCCTGGCGGACTTCGACCGCGCGCTGGTACTCGAACCCGGCCATCCGGAGGCCTCGCTCGGCCGGGCCGGTCTCCTGGCCGACCTCGGCGACACCGCGGCGGCGCTGGAGTGCGTCACCGGCGGCCTCGCGCAGCACCCGGAGCACCCGCATCTGCTGTCGCTGCGCGGGCGTCTGCTGGCGGAGGAGGGAGACGTCACCGCGGCCCGGGAGGCACTGGAGGCTGCGCTGCGCAACGATCCCGATCTCGCCGAGGCATGGGCGGTGCGCGCCGAACTGTCGTACCTGGACGGCGACCTGGACATGTCCGTGGCCGACTTCGACCGGGCCGTGGGTCTCGCGGACCGTGCGGACTTCCGGTTCAACCGCGGTGTGGTCCACGAGGCGGCCGGCCGCTACAGCGAGGCCGCGACGGACTTCGAGGCGGCCCTGGCCGCCACCGGTGACGCCGATGCCCGCAGCCGCCTGGAGAGCTGCCTGCGCGCCGCCGGGCAGGCCCGTGCGTAGGGTGGCGGAGGGCGCCGCTCCGGCCGGCGGGCGGCCGCCGGCCAAAGAGCCCGCCACGGGCGGACAGCCTGCCTCGGGCGGAGGGCGCCCGTCCGGGGCGGACACCGAACCGGGCGTGCTCACCGAGCGGTTCACCGAGGCCATGTCCCGGCTGGTGTCCGGCGTGGCGGTGGCGACGGCGCGACGGGCGGACGGCCGCCCCACCGGCATGCTGGTGTCCTCGCTGTGTTCCTACAGTGTGCGGCCGCCGTCCGTCCTGATGGCCGTCGCCGACGGCTCCCGGACCGGCCGGGAGCTGAGCGCCGGGCCGGGCATGGACTTCGGGGTACACCTGCTGGGTGCGGACGACGAGGCGTTGGCCCGGGTGTTCGCGGGAGGCACGGACGACAAGTTCGCGGACGCCCTGTGGGAGTGGGACGGCGAGGTGCCGCGGCTGCTCGGCGTGCCCGGCTACCTGCGCTGCCGGGTCGCCGCGGCCTTCCCGCACGGCGACCACACGGCGCTGGTGGGCGAGGTGTCCTCCTGCGTGCCGGGCGAGGGCCAGCCCCTGGTCCACTACCGGCGCCGTCTGGACTGGCGACTGCGCTGAGCACCGGGGAGGCCTGCGTCAGCGAGGAAGGAAACGTTCCTGCGTGTCGTTCGACGCCGACCGGCAGTGCTCGTGCCCGGCGTTGAGCGGGGGCCGTACCCGTAACACCGCCTGCTGCGCCGCCTGGAGGGCGGATCCCGGTTCGATGCCACCGGCTGCCACCACCGTCCGTCGGGCCTCGGCGTACACCTCCAGGGCCTCGGTCTGCCGACCGGTGGCGGCCAGCGCCAGCATCAGCTGCTCGTGGAAGGCCTCCCGCAGGGGATAGCGGGCGCACAGCTCCCGGAGTTCGCCGGTGACCTCCCGGGCGCGGCCCTGACAGATGTCCGCGCCGATCCGGTCCTGCACCACCGCCAGCTGCTCCTCGGCGAGTCGGTCGCCGTAGAAGCCGGGCAGGTCCGCCTGCGTCAGATCGCCCAGGGGCGTACCGCGCGAGAGCGTCAGAGCGCGCCGGAAGGCGTGGTCGGCGGCCAGGCAGTCGCCGGCGGCGAGCCGACTGCGGCCCAGGGCCGCCTGCTCGCGGAACTCGTCCAGATCGAGTTCCCCGGGCCCCACGCGCAGCAGATAGCCGGACCCCACCGTCGGCAGCAGCGGGTGGCGGCGGGCGTCACGGCCATCGCGGCTGTGGCCGGGGTCCAGGACCCGACGCAGGCCCGACACGTACATCTGGAGCGCCGCCAGCGCCGAGCGGGGCGGCCGGCCGTTCCACAGGTCCTCGATCAGGGCGTCCGCGGAGGACTGCTGGTTGGCGCGCAGTAATAACAGGGCCAGCAACGCACGGGACTTGAGCGCCGTGGGCGTACATGGCCGACCCTCGAGCCGCAGCTCCAGCGGCCCCAGGACCAGATAGCGCGGCCCGCGCCGCGCTGCCCCGGCGCCCGTCGGCCCCCAGGATTCCGGGGGCGTGCCGGGGTGCCGCCCCGAACCGCCCGCCCCCGTGGTTCTCGCGCGCTGGAACGTCACCGCTGTCGACTCCCCCGTCACCGTCAATTGTGCGCAAGATGTGCGTGAACTGTGCCCAATCTGGGGCGCCTTGCCTTGGACCGGCAAGGTTCGAATCGAGCCATCCTGGGCCGCGGACGTCTCGGACCTCGCGGGACCACGATCGGAGAGGCGGCGGTCACCCACTCGTCGCGGCGGGCATCCGGACGGCGACCGTCTTTATGGAACGCCACCGGCGCTTGCCCAGCCCGGCCGGGCCGTCGCGGAGGAGGACCTGATGGAGTACTTCGAGGCGGGGGAGACGGTCGTACGGTGCGACGTGCACCGCTCCGGGCGGGTGTGGGGCGAGCAGGCTTTACGGTCATCGCCGGCACAGGCGAGGCGCTGGTGACCGCGTGCGCGCCCGGAGCAGACGACTGGCCCGCCCTGTACGCCAAGGCCCGCGCCGACGGGGACCGGTTCGACGCGATGTCGACGGGCCGAGTACGAAGCACGCGAGCGCCAGTAGAAGGAGCAGTTGCGCCGCGCGGCCGAGCAGCAGAAGGCCGAGCGGGAGGCCCGCCGACCCGTGTGCGCCGACTGCGGCATCCGGTTCGCCGACGCGCGGTGGAGGCCATCGAGCCCGCCGGGTGGGACGCCCCACGGGAGACATGTCCGCACCTGTGCGACGACTGCAAGCAGCGCGCTGCCACCCTCGAATACCAGGCCGAGCACACCCAGCACGGGCACCGGGAGCAGGACCAGGCCGTGCCCGAGCAGAAGGCCGGCGGCACCTGGATCTCGCGCTTCCGCGGCTGAGACGACCGGGCCCGGCTGTCAGTCGGTGGAAGAGTCAGGACCACTGGAACCTGCGTACCACTACCAATGTCGGTGGCGGCTGCAAGGCTGAATGAATGGACCGTGACGACGAGCAGCTGCTGCGCCGCCGGGTCTACGGCGCCGACCGCGACCGCCCGGGCCCGCGGCCCAATCGGCGCTACGCCGAACTGGTCGGCGGCCCGTTGGACGACCTGCTGCTCGACATCACGCTGGACACGGGACGAGGTCGACGCCGGCGTCGCGTTCTCTGCTGAGCTGGAAAAGTCGACCTCTGTTCGATGCCCCGCGCGCTCCCGTCCGCACCGTATCCGCAGGCGACTTTCGTCAGGGCGCCTCGTCATCCCCAGGGCGGACCGCGCAGGTGACGGCTACGCCCCAGGGCTGTCCCCAGGACGGTCACACGGGTTGACGTCCGCGCCGGTTTCCGTGGTGACGATGGAAGGGTCGTCATGACACGGCCCATCGAGCCACCTCGTACCCCTCCGGCCTCGTGCCCCTCCGGCAGCCTGCACGTCCCGACAGGAGCCCCTCCCCGTGACCACCATCCACTTCGGCGTCCCCTCTGCCAGCTGTGCTATGGCGGTGGCCGCCCGCGCCACGGAACTCACCAAGGTCTACGGGGAGGGAGGCACTCAGGTCGTCGCGCTCGACGCCGTGTCCGTCGAGTTCCACCAGGCCCGGTTCACCGCGATCACGAGCCCCTCCGGGTCCGGCAAGTCGACGCTGATGCACTGCATGGCCGGGCCGGACACGTCTGAAGGACAAGAAGCTCACCGAGCTGCGCCGCGACCAGATCGGCTTCATCTTCCAGGCGTTCAACCCGCTGCCGACGCTGTCCGCTCTGGAGAAGAGAACATCACCCTGCCCATGGACATCGCGGGCCGTAAGCCGGACCGCGCCCGGCTGGACCGTGCCGTCCTCCTCGCGGTCGGCCGGATCGTCGACGACATGCCCGACCCAACCGCCGGCAAGGTGCTGGAACGGATGAAGGGCTTCGACGCCAACGGACGCACCAGCTGACCCCCTGCAGCCGACCGCACTTCCCCCTCTTCTCCAGGACCGACTCACCCATGTTCCGTACCGCCCTGCGCAATGTGCTCGCGCACAAGGCCAGGCTGCTGATGACCGTCCTCGCCGTGATGCTCGGCGTGGCCTTCGTCTCCGGCACCCTGGTCTTCACCTCGACCATCTCCGAAGCCCTCCGCGACAGCGCCCTCAAGGGCTACGCCGGCGTCGACGTCGCCATTCAGCCGGACAGCTCCCAGACCGGCCCCGGCGCCCGGCCCTCCCTCGACCGGAAGCTGCTCGACAAGGCCGCCGAGGTGCCCGGCGCCGAATCGGCCTCCGGCACGGTCACCGGGTTCACCGCCATCGCCGACAAGAACGGCAAGCTGATCGGCCACGGGTTCTCCACCCGCGGCGGCAACTACTACCCCGGCGCCGACGGCAAGGACCCCCGCTACCCGATGCGCGACGGCAGCGCCCCGCACGGCGCCGGCCAGATCGCCCTGGACTCCCGGACAGCCGACGAGGCCGGCTACGAGGTCGGCGACACCGTCCGCATCTCCGTCGACGGACCGGTCCGCAAGACCACGCTGACCGGCATCTTCACCACCGACGACGGCGCGGTCACGGCCGGCGGCAGCCTCGCGCTGTTCGACAACGCCACCGCTCAGAAGCTGTTCACCGGCCCCGGCCGCTACAGCGAGATCCATGTCAGGGCCGCTCCGGGCACCTCGCAGGCCGCGCTGCTCTCGGAGATCGAGAAGGTCCTGCCCGCCAAGGGTGCCGACGCCGCCACCGGCAAGAAGCTCGCCGAGGACGACGCCGAGCAGACCGAGAAGAGCATGGACAGTGTGAAGACGGGCCTCCTGGGCTTCGCCGGCACCGCGCTGTTCGTCGGAGTCTTCCTCATCGCCAACACCTTCACCATGCTGGTCGCCCAGCGCACCAAGGAGCTGGCGCTGATGCGCGCCGTCGGCGCGAGCCGCCGCCAGGTCACCCGCTCCGTGCTCATCGAGGCCGTGGTCGTCGGCGCGGTCGCCTCTGTCACGGGTCTGGCCATCGGCGTTGGCATCGGCGCCGGGATGCGCGCCCTGATGAGCGGCACCGGCGCGATCGTTCCCGACGGCCCGCTGGTCGTCTCCGTCTCCACCGTCCTCACCGCGCTGCTGGTCGGCGTCGGCGTGACCGTCCTCGCCGCCTGGCTGCCCGGCCGCCGCGCCGCGAAGGTCCCGCCGGTCGCCGCGATGAACAGCGTGCACGCCACCGCCACCACCAAGTCGCTGGTCGTCCGCAACACCGTCGGCGCGCTCTTCGCGGGCGTCGGTGTCGCCGCCGTGCTGGTCGCCACCGGCATGGAGGACGGCAAGGCCGTGATGGGCCTGGGTGCGATGCTGCTGCTGATCGGCGTGTTCGTCCTGACGCCGCTGCTGTCCCGTCCGCTGATCGTCCTCGCCGGGCCCGCGCTCCGCGCGTTCGGCATCGCGGGCACCATCGCCCGGCAGAACGCGGTACGCAACCCCCGCCGTACGGCGGCCACCGCCTCCGCCCTGATGGTCGGTCTGACCCTCATCACCGGTCTGACGGTGATCGGGAACAGCGTCCAGAAGGGCGTCGACAAGATGGCGAGGGATTCCCTCAAGGCCGACTACGTGGTGTCCATGGTCGGCATGACGCCGCTCTCCCCCGAGGTGGAGAAGAAGCTCTCCTCCCTCGACGAGGTCACCGCCTCCAGCGCGCTGCGCAGCTCCGCCGCCCGCATCGGCGGCAAGACCACGTACCTGACCGGCGTCAACGGCGCGGCCTTCGGTGAGCTGACCCGTCTCGACTTCTCCTCCGGCTCCCTGGACGGCCTGGCCGGCGGCAAGGCAATCGTCGACAGCGGCACGGCCAAGGAGAAGGGCTGGAAGGTCGGCTCCCGTCTCCCCGTGATGTTCGAGGACGGCAAGAAGGAGACCCTGACCGTCTCGGGTGTCTACGAGGGCAACGAGATGATCCGGCAGGTCCTCGTCGACAACAGCGTCCTCGGCACTCACCAGAAGCACGTCAGCGACCTTCAGGTGATGGTCAAGACGAAGGGCGGCGTCACCGAGGCCACCAAGGACAAGCTGATCGACGCGCTGGGCAAGAACCCCGCGATCTCCGTCCAGGACCAGGACGACGTCTCCGAGGGCATCTCCCAGTCGGTCAACCTGCTCCTGAACATGCTGTACGCGTTGCTGGCCATGGCCGTGATCGTCGCCGTCCTCGGTGTCGTCAACACGCTGGCGATGTCGGTCTTCGAGCGCTCCCAGGAGATTGGCATGCTGCGCGCCATCGGCCTGGACCGCTCCGGCGTCAAGCGCATGGTGCGCCTGGAGTCGCTGGTGATCTCCCTGTTCGGCGGGGTGCTCGGCATCGGGCTCGGCGTGTTCTTCGGCTGGGCCGCCGGTGAGTTGATCAGCGCCTCGCTCGCAACGTACGAGCTGGTGGTGCCGTGGGGCCCGGTGGGTGTCTTCTTCGCCCTGGCCGCCGTGGTCGGCATGCTGGCCGCGGTCTGGCCGGCCCGCCGTGCGGCGAAGCTGAACATGCTGGCGGCCATCAAGGCCGAGTGACCGCGCCGACCGCACACCGGGAAGGGCTCCGGGACCACGCGTGTGGCGGTGTCCAGGGGCCGTCGCGACACGTGGTCGTACTGATCGGGCCGTGAGCGGTTCATGCAGGCGCTCGGCCGGGGTTTCCCAGCCGAGCGTTTTGCGTGGACGGCGGTGACTCGCCGTGCCGTGCCATCTCGCTGCCCTGGTCCCAGGTCAGCGACCGCTTCAGCTGGCCCGGCGAGGCTGGGACCGGGGGCGGCCTGGTGGTGCCGGGGACAGGCCAACTGATGCCGGGGCCGGTGCACCCACGCGGTGCTGCTCGCACCTCGGCTGTGGCGTCGTGTGCACAGGGTGCGGGCGGCCACGGGCCGGTGCAGGGTGTCGCGCGGCTTCCAGTACGCGGCCGGCCTGGGGCCCAGGCTGTTGTGGTGGGTCGGCCGGGGCAGGTCGCGGGTGTCCCTGCCATCACGCGGGCGGCGCCGTACCGGTTGGTGACCTGCGCGGTGGCCGTGTCCGGGTCGCCCCAGACCTCCGGCCGGGCGAAGCGGAACTCCTTGCCCTGCTTCAGAGGCCCTCCGGCGCTGTGGGGGAGAGATCCACGGGCGGGACGGGCTTGCGCATGCCGCCCGCCCGCGCGAAGCCGGCCGCCGCGCCGGAAAGCAGTTGCGCCGAACCTCTTGCCGGGTCGGCCCGATCTCCCTAATGTGAACCTTCAAATTCCTGGAAGTGTACGCATCAGGCTCTGTTAGGGCAGATTTTTGAACGATCAAATTCATCGGGTGTCCGAAGCCGCCACCCCCGCGGCCTCCGGTCCGGATCCCGCCCGCGGTCCGAGGGCGGGCTACCTCGACCACGCCAGGGTCGGCCCGCTCTCCCGCCCGGCCGCCGCCGCGCTCGCCGCCACGACCGCGCTCGCCGCCCGCCTCGACCCCGCCGACCTCGACCGGCTGTTCGCCCTCAGCGACGCCTCCCGGACCGCGGCGGCCCGGCTGCTGGACGCCCGCCCGCACGAAATCGCCCTCGCTCCGTCCACCAGCAACGGCCTGTTCACCGTGGCCGCCGCACTCCACGGCCCCGGCACCATCCTGGTGCCCCGCGGCGAGTTCCCCGCCAACCTCTACCCCTGGCTCCGCTTCGCCGACCGCGGCGGCCCCGCGGTCCGCCTTGTCGACCCGGCCGGGCAGCGGCACATCACCCCCGACCTCCTGCGCCGCCACCTCACCCCCGACGTCACCGCCCTCACCGTCAGCGCCGTCGACTCGCTCACCGGCCACCTGGCGCCGCTCGCCGCCCTCAAGGAAATCCTCGGCCCCGATCGGCTGCTGATCGTCGATGCCATCCAGGGCCTGGGCGCCGTCGCACTCGAAGCGGACGCCGCCGACATCCTCGTCAGCGGCGGCCAGAAGTGGCTACGTGCCGGCTGGGGAGCCGCACTGCTGCTGATCCGCGACCGGTGCGCCGACCGCCTGGCTCCCGGGCTCGGCGGATGGGCCGGCGTCGCGGAGCCCTTCGCGTCTCGGCACCCGGCGCCGCCACTGCCCGGGGCCGCCGCCCACCTCGCCACCAACCCGGACTTCCCGGCCACCGCGGCCATCGGCGCAGCCATCGACGACCTGTTCGACCAGGGCGGCCCGGCCGCCGTCGGCGCCCGTATCCGCGCCACCCTTGCCGACCTGCTCGACCGCGCACGGCGGGCCGGCGCCGACATCCTGCTGGACGGACTCGGCCCCCACGAGCGCGCCGGCATTGGCACCTTCCGCCTGCCCGGCCACGACCCCGCCACCGTCCATCACACCCTCGAAACGGCCGGCCTGATCACCACCCGCCGCGACGAGTGGATCCGGCTGTCTCCCCACGCCTCCACCCCGGGCGCCGCCGCGGACCTGCTTGCCGAGGCGCTGCACACCCTCACTCACCGCACAACCCACTATCCCCAGGAGCCGACATGTCCCATCAACTGAGCCGCCGCCGACTGCTCCAGCTCGCCACCGCCTCCGCCGCCGGGCTCGGCCTGTCCGCCTGCGGCGGCAGCGGATCGGGCGGCAACGTCGGCGCCGACGGCGACAGCGGCCGGATCACCGTCTGGAGCTGGACCACCGCGGCCGAAGCCCTGCGCGGCATCGTCCCCTCCTTCGAGCGGGACAACCCCGGCATCAAGGTCGAAATCCAGGACGTCGGCAACCCCGCCATCTGGGACAAGATCACCGTCGGCCTCGCCTCCAGCGGCAAGGGACTCGCCGACGTCCTGCACATCGGTGTCGACTACCTGCCCGGCTACCTGGAGAAGTTCCCCGACGGCCTCGCCGACCTGTCCGAGCTCGGCGCCGACCAGCACAAGGACGCCTTCGCCAAGGGCCTGTGGCCGACCGTCATAGGCAAGGACAAGGCCGCCCACGCCCTCCCGTGGGAGGTCAACCCGCTCGGGCTGTTCTACCGGCAGGACTACTTCGAGAAGGCCGGTGTCGACCCCGCCGCCATCAGCAGCTGGGACGACCTGATCGCCACCGGACCGAAGATCCTCGCCGCCACCGGCGCCCGACTGCTCGGGCTCGACAAGCCCGGCACCACCCCGGACATGGACTTCTTCCAGAACCTGATGCAGCTCCAGGGCGCCTTCTACTTCGACCGGGCAGGCCGGATCACGCTCGCCTCCCAGGAAGCCGTCCAGGCCCTCACCATCATCAAGCGGCTCAACGACGGCGGCCTGCTCGCCGACACCGCGGGCCAGGGCACCAGGAAACGCCTGCTCGGCCAGGGGAAGCTCGCCACCTCCCCGGACCCCGCCTGGGCCGTCGAGTACCTGGCCACCAAGTTCCCCGACCAGAAGGGGAAATGGCGCGTCATGCAGCCTCCTGCCGCCGTTCCCGGGGGCGGGCGCAGCGCCATCGTCAACTCCACCTACCTGGCCGTCGCCGCCTCCAGCAAGCGCCGCCGGGCCGCCTGGCGATTCATCGAGTACGCGCTCACCAAGCCCGCCGAGATCAACCGGATGTTCACCTCCGGCGGCGTCTTCCCCGCTCTCGGCGCGGCGTACACCGACCCGAGGTTCAGCGCGCCCCACCCGTTCTACGGCGGCCAGAAGGTGCTGAAGACCTTCGTCGACACGCTCTCCTCCGGCTCCGAAGCCACCAACTTCACCGGCGACTACACCCGTGCTCTCAAACTCGCCAGCGACGCCCAGAGCCAGGTGCTGCTCAAGGGTGCCGACCCGGCCGACGCCCTCAAGGACGCCGCCGAACGGCTCGCCCAGCAGACCGGCCGGCAGCAGGCGGCCTGACCACCATGTCCCTCGCCCCGTCCGAACGTGCTCCCGCCACCGTCACCCCGGCCGGCCGCGGCACCCCCGCGCGCACCGGCCGCGCCCGCCCGCGCCGACGCCGGCTGCTGACCCGCGGCTCCGTCCCGTATCTGCTCATCATGCCCGCCGTCCTGGGGTTCGCGATCTTCAAGGCGTACCCCATCACTTCCTCGCTCTGGATCAGCCTCACCACCGGCAGCGGCGACGACAGGACCTTCGCCGGACTCGCCAACTACCGGCGCCTGCTGGAAGATCCGCTGTTCTGGACCGCGCTGAAGAACACCGCGCTCATCCTGGTCGTCCAGGTGCCGCTGATGCTCGGCCTGGCCCTGCTCGTCGCCCTCGCCCTCAACTCCACCCGGGTCCGGCTGCGCCCGCTCTGGCGACTCGGCGTCTTCGTCCCCTCGCTGACCGGCCTGGTCGCCGCGGGCGTGATGTTCTCCGTGATCCTGAACCGCGACGCCGGGCTGCTGAACTGGGTCCTCTCCCTGTTCGGCGTCGACCGGGTGAACTGGCTCGGCAGCCCCTTCTGGGCCCGCGTGGGCGTCGTCCTCGTCATCACCTGGCACTACACCGGCTACAACGCGGTGATGTACCTCGCCGGCCTGCAGGGCATTCCCAAGGAGTTGTACGAGGCCGCGATGGTCGACGGCGCGGGACCGATCCGCCGATTCTTCTCCATCACCCTTCCCCAGCTGCGGCCGATCCTGCTCCTCACCGTGGTGCTCTCCACCATCGGCACCCTGCAGCTCTTCGACGAGCCGTACGTCCTCACCGGCGGCGGCCCCGACAACGCCACCCTGACGGTCACCATGTACCTCTACAACAACGGCTTCAAATACTTCGACTTCGGCTACGCCTCCGCCATCGCCTACGCGCTCGCGCTGATCGTGTCCGTGCTCGGCATCGTGCAGGTCCGCCTGATGGGAGAGCGTCGGTGAAGCCCCGCGGCCCTCTGCTCACGCTGCTGCTCGCGGGCGCCTTCGCGCTCTGCGTCGGTCCGTTCTACTGGCTCGCCATGGCCGCGACCCAGGAGGACAAGGACGTGTTCTCCTGGCCGCCGAAACTGCTGCCCGGCGGCCACCTCATGGAGAACCTCCGCGGGCTGGAGGAGTCCATCGGACTCACCCGGGTCCTGCTCAACACCCTGCTGGTGGCGGGTGTCCAGACGATCGGTGCGGTCGCCGTCTCGGTGCTGGCCGGATACGCCTTCGCCAAGTTCGAGTTCCGCGGGCGCAATCTCTTCTTCGTTCTGCTGCTCAGCACCCTGGTCATCCCGGACACGGTCATGCTGATCCCGATCTTCCAGATGATGATGGAACTGGGCCTGATCGACTCCTACCAGTCCATCATCCTGCCCGGCCTGGTCACCCCGTTCGGCATCTTCCTGATGCGGCAGGCACTGCGCTCCATGCCCGACGAACTCCTCGACGCGGCCCGCGTCGACGGCGCCGGCGAACTACGGGTGCTGTGGCGGATCGTCATCCCGGTCAACCGGCCGATCATCGCGGCACTCGCGCTGTTCGTCTTCCTCGGCGGCTGGAACCAGTTCGTCTGGCCGCTGATCGCGCTGCGCAGCCCCGACATGTACACACTGCCCGTGGCCATCGCCACCCTGCAGGGGCTGTCGACCACCAACTATGCGCAGGTCCTGCTCGCCGCAGGCATCGCCGCCATCCCCGTGATGGCCCTCTTCCTCGTCCTGCAACGCCAATTCATCTCCGGCCTGCTGGCCGGGGCCACCAAGGAGTGACCACCGTGACCCCCGAACCGCGCCCCGCCGACGAGCTGACCGAGAGCCCGCAGGCCCTCACCGAGCCGGGTACCGCCTCGCAGGACGCCACCCCGCAGCAGCCCGTCCCGGCCTGGCGCCCGAACACGCCGGCCGTGGCCACCTCCGACACCGTCGTCCACCGGCAGCTCGCCACCGGCCTGCTCCACTCCACCGACGCCCCGCTCACCGTCCACCTCACCGGGCTCGGCTGCGACCGGTTGGAGACCACCGTCACCCCGGTCGGCGACAACGTGGTCCTGATCGAGGTCACGGCGTCGGCCGCGGCCACCGTCCGCGCCGAATGGAGGGTCCCCTGCGTCGGGGCCACCGCCTACTGGACCCCGGACACCAATGCCTCCCGCTGGCTGCCGCCGTCCTGGATCGCCCCCCGGACCGTCTCGCTCGCCCTGGGCGCCCCCCTCGCCAGTCTGATCGGCGCCGACGACCGCGCTCTGTGCACCGCAGCCGCCGGCGAGACCTCCGCCCCCGTACGCGTCGGCGCCGGCGTGGTGGAGGAGAGCGGCGAGTTCGCCTTCGCCGTCGAACAGGACCTCACTGCGGACGGGCCGCCACTGCGGCTGCGGATCGACCTCAGCGGCCGCCACTTCGCCGCCACCCTGCAGGCCGTCACCGCCTGGTGGGCCGAGGGCCTGCACCACCCCGGCACCGCCCCCGCCGCCCGGATGCCCGCCTACTCCACCTGGTACAGCCTCCACCAGAACGTCGACACCGCCGCCGTCGAACGCCAGGCCGCCCTCGCCGTGACCGTCGGCTGCGAGAGCATCATCGTCGACGACGGCTGGCAGACCACCGACCGCGCCCGCGGCTACGGCCACTGCGGCGACTGGGAGCCCAACCCGGCAGCCTTCCCCGACCTCGCGGCCCACGTCGCCGAGGTCCACCGGCTCGGCCTCGCCTACCTCCTGTGGTACGCACTGCCGTTCATCGGCCGCCACAACGACGCCTGGGACCGCTTCAAGAACCTGATCCTGCGCGAGGAGCCCCACCTGGAAGCGGCCGTGCTCGACCCCCGCCACCCCGAGGTCCGCGCCTACCTGGTCGAGAAGGTCTCCCGCGCCGTCGAGCAGTGGAACATGGACGGTCTGAAGCTCGACTTCATCGACCGCTTCGCCGTCACCGACCCCCCGCCCGCCCCGGCCGGCGCAGACCACACCGACGTCCACGAGGGCGTACTCCAACTGCTCGCCGATCTCGACGCCCGCCTGCGCCGCACCCGGCCGGACGTGATCGTCGAGCACCGCCAGCCGTACGTCAGCCCCGGGCTGTGGCCGTACGCCACCATGATCCGCGCCACCGACTGCCCGCTCAGCCCCGCCGAGAACCGCCAGCGCACCGTCGACTGCCGGCTCACCGCGGGCCCGCTCGCCGTCCACGCCGACATGATCATGTGGAACGCCGCCGAGATGCCCGAGGCCATCGCCGTCCACCTCGTCAACGCCCTGTTCTCGGTGCCGCAGATCTCCGTCGACCTCGCCGCCCAGAGCCCCGACCAGCTCGCCACCCTGCGCTTCTGGCTCGGCGTCTTCCGCCAGTACGCAGACGTCCTCCAACTCGGCGTCCTGGAACCCTCGCGACCGGACCTCGGCTACCCCCTGGTCCGCGCTCACAACCACCACACCACCGTGGTCGCACGCTACGCGCCGCTGCCGGTCGCCCTCCCCGACCGGCACGCCGCGGACGGCCCGCAGACCCTGCTCGTCGCCAACGCGGACGGCGACCCTGCGGTGCTCCTGACCGCCACCCGACCGGAACAGGCCCTCGCACGCGTCCAGGACTGCCGTGGTGAGATCCTGTCCGAGACCGTGCTCGACCTCGTCGCCGGGGTGAACTCGGTGACCGTGCCGACCGGTGGCCTGCTCACCCTGATCCGCGAGTACTGACAACCGCGGGCTGGGGGAGCCACCCGCCGCCCCCAGCCCGCCAACCACAGAGGAACGATGACCGCTCGACAGGTGACCATCGAGGACGTCGCACACGCGGCCGGAGTCTCCCGCCAGACCGTCTCGAACGCCCTCAACGCACCTCACCGGCTGCGCGCCACCACCCTCGCCCGGGTCACCGCCGCCATCGACGAACTCGGTTACCAGCCCGACCAGTCCGCCCGCAGCCTTCGCACCGGCACCCGCAAGGTCATCGGCTATCCCGCCCCCGCCGACAACCCCGCCGACCCCAACCCTCTGATGGGCGGCTTCCTCCAGGCGCTGGTGACCGCCGCCGACGCGGTCGGCCACCGCATCCTGGTGTTCCGCTCCGACCCCCAGCAGGGCGCCGGAGCGGTCGCCAGGTCCTTCAACGGGCTGATCGCGGCCCGCCAGGTCGACGGGTTCGTCCTCTCCGACGTCGTCCACGACGACCCCCGCGTCGACGCGCTCACCGAGGCCGGATTCCCGTTCGCCGCCTTCGGCCGCACCGCCCCCGGCCGCCCGCAGAACTGGGTGGACATCGACTCCACCGCCGCCACCGCCGCCCTGGTCGGACTCCTGCTCGACCAGGGCCACCGCCGGATCTGCTACGTCAACTCCGCCGCGTCCCTGCCCTGGCTCGCCGACCGCAGAGCCGGCTTCCTGCAGGCCGCGGCCGCCGCCCCCGACGGCGCCTTCGAGGTCGGCGTCCCCGACGACAACCCGGCCGCGCTGTCCCACGCCGTCCAGCGCCTGCTCACCGGCCCCGACCGCCCGACCGCCCTGGTGTGCGCGAGCGACTGGCTCGCCCTGACCGCCTACCAGGCCATCCGCGCCGCAAACCTCACTGTCGGCGACGACATCGCCGTCACCGGTTTCAACGACATCCCGCTCTGCACGCTGCTCCAGCCCGCCCTCACCAGCGCTCGCCTGCCCCTGGCCGCCATCGCCCACGTCCTCGTCGACCGCCTGATCACCGCCGTCGAGGACCCCGCCGCCGCCCCGGCGAGCGGGCTGCTGCTCCCTGCGGAGCCGGTCGTGCGCGACAGCACACCGGGACGGTAGCGGCGGCCGATGGCCGTCACACGGGCTCGGCGGCCGTGCCCCCAATGTGCCGTGGCTGAGTGATCTCGGGTGAGAGTGGGGCTGTGAGCTGCGGGTTGCTCGGTTTGGCTGGGTAGCGGGTGAGGCTTTCTCAGTGGTGATCACTTCCAGATTCCATTGAGGACGAGACAGCACGGGCGATGTCACCGATCCGGCTGGGGCTGAGCGTCACGGACCGGAGGGCGCGCCATCGCTGTTCGAACTCGGCGGCGGTGCGCTCACCCAGCGCCCGAACGTGCCGCAGCAGGGTGTTGAACGTGCGGGTGTCGACGTGAAGTGCCTGTTCGGAAGCACGGCCCCGGCGGTGGCTCGGTCCGGTCCGCCCAGGGCTCGCCTCGCGCGCCTCCCGGATCAGGAGCGGTACGGCATCCCGTGCGCGCACCGACAATGAGCCTCCGCCAACTTGAATTCGCAGGTCACAGGGCTGGTGTGAGCGGCTCTCGGAGTGCTCACGCTGGTCGTGGGCGGCAGTCCGGCGAGTAGATCGTCCGACGGAGCGGTCGCCTGGCCGTTTCCTGCTCGCTGTGGCTGGGCGACCTTCTACGACCCCGTCTGCCTGGGACCCAGTCGACATGGGCTGCCCGGAGCCGCCCCAACCCTCCAGCGCAGTCATGGAAGATGAAACGATGACAGGGGAAGTGGGCGAGATCGTTCTGAGCAAGCAAGACCTTCGTGAGGTCGCCGCGTTCGCCGCAACGTGTGCAGAGGTGGTGCTCAAGATATTCGAGGCCGACCAGCCGGGCGACTCGCGGCCTCGAGACGCTGTCAGTGCCGCGTGGGAGTTTGCTCGGGGCGGTGAACGAGGGAAATCTCTGCGCGAGACGGCGTCGGCGGCGCTCAAGGCGGCCAAGAGCGCGGACACTGCGGCTGCGCGCGAGGCAGCGTGGGCAGCAATGTCCGCGGCAGGCGCCGCCTACCTGCATCCATTGGCCAAGGCCACCCAGGTCAAGCACATTCTCGGAGCCGGCGCCTATGCGGCCAGAGCGGCTGAGCTGGTCGCCGACGACAATCGGAGCGCTGGCGCCAGGCACCTTGAGCAGACGGTGCATCGTGCGACGCCAACCGTCGTTGACGTGCTCAAACGCTTCCCTGCGGCGCCGAGTGGCGGGGGACGGGTTGGTGAGTTGATCCGCATGCTGGACGCTGACCTTCGTTCACTCACCTTCGCTGAGTGACTTTTGGCGTTCAGACGGCGCAGGCCCGCATGCGTCAGCGGTTGACTTCGAGATCGTCAGTACAAGCAGGGCGCGCAGTCGGTGGGTGGCGCGGGCGCGGTCCAGACGCGGACGCGCCTCGCTCACCACGTTCCGGCTTCCTGCCGCGTGTCGGAGATCCCGCCCGCCGCCCCGAGCCCACAGCCCGGGGCGGCGTCGTGCTCACGACGGGGTCAGCACGGCCCTGGGCGGGAAGGCCGTTGGCCGCACGAGCGGCGTCTCCACCGATCTAGTGCCGCGGCAGGCAACGTTCGCCCCGTCGCGACGCCCGGCACGCCCTCTCGCCGCACCGGCCGAAATCCCAAGTACATCCAGTACGAGGGCTTCCGGCCGGCA
>NZ_JBIAUE010000046.1:0-37748 GCF_042892615.1 Streptomyces sp. NPDC001750 | reverse complement strand
GGTGTGCCGGCCGGAAGCCCTCGTACTGGATGTACTTGGGATTTCGGCCGGTGCGGCGAGAGGGCGTGCCGGGCGTCGCGACGGGGCGAACGTTGTCTGATGCGGCACTAGTGGATGGACAGGCCGCTCGTCAGGGTCACGGTGGTCCACTTGTGTCGCACGTCGTGCGGACCGTGTTCAGGCGGACCGAGCCGCCTGACGGCCCGATCCCACGACTCGCGCGGGAGACCGGGACACGGCGAGCCGCCATGCGTACCGCGATGCTCGGCATCGCCCGACTTCACAGCCTCGCGCCCATGGGACGACTTCCGCCCGTGCGGGACCACCCGCAGAGAGGTCCGAACCGGACGGCGCTCCCCACCCCGCCGTCCCGGGGGCTCAGTCGAGACAGACTCGTTGCCCTCGACGTCCTGCAGGGGGCTCCGTCGCTCATTTCCCGGTCAGGATCCGCGTGTTGGCGGGCGGACGGCACCTGCGGGCCGCTGCCGTTTCGTGCGGTCGCGGATGGTGTGACCATGCCGATGTCCCCCCGGGTTGCCCGCCGTCGGGGTGCGCCGAAGCGGGTGAGTCCCGTCCGGTCACCGGACGACGGCGGTCAGGAGCGGCAGGTCGCCTTCATCTGGGCGGCGGCGTGGTGTGCCTTCTCCCAGCCCTTGGACCAGTCGTCACCCCGGGCCAGGAGCTTCACTCCGATCGTCGGGCCCTTCATGGCGAAGGTGCCCACGTTCACCCACTGGCCCCGGTGGTTCACCTGGTTGATCGTGAAGCTGTCGTACTTGGTCGTACGGTCGTTGGCGTTCACGAGCACGTGGTACGTGGTGGGATGCCCGCCCACGTACAGGACGTTGCCGCTGTTCGGGATGTACACGGAGATCTGACAGGTACGGGCCTCGGTGCCGGGGTTCCACCACCACTTGACACGGTTCTGCATGTCGGTGCTCGTGTCGCCGGACATCGGGACGGAGTCGTAGCTCCCGTTGCATCCGTCGCCCGTCCAGCCGCCGGAGGACCGGGCGTACCAGCCGTTGCTGCCGGCCCCGGCGGCGCGCAGCCCGCCCGCCGCCGACGTACAGGTTGCCGTGGCCCGAGACGTGGACCGCCGAGCCGGACGGCTCCTCGACGGCGCAGTCCTCCAGGCGGCCCCGGCCGTCCTTGGAGACCTCCACGCCGTGGCCGCCGCAGCGGGCGACGGTCGCCCGGCGCACCAGCGGGTTGGCTCCGGGGCGGATCACGATCCCGCTGCCCCCGGCGTCCAGCACCTCCAGCCGGTCGAGCTCGGCCGCCGAGTCCTCGTCCAGCAGCAGCCCGGTGCCCTCCGCGTCCCGGACGACGACGCCGGTCAGCACGGGGGAGGAGAAGCCGCAGACCCGGACCGCGGGCTCCTCGACGGCGGTGAACACGCAGTCCCTCACCGTGCCGCGACTGCGCTCGGCGACCAACAGCCCGTGCCCGGCGGTACGTTCACTGCGGCAGCCGCTCAGCGTGGGGGAACTGCCCGCACCCACCACGAAGCCGTGCCCGGTGGTGTCGCGCACGGTGACGTCCTCCAGAACGGTCCGGCCGGTGCTGTTCACGAACACCCCGACCACGCACTCGCGGACCGTGCCGCGCACCACCCTGACCGAGCTGTCCTCCTCGACGGCGACACCGGGCTTGTCCGCCGCCGATATCTCGCAGTCCTCGACCAGCACGTGCGCCTGGCCGTTGGCGAGGACGCCGTTGCCCCGGGCGTCGCGGAGCCGGCTCGCGCGCACCGAGATCCGCCCGCGCTCCCCGGCCACCACCGCGGAGGTCCCCAGGTGTTCGACGACGCAGTCCTCCAGCAGGCTCTCGGTGCCGGACGTGGCCACCACGCCCGCGCCCGCAGGATTGCTGATCCGGCACTGACGCAGCGCCAGCGACCCGCCGCCCCGCGCGAACAGCGCCGCCCAGGCCGATCCGTGCACGTCGCAGCGGTCCAGGGCGAGTTGGCCGCGCGGCACGTCCACGACCGGGAGTTCGTCGTCGTGCCCCCGCAGGACCAGGTCGCTCACCATCACCGCGTCCCCGGTGAGCGTCAGCGCCGGGCCGCGCCGGGGTGCCAGCTCCACCGTCCCCCGCCCCTCGGCGGCGCTCAGGGTGATGGAGACCGCCACGGTCACGCTCTCCTCGTACCGTCCCGGGGCGATGCTGACGACCGCTCCGGTGCGGGCCCGGGCGACGGCCTGTGCGACGGTGCGGCAGTCGCCCGTCCCGTCGGCTGCGACGGTGAGCACCTGGCGCGACACGTTCTTACCTCCCGGACCCCGGTGCCCGTGGGGCGTGACGGGTACGCGCGGCATGCTGGGGTGTGTGGAACTGATGTGCCCATCATGCCCGTTGGCGCAGGTGGCCCGCCACCAGTGGCCCGCCACCAGTGGCCCGCGCCGGCGAACCGCCCGGGGCGCACCGCGCGGCCGGGGGGTGGGGTCGCCCGGCCGCGCGGCTCGTGTCCGGCCCTCCGAGTGGCCGGACGTCTCTCGGAGCGTGTCGGGTGACCTCCGGCCGGAGATCACCCGACAGCCGCTCAGCGGAGAGCCTTGATCAGCTCCCCGTCGGTGGTGTCGCCGCTCAGCTCCCAGAAGAAGGTGCCGCCCAGACCCTGCTGGTCCTTGTAGTCCATCTTGCCGGCGATGGTGGCCGGGGTGTCGTAGCTCCACCAGTTGTTGCCGCAGCGCGCGTACGCCGTGCCGGCCACCGTGCCGGTCGCCGGGCAGCTGTTCTTGAGGACCTTGTAGTCCTCGATGCCCGCCTCGTACGTGCCGGGGGCGGCGCCGGTGGCGGTGCCGCCGGGCGCGTCCTGGGTGACGCCGGTCCAGCCGCGGCCGTAGAAGCCGACGCCGAGCAGCAGCTTGGACGCCGGGACACCCATCTCCTTCAGCTTGGCGATGGTGGCCTCGCTGTTGTACCCGTCCTGCGGGATGCCCTCGTAGGAGCTCAGCGGGGAGTGCGGGGCGGTCGGTCCCTGCGCGTCCCAGGCGCCGAAGTAGTCGTACGTCATCGGGTTGTACCAGTCGACGTGCTTCGAGGCGCCGCCGTAGTCGACCGCGTCGAGCTTGCCGCCGTCGGAGGCGTCGGCGGGGATCGCCGCGGTGACCAGGTTGTCCGCGCCGAACTTGGAGCGCAGCGCGGCCAGCAGGTTGCCGTACGCCTCGCGCCCGCTGGTGTCGCAGGTGAGACCGCAGGCGTTGGGGTACTCCCAGTCGATGTCGATGCCGTCGAAGACATCGGCCCAGCGCGGGTCCTCGACCAGGTTGTAGCAGGACTCGGCGAACGCGGCCGGGTTCTTCGCCGCCTCGCCGAAGCCGCCGGACCAGGTCCAGCCGCCGAACGACCAGATCACCTTGAGGTCCGGGTGCAGCTTCTTGAGCTTGCGCAGCTGGTTGAAGTTGCCGCGCAGGTCCTGGTCCCAGGTGTCGGCGACCCCGTCGACCGACTGGTCGGCGGTGTACGCCTTCTCGTAGTCGGCGTACGAGTCGCCGATCGCGCACTTGCCTCCGGTGACGTTGCCGAAGGCGTAGTTGATGTGGGTGAGCTTGTCGGCCGAGCCCGAGGTCTCGATGTTCTTGACGTGGTAATTGCGCTGGTAGACACCCCAGTTGGTGAAGTAGCCGACCACCTTGTCGCCGGCCGCCGTGGGGGAGGCGGCCGGCGCGGCGGGGGTCGCGTCGGCGGGGGCGGTGCCGACCACGCCCAGGAGGGCGGCGCCGAGGGCCGTGGTGCAGGCGGCCGCTGCGAAGGCCCGTGCGCGGGTGCGGGTGCGGTGCTGTCCGGACATCTTGTCTCCTCGTGGGGGAGGGAACGTGGTGGGGGGAGTCCGGCCCTTCCATGAACTTGGCATGAACGCGGAAATGCCGGTCCGGGTGAAACCGTAGATGGACTAGACCAGTTGGGTCAATGGTTCGGACCAATTCCGGTGATCGTTCCCGCTGTCTCCGAGTCGCCCGCCGACCCCGTGACGGATATCGTCCGATCGGGCATACTCAAGCCGCCACAGCCGCTGGCCAGCAGCTCTCGTAATCCGGGGGACCGGCATCGGTTGGGCGGCAGTGCTCTTTTGGGTGCTGCCCGAAAGCCCCCGGCGGTGCCGCCCACACCCCGCGCGCGCGACCGCCGCCACGCCCGACAGGGAGGAGAGCGCATCATGTCCGACCGTGCCCCGTTCTCGGTGGAACGCCGTCTGCCGACCGAGGAGGCCGGGCAACTGCTCGCCCTCGTCCGCGACATCGCCCAGCGGGAGATCGCGCCGCGGGCGGCCGAGGAGGAGGAAGCGGGCCGGTTCCCGCGCGAGGTCTTCACCCTCCTCTCCGAGTCCGGACTGCTCGGGCTGCCCTACGACTCCGGCCACGGTGGCGGCGACCAGCCCTACGAGGTCTACCTCCAGGTCCTGGAGGAGCTCGCGGCGGCCCGGCTCACCGTCGGCCTCGGCGTCAGCGTCCACTCCCTCGCCTGCCACGCGCTCGCCGGATACGGCACCGAGGAGCAGCGGGACGCGCACCTCCCGGCGATGCTGGGCGGGGGCCTGCTGGGGGCCTACTGCCTCTCCGAGCCCGCCTCCGGATCCGACGCCGCATCGCTGCGCACCAAGGCCGTGCGGGACGGCGACGACTGGGTCGTCACCGGCACCAAGGCGTGGATCACCCACGGCGGGATCGCGGACTTCTACACGGTCCTGGCGCGCACCGGCGGCGAGGGGGCCCGCGGCATCACCGCCTTCCTGGTGCCCGGCGACGCCGAGGGGCTGAACGCCGCCGCGCCGGAGAAGAAGATGGGCATGAAGGGCTCGCCCACCGCCCAGCTGAACTTCGACGGCGTACGGGTCCCCGACGCGCGCCGCATCGGCGACGAGGGCCAGGGCTTCGCGATCGCCCTGTCCGCGCTGGACTCCGGACGTCTGGGCATCGCCGCCTGCGCGATCGGTGTCGCCCAGGCGGCCCTGACCGAGGCCGTCTCCTACGCCACCGGGCGGCAGCAGTTCGGCCGCCCCATCGCGGACTTCCAGGGCCTGCGCTTCATGCTCGCCGACATGGCCACCCGCATCGAGGCGGGCCGGGCGCTGTACCTGGAGGCGGCCCGGCTGCGCGACGAGGGCAAGCCGTTCTCCCGCCAGGCGGCGATGGCCAAGCTGTTCTGCACGGACGCGGCGATGCAGGTCACCACCGACGCCGTCCAGGTCCTCGGCGGCTACGGCTACACCGCCGACTTCCCCGTGGAGCGGCTGATGCGCGAGGCCAAGGTGCTCCAGATCGTCGAGGGCACCAATCAGATCCAGCGGATGGTCATCGCCCGCCATCTCGCGGGTCCCGAGACCCGCTGAGCCGAAGCGGGCGGTCCGACCACACGGGCGTCGTCATGATCCGGTTCCACTCCTGGTCCCGGTGGCCCGGCAGGGTCCGCCCGTGCCGCTCCCAATGACGCAGCACGGCCCGGAAGATGGGCGGATCGGCGGCGTGCGGCGGCGTCCGGGACGCCGGCCGCGCACTGGGCTGCGGAACCGATTCTTCGGAAGCGGGGACGGCGAGACGGCGACGACCGGTACCGGCCGTTGTGTGCGGCGGGGTCATACCCGGCCAACGGTGCGGGGCGGGAGCGGGTCACCGTCCGAGCGATTCGAGAGCCCGTTCGCCCCTTCCCCGGCGTTTTCTCCAGGGGCTGTTCCCCGGGGCGGTCCCTCGGGCGGGTCGCCGCCGGACCGCGGCGTCGTGCGGTTTCCGGCCTTGGGCCGGACGCGCGCCCGCCGGGCGGACGGGCCCGGACGGTCACCGGGCCGTGCCGCGGGGCGCGGGGGCCGGCTCAGGCGGCCTCGCGCCGCATCCGTGGCGCCCGCATCGGGCGCGAGCCGGGACCGCCGGCGTGCGAGAACGGCTGCATCCTCCAGTCGAGCCCCTGAGGGAGCGTCAACAGCAGTCCGCCGTCCTGCTCCTGGAGATCGGGCGAGTCGTCCGCGGGCCGCGTCCGGGAGACCGAGCGGCCCGTTCCGGAGCAGACCTGCAGGACGAACGGGTTCCACGGAGTCGGGCACAGCGCGTGCTCCGGCAGCACGTCCTCATCGGCCAGCAGCGCGATCGGCTGCGCGCAGTCCGGGCAGATCACCCGGTACATCTCGAACATGTCGTACGGATCGGCGACCGCGTCGTCGTCCGGATCGACGGAGTCCGGTTCGAAGCGTTCGGTGAGCTTCAAGCTCTGCATGGGAATTTCCCCCCTCGGGTGGGCCCGGTCCGGCGCCGTGGCCTGGACCACAGCAAGCACTTCCCGTCGCGCGTCGGCCGTAACCGCGAGGTGGCGCGATACCCAGCCGTAACCCTGTGGCGTTCATCACATGCCGGGCGCAGGTGCCACTCCGGGGCCCTCGCCGCTGTTCCTGGAGACGCCCGGGCAATAGGTTGACCGCATGGAGGAGCTGGACCGACAGATCGTTGAGCTGCTCGTCAAGGACGGGCGGATGAGCTACACCGACCTGGGCAAGGCCACGGGCCTGTCCACATCGGCCGTTCATCAGCGCGTCCGCAGACTGGAGCAGCGCGGAGTGATCCGGGGCTACGCCGCGGTCGTCGACCCGGAGGCGGTGGGTCTGCCGCTCACCGCGTTCATCTCGGTGAAACCCTTCGACCCGAGCGCGCCGGACGACATCGCCGAGCGGCTCGCCGACGTCCCCGAACTGGAGGCGTGCCACAGCGTCGCGGGCGACGAGAACTACATCCTCAAGGTGCGGGTCGCGGCGCCCCTGGAGCTGGAGCACCTGCTCACCCGGATCCGTTCGCTGGCCGGCGTCTCCACTCGTACCACCGTCGTCCTGTCCACGCCGTACGAGGCCCGGCCCCCGAAGATCTGAGAGCCTGTCGGGTGATCCTCGACCGGAAGGCGGGCGCGGCAGGGCACGTGCGGTTCCAAGGCGGCGGGACGTCCTCGTAGGGGAGCCCCGCGGGCATTTCGGCAACGCCGGAAGCGTGCGTGCCCGGGGCGTGGCAGCCGGTCGGAGGTCGCCCGACAGGCTCCGAGGGGGGCGCGGACGGGGCGGCCGCGGACAGGCGCGAGACTGGTCCCATGACCGAGAGCACCGCCCACCAGAGCGAACACCGCACCGTGCTGCTGCGCGGTGGAGACGTCCACAGCCCCGCCGACCCCTTCGCCACCGCCATGGTCGTCGAACGCGGCCATGTCGCCTGGGTGGGTTCGGAAGGGGCCGCAGACGCCTTCGCGAGCGGCGTCGACGAGGTGATCGACCTCGACGGCGCCCTGGTCACCCCCGCGTTCACCGACGCCCATGTGCACACCACGGCGACCGGTCTGGCGCTCACCGGACTCGACCTCTCCGCCGCCCGGACCCTCGACGAGGCACTCGGCCTGCTGCGCGCGTACGTGGCCGCGCACCCCGCCGACCGGGTCGTCCTCGGTCACGGCTGGGACGCCACGCGCTGGCCGGAGCAGCGCCCCCCGTCGCGCGCCGAACTCGACGCCGCCGCGGGCGGGCGGGCGGTCTACCTGCCCCGCGTCGACGTGCACTCCGCGGTCGTCACCACCGCCCTGCTGGACCTGGTCCCCGGTGTCACCGGGCTGACCGGCTACCACCCCGACGCCCCGCTCACCGACGCCGCCCACCACGCGGTGCGCGCCGCGGCCCACGGAGCCGTCTCCCCGCGCCAGCGCGCCGACGCCCAGCGGGCCGCCCTGCGCCGCGCCGCCTCCCTGGGCATCGGCACCGTCCACGAGTGCGGCGGCCCCGACATCTCCGACGAGGAGGACTTCACCGGACTGCTGAGGCTCGCGGCCGAGGAGAGCGGCCCGCGGGTCTTCGGCTACTGGGCCGAGGAGGTCGCCGACGAGAAGGACGCCCGCCGCGTGAGGGAACTCGGCGCGGTCGGCGCGGCGGGGGACCTGTTCGCCGACGGCTCGCTCGGCTCGCACACCGCCTGCCTGCACGAGCCGTACGCCGACGGCCCGTCCGGGCACACGGGCACCGCCCATCTCGACGCGGCACGGATCGCCGCCCACGTCATGGCCTGCACCGAGGCCGGACTCCAGGCCGGTTTCCACGCCATCGGCGACGCGGCGGTCTGCACCGTGGTGGAGGGCGTCCGGGCCGCCTCCGAGAAGCTCGGCCTCGCCCGGATCCGGGCCGCCCGGCACCGCGTCGAGCACGCCGAGATGCTCACCCCCGAGACCGTCGCCGCCTTCGCGGAACTGGGCCTGACCGCCTCGGTGCAGCCCGCCTTCGACGCCGCGTGGGGCGGGGAGGACGGCATGTACGCGCGGCGGCTGGGCGCCGAGCGGGCCAGGACCCTCAACCCGTACGCGGCGCTCCTGCGGGCCGGTGTGCCGCTGGCGTTCGGCTCGGACAGCCCGGTGACCCCGCTGGACCCCTGGGGGACCGTACGGGCCGCCGCCTTCCACCGCACGCCCGAGCACCGGATCTCCGTGCGCGCGGGCTTCACCGCCCACACCCGGGGCGGCTGGCGGGCCGTCGGCCGCGACGACGCGGGCACGCTCGTGCCCGGCGCCCCGGCCGACTACGCGGTCTGGCGCACCGGCGGCCTCGTGGTCCAGGCGCCGGACGACCGGGTCGCCCGCTGGTCGACCGACCCCAGGTCGGGCACCCCCGGACTGCCGGATCTCACCCCGGGCGCCGAACTCCCGGTCTGCCTGCGGACGGTGGTCTTCGGACAAACGGTCTACGTACGGCCGAACGAGTGACGTGCGGACATTTCGCACGTCGATCGAGGGTTCCGACGTTCCGCCACGACCTGCGGATCTTCGCCACTGACCAGGCAGGTTCCATGAACGTCGCAGGTCAGATGGGTATTGACAGAACGCGCCCACCGGCCGGTAGGTTCGGCCGGGTCCACCACAGGACGCCCGACCGGTCGAACCTCCACGCAGTCGTCGAACGCCGCTGGGTCACGGGGTGGTGTGCCGTACCGGCGCCCCACCACTGACAGCCAGGTTCAGCGCCCGCGCCTCGGTGGCGAGGGAAGGCATCGCCGGACGGGGGTGCGACCCGGGTGGGGCCCGGACGTTCAGTAGACAACGGCTCTCGGTCGACCCGCAGCCAGCGGGTCCCAGGCCGGCCCGAAGGGCGCCGGGCCCCCATCCGTAGTCTCCTCGCACGGGTCGCGCCCATCTCCTGGTCCCGTCCGTGCTTTTCTGTCCGCACTTCCCCGCTTCTGTCCCCCGCGGGTGCCCGACCGTGTCGGCGTACGGCCCCCGGACGCTGGATATGGTGTGCATCTGCGTACGGACTGAAGGGGCAGTAAGTGAACGACGGCGGTCAGAGGCGATACGGCCCGCTCGGCAGAACCTTGGTGATCATTCCGACCTACAACGAGGCCGAGAACATCAAGCCGATCGTCAGCCGGGTGCGCGCCGCCGTGCCGGAGGCAGACATCCTGGTCGCCGACGACAACAGCCCCGACGGCACCGGCAAGGTCGCCGACGAGATCGCCGCCGAGGACGAGCAGGTCCGGGTGCTGCACCGCGAGGGCAAGGAAGGACTGGGCGCCGCCTACCTCGCGGGCTTCCGCTGGGGCATGGAGCGCGGCTACGGCGTGCTCGTGGAGATGGACGCCGACGGTTCCCACCAGCCCGAGGAACTGCCCCGGCTGCTCACCGCGCTCAAGGGCGCCGACCTGGTGCTCGGCTCCCGCTGGGTGCCGGGCGGCCGTGTGGTCAACTGGCCGAAGTCCCGCGAGATGATCTCGCGCGGCGGCAGCACCTACTCCCGGATCCTCCTCGGACTGCGGACCAGGGACGTCACGGGCGGCTACCGGGCCTTCCGCGCCGAGACCCTGAAGGGCATCGGCCTGGACCGGGTCGCCTCCCAGGGCTACTGCTTCCAGGTCGACCTGGCCCGTCGCGCCGTCGAGGCCGGATACCACGTCGTCGAGGTCCCGATCACGTTCGTGGACCGGGAGATCGGCGACTCGAAGATGAGCCGCGACATCCTCGTCGAGGCGCTGTGGCGGGTCACCTCCTGGGGGGTCGCCACCCGCACGAACCGGGCCCTCGGCCGCAAGGCCGTCTGAGCCGCGGCGGGCGGCCGGATGCGGCCCGCCCCACCCCCCTACGCCGTTCGGGCGCGCCTACGGGCACACTGGGGACCATGACGACCGGTACAGGCACACCGCCCCCGACCGCACCGAGGCGTTCACGCGCCCGCACCTTCGTCCCGCTCGCCGTCGCCGCCTGGGCGGTGCTGGAGATCTGGCTGCTCACCGTCGTGGCCGACGCGGCCGGCGGGTTCACCGTGCTGCTGCTCCTGGTGGCGGGGATCGTCCTCGGGGCGGCGGTGGTGAAGCGGGCCGGACGCCGGGCCTTCCGCAATCTCACCGAGACCCTCCAGCGGATGCCGGGGCAGCCCGGCGCCGACGCCGCCGGGCGGACGGCCCCCGCGGGCGGCGGGGGCAACGGCTTCCTGATGCTCGGCGGACTGCTGCTGATGGTCCCGGGGCCGGTCTCCGACGTGGCGGGGCTCCTGCTGCTGGTGCCGCGGGTCCGCTCGATGCTCGGGCGATACGCCGAGCGCTCGCTGGAACGCCGGATGCGCACCGCATCCCCCGGCAGCATCTCCGACGCCTTTCAGCAGGCCCGCATTCACCGGCCGGACGGAAAGATCGTGCAGGGTGAGGTCGTCCGCCAGGACGACGCGCCGCGGCCGGGCTCCCGCACCGACGACGGCCCCCGGCCGCCGCTGACCCCCTGATCCCGCACGGGCTGGCGCCGGTTCCTGAGGCCGGACCGTTCACGGACGGCCGTGCGCGGCCGTGCCCGTGTCCGGACGCGACAGAGCCGCGGGGGGGGGGGGGGGGCCCCCCCGGGGCGCCCCCCCCCCCCCGGGGGGGGGGGGGGGGGCCGCCGGGGGGGGGGGGCGGCGGGGGCGCCCCCCCCCCCGGGGGGGGGGGGCGGGCGGGCGCGGGGGCCGCCCCCCCCCCGCCGCGGGGCGGGGGCCCCCCCCCGGGGGCGCCCCCCCCCCCGCGGCTCTGTCGTACTGCGGTGCCCTGCGGTCAGGCGGACTTCCGGCTGTCCCGCGGGTGCACGGCGATGTTCATGGCTCCGGAGCGCAGAACCGCCAGCCTCTCGGCCAGCACCTCTTCCAGCTCCTCGCGCGTGCGCCGCTCCATAAGCATGTCCCAGTGCGTGCGCGCGGGCTTGCCCTTCTTCTCCTCGGGGCCATCCCCGTCCACCAGGAGCGCCATGGCGCCGCACGCCTTGCACTCCCACTCCGGCGGAATCTCCGCCTCTACCGAGAAGGGCATCTCGAATCGATGTCCGTTCTGGCATGCGTACTCCACCGCCTGGCGCGGGGCCAGATCGATGCCGCGGTCCGTCTCGTAGCTGGTAACCACGAGTCGCGTGCCGCGGAGAGCTCGCTCACTCATGAATCGTGCCTCCCGGGCTTGTCGCCCACAGGACAGGTGTCGCTGTCGTCGTCATCCGGTCAACGTCCGGTCGGCGGTAAAGATTCCCGTTGCCGGTCATGCGTCGCCCGTCGTGCCGCTGCTTCTTCAGGGTTGGGGTACCCGCCAATGCCCGGTTTGTCACATCTGGCGGAAGTTGTCACCCAACGGTTTTGCTTCTTCCACTCGCAGTAACGGTCCTCCGGGCGGGCCAAAGGCGTACACTACCGGCCTTTCACTTCAACGTCTAAATCCGTTCCGGGACAGGGTTCCCCGCGGCCGCCACGGCCCGGCGAATCGGCACCCTCGCGAGCAGTACGGAACCGATCACGAAAAAGATCACCAGTGACATGATCGCATCTCGATAGCTTCCGGTCAGCTGATATGCAAGACCGAACACCAGCGGCCCCAGCCAGCTCAGTCCGCGGTCGCTCATCTCGTATGCGGAGAAGTACTCGGCCTCCTTGCCCTCCGGCACCAGATGCGAGAACAGGGAGCGCGACAGCGCCTGGCTGCCGCCGAGCACCATGCCGATCGCCGAGGCCAGCACGTAGAAGAAGAGCGGCGCGTCCGCGGGCAGGACGTAGCCGGCGAGCAGGATCAGGGTCCAGACGACGAGCGAGCCGAGGATCGTGCGCTTCGCGCCGTAACGCCGTGCCAGCCGGCCCATCCCCAGTGCCCCCGCCACCGCGAGCACCTGAACCAGCAGCACGGCCGTGATCAGCGTCGTCTGGTCGAGCCCCAGCTCCTCGGATCCGTACACCGACGCCTGGGAGATCACCGTCTGCACGCCGTCGTTGTAGACCAGGTACGCCAGCAGGAAGGAGAGCGTCAGCGGATGGCGGCGCATGTCGCGCAGCGTCGCGACCAGCTGCCGCCACCCCGGGGCTGCCGCCCCCGCGCCCGGTCCGGCGCCGCTCCGGGGCGTCCGGCGGTCGCGCAGCCGCCGCAGCGGGACCAGGGTGAAGACGCCCCACCAGACGCCGGCCGACGCGAGGCAGATCCGTACCGCGTCCCCCTCGGAGAGCCCGAACGAGTCGTGGGCCGTGTACAGCACCAGGTCGAGGACCAGGACGAACGCCCCCGAGGTGTAGCCGAACGCCCAGCCGCGCGAAGAGACCGCGTCCCGTTCGTCCGGTTCGGAGATCTGCGGCAGATAGGCGTTGTAGAGGACCATCGACACCGAGAACGCCGCGTTCGCCACGATGAGCAGGAACGCGCCCAGCAGATAGCGGTGGCCCTCCAGGAAGAACATGCCGGTCGTGGCGGCGGCCCCCACGTAGGCGGCGGCCGCGAGCAGCGGCTTCTTGCGGCCCGTGCGGTCCGCCGCGGCGCCCGCGACCGGCATCGCGATCACCGCGACCACGACGGACACCGAGACCGCGTAGGCGAAGAGCGATCCGGCGCGCACCGGTATGCCGAGCGGGTGCACGAAACCGTCGGCGTCGGCCGCCGCCTTCGCCACCGACGTCAGGTACGGGCCGAGGAACACCGTCAGGACGCTCGTCGAATAGACGGAACAGGCGAAGTCGTAGAAATACCAGCCGCGTTGTTCGCGTATGCGGTCCGCGGCGTCGTCGCGCCCCGACGCGCCTTCCACCGGCCCGGTGGTGTCCGTGGCTTCGGCGCTCAAGCCGTTCCCCCTCGTCTCTCCCCGTGAGCCGCGCGCACGAGCGGCGTCAGGCCCAGGCCCCGCGGTCGCTCAGCACCGTGCGCAGCGTCTCGATGTGATCGGTCATGATGCCATCCACGCCGAGATCGAGGAGTGCGGCCATCCGCTCGGGCTCGTTCACCGTCCACACGTGCACCTGGAGCCCGCGGGCGTGGGCCTCGCGCACGAAGCGCCGGTCGACGACCCTGATCCCGTTCTGGCTCTCCGGCACCTGCGCGCACACCGCGCCGGAACGCAGCGCCGCCGGTATGCCGAGGGAGCGCAGTCGCAGACCCAGCACCCCGCGCACGCCGTAGGACGTGGCCAGCCGGGGACCCGCGAGACGGTGGGCCCGGGCCACCCGCGCCTCGGAGAACGAACCCACGCACACCCGGTCCCAGGAGTTCGTCCGGCGGATCAGCTCGACCAGCGGGACCAGCGCGGATTCGGCCTTGATGTCGACGTTCCAGCGCGCCTGCGGAAACGTCTCCAGAAGCTCCTCGAACAGCGGCAGCGGCTCACGCCCGGCCACCCTGGCCCGCCGCACCTCGCTCCACGGCAGCCCGGCTATCCGGCCCCGGCCGTCCGTGACCCGGTCCAGGGTCGTGTCGTGGAAGGCCACCAGCCGGCCGTCCGCCGTGGTGTGCACATCGGTCTCGAAGTAGCGGTACCCGGCGTCGGCGGCGCGGCGGAACGCGGCCGTGGTGTTCTCGATCCCGTCGGCGGCGCCGCCCCGGTGGGCGAAGGGGATCGTCGTGGGGTGGTCCAGGTAGGGATGGCGTACGGAGGTCACCGCGGCAGTATGGCCCGTCGGGGTGTCCGGCCGGCGACACGGGTGCCGCGGGCGGGCGACCCGGACGCGACGGACCGGCCGCGGGCGGGCACCGACGCCTCCCCGGGCACCGATGTCTTCCCGCCCCTCGGTCCGTCCCCGACCGTCCTTTCGTCCTTGCCCGCCGGCCCGTCGGCACCGGCCGCGGGCCCGCTCCCGGACGAGCCCTCGTCGGTCGGCTCCCCGCCGACCGCGAAGAGGCGGAGGAAGAACTGGGCGAGCGGGCCGATGGCGAGGGCGTAGACGACGGTGCCGACACCGAGGGAGCCGCCCAGCGCGAAACCGGTCACCACCACCGCTACCTCGATCAGGGTGCGGACGAGCCGGATCGAGCGGCCGGTGCACCGGTGCAGACCGGTCATGAGCCCGTCGCGCGGACCCGGGCCGAACCGCGCCGCTATGTACAGGCCGGTCGCGACCCCGTTGAGCACCACCCCCGCGGCCATCAGTGCGATCCGGGTCGTGACGCCGTGCACGGCGGGCACGAGCGCGAGCGTGCCGTCCATGGCGATGCCGACGACGAAGACGTTGGAGACGGTGCCGAGACCGGGGCGCTGCCTGATCGGTATCCACAGCAGCAGCACGACGGCGCCGACGACGATCGACACGACTCCGATGGAGAGCCCGCTGCGCTCCGAGAGCCCCTGGTGCAGCACCCCCCACGGTTCGAGACCGAGACCGGCGCGGACCAGGAGCGCCGAACTCGCCCCGTACAGCGCGAGACCGACGTAGAGCTGGACCATCCTTCGGGCGAGGCGCCCCCCGCGAGGGACGGAGGTGACGGACAAGGGTGCCCCCTGGAGTGGTGGAAGTGGATTGCCGCATGTCACTCTGTGGCAGGGGTTCGGCCACCAACTATGGCCAATCCGAGGAAGGTGGACTGACTTTCATGGCGCAATGGACTTCGGCGGTCGGTGCGGCGCAGCTCGCCCGGCAGCTCCAGGCCCAGCACACCCGGCCCGCCGGGCCGGGCGCGCGCAAGCCGCCCGCCTACCGCGCGCTGGCCGACGGGGTGCGTCTGCTCGTGCTGGAGGGCCGGGTGCCGGTGGCCGCCCGGCTCCCCGCCGAACGCGAACTGGCGCTCGCGCTGTCCGTCAGCCGGACCACTGTCGCCGCCGCGTACGAGGCGCTGCGCACCGAGGGATTCCTGGAATCCCGTCGCGGGGCCGGCAGCTGGACCGCCGTGCCGGCCGGCAACCCGCTGCCCGCCCGCGGCCTGGAACCGCTGCCCCCGGAATCGCTCGGCTCGATGATCGACCTGGGCTGCGCCTCGCTGCCCGCCCCCGAGCCGTGGCTGACCCGCGCGGTCCAGGGCGCCCTGGAGGAGCTGCCGCCGTACGCCCACACCCACGGCGACTACCCGGCGGGCCTGCCCGCGCTGCGGCAGATG
Source organism: Streptomyces sp. NPDC001750 (assembly GCF_042892615.1). Lineage (NCBI taxonomy): Bacteria > Bacillati > Actinomycetota > Actinomycetes > Kitasatosporales > Streptomycetaceae > Streptomyces > Streptomyces sp. NPDC001750. Next base: position 22,464 of record NZ_JBIAUE010000046.1, on the reverse strand, counting down.
ATCGCCGACCGCTACACCGGTCTCGGCATCCCGACCATGCCCGAGCAGATCATGGTCACCACCGGGGCGATGGGCGCGATCGACGCCATCTGCCACCTCTTCGCGGGGCGCGGGGAACGGATCGCGGTGGAGTCCCCGAGCTACGCCAACATCCTGCAACTGATGCGGGAGGCGGGCGCCCGGCTGGTACCGGTGGCGATGGAGGAGGGGCTCCGCGGCTGGGACATGAACCGCTGGCGGCAGGTGCTGCGCGAGGCGGCGCCGCGCCTCGCCTACGTCGTCGCCGACTTCCACAATCCCACCGGCGCGCTGGCCGACGAGGACCGGCGCCGCGCCCTGGTGGACGCGGCCCGTTCCGCCGGCACGGTCCTGGTCGTCGACGAGACCATGAACGAGCTGTACCTCGACCCGGGCGTACGGATGCCGCGCCGGGTGTGCGCCTTCGATCCGGCGGGCTCCACCGTGCTCACCGTCGGATCGGCGAGCAAGGCGTTCTGGGCCGGCATGCGGATCGGCTGGGTGCGCGCCGCGCCGGACGTGATCCGCAGCCTGGTGGCCGCCCGTGCCTACGCTGACATGGGCACCCCCGTCCTGGAGCAGCTGGCCGTCAACTGGCTGATGCGCACGGGCGGCTGGGAGCAGGCGGTGGGGCTGCGGCGCGAACAGGCACGGGAGAACCGGGACTCGCTGGTCGCCGCGGTCCGCCGGGAGCTGCCCGACTGGGAGTTCTCGGTGCCGGGCGGCGGGCTGACCCTGTGGGTGCGCACCGGAGGGCTCTCCGGCTCCCGGCTGGCGGTGGCCGGGGAAAGGGTCGGGGTGCGCGTGCCGTCCGGGCCCCGGTTCGGGGTCGACGGCGCCTTCGAGGGGTATGTGCGGCTGCCGTTCACGGTGTCGGGTCCGGTCGCGGACGAGGCGGCGGCGCGGCTGGCGGCGGCGGCGCGTCTGGTGGACTCGGGGGCGGCCGGGGAGACCGAGACGCCGCGGACGTTCGTGGCCTGAGGGCCGGGGCGGCCACGGGCGCCCGTCGTGCGCGGCGCCCCGGTGCCGGAGCAGGGGGCGGCCCAGGGCGGGTGGGCCCGTCGTCACCGCCCGTCGGTCCACGGGACGGCGCCGCTCAGCCATGCGCCCTCGCGCCGTCGCCGGCCAGGGCGGCGGTCGGGCCGGATGGTGCCGCCGAGTCCGGGACGGCCGCTGCGACGGGCGGGGCCGTGTCGATCGGGACGGCCGTACCGGCGGGCTCGGCGACGGCCGCCCCGGCGGGTTCGGCCGCCTCCCGCAGGGCGGGCAGCAGTCCGAGGACCGCCTGCCGCCGGCTCTCGCCGGTCGCCTCGTCGTACGGATCGGGCGTGGCCGGGACCTGGAGGCGCAGCACCGGGCCGGTGCCCAGGCGCGCGTACCCCCGGCCGGGCGGGACGTCCGGTGCCGGGGTGGTGTGCGGCTGGGCGCCCAGCACCGACGCGATCTGGTCGCGGGAGCAGCGGCCGAGCACGACGCGGGCCCGGGTGTGGGCCCGCACGGTCTCGCCGAGGCCGTCCAGGTCGTCGAGCTGGTCGGCCAGGACCACCGTGACGTTGGCCGCCCTGCCGTGCCGCAGCGGCAACTGGAGCAGGTCCCGGGGATCGGGCCGGCCGTCGGTGGCCGCCAGATGGCCGAGGACGCCCGGCCGGTCCAGCAGGATCCAGAGCGGACGCCGGACGTCGTCGGGCACGGGGTGGCCGGCCTGTCGGGCGCGGTTCGCGGTGATCAGCCGCCGCTCGGTCTCGTTGGCCGCCCACTCCAGGGTCGTCAGGGCGCCCGCCGGGCCGCACTCCACGGCCAGCACGCCGTCGCGTCCGGCCAGGCAGGCGTACTCGCCCGTCCCGTTGCCCTCGACGACCAGGACGTCGCCGTGCTGGAGCGCCTGGAGCGCGACGGAGCGCAGCAGGGTCGTGACGCCGCTGCCGGGCTGCCCGACGACGAGCAGGTGCGGTTCGGTGGAATGGGCGCCGGTCCGCCAGACGACCGCGGGCGCGTCCCTGGTGGTGTCCCCGTCCCTCACGGGGACCGTGCGCGGGACCGCGTCGCCGTCGGTGAACCCGAGCACCGTCTCGCCGGGCGCGGTGACGAAACGCTGGGCGCCGATCGTGGTGGGAAGGGCGTCGAGCACGCTCATCACGAGCTGGTTGCCCTCCTCGTCCCAGTCGAAGCGGTACTCGCGTCCGCGTCCCGACTTGGCGTGCAGCAGTTCCTCGATCCGGGCGCGGGCGGCGGCCTCGCCGTCGGTGAAGTAGGCGGGGTACGAGATCCGCAGCCGTGTCGGACGGCCGTCGCCGTCGAACGCGTGGTCCCCCAGGACCTTCTGCCAGTCGCCGCCGTGCGCGTAGAGGGGGGCGGGGTCGTCGGCCACGGAGAAGTACGGCACGAGTGCCTCGTACAGGGAACGCAGCCGTGCCGTCTCCGTCTCGTCCGGCCCGGTCCGCACGGGTGTCCGCTCCCGCCCCGCCCAGGCGGCGGCGCCCATCACCGAGACCAGGGCGATGACGGATCCGTACGGGAGGACCGCGAGCCCGAACACGCAGACCGCGACGGTGAACAGCACGGGACCGCGCTTGTCCTTGGGCGTCGAGGCCCATCTGCGCCGGGCGGCGCCGACCAGCAGCCGCAGGCCACGGGTGACCGTGATCAGCGGCTGGAGGACGTCCGTGGCGTTGTCGGTGGCCGTGCGCGCGAACTCGCGGCCGCGGGTGAGCGAGACGCTGCCGCTGCTGAGGATGCGGGGGAGTGGTCGCCGGGCCACGTCGGTCTCCTGAGCCTGAGGGGGTGGAAGCGGTCGCGGAGGGTCAGAACTTGATCCCGCCCAGGAGGCTGGCGAGGCTCGCGCCCCCCGCGGTGATGCTCGGTGCGATGGCGGTGCCCGCCAGATAGAAGCCGAACAGGGCGGTGACGAGGGCGTGCGACGCCTTGAGGCCGTCCTTCCTGAAGAAGAGGAAGACGATGATGCCGAGAATGACGACGCCTGACATGGACAGGGTCATGGGAGCTCTCCTGGTTCGGTGGGACGGTCACCATGAGTCCTTCCAGATTCACCGGAAGTATCTATGTGATGAAAGTCGCATTCGGGTGAAAAGTCAGTATTTTCACCCGAATGGTCGACCCGGGGTGTGGCCGGGGCGTCCGTGGCCGGGATTGCCGGGATTGCCAGGATCGCCGGGACATGGTCACCGGGCGTCGCCGGCATCCGCCCGCCGCCAGGGGGACCGGCACCGCGCGCCGTCCGTCCGGGCGGGGTCGTGGACGCGGGGGAGAGACCCGTGTGGCCCATGCGATCCGGGGTATGTGCGGGGGCGGGATCACACCCTCGCGCACGGGCCGGGCCATCCGCCCGCACGGGCAGTACTCTGTCGGTTCACTCGTGCGCCCCCGGCGCACGCCACAGCAGGTCAACAGCGGTGCAAGCGGTTCATGGAAGGCGGTCCGAACGATGAGCGAAACCCCCGATCCCGAGGTGATCGAGCTGGCGACGAAGATGTTCGACCTGGCCCGCCGGGGCGAGACCGACACCCTCGCCGCCTACGTCGACGCGGGTGTGCCCGCCGACCTCACCAACGACCGGGGCGATTCGCTGCTGATGCTCGCCGCCTACCACGGGCACGCCGCCGCGGTCACCGCCCTCGTCCGGCGCGGCGCCGACCCGGACCGGGCCAACGACCGCGGCCAGACGCCGCTCGCGGGAGCCGTCTTCAAGGGTGAGAACGAGGTGATCGAGGCGCTGCTCGCGGCAGGGGCCGATCCGGCCGCCGGGACCCCCTCCGCCGTGGACACCGCACGCATGTTCGGCAAGTCCGACCTGCTGGAACTCTTCGGCACCCGCTGACGGGGTACGCCGTAAATGTGGTCGCGGTGGCGAAATGGCTGGGTCATCATGACGTCGCGGGCCCGCTCAGGGCCGACGACGAGAGGCAGAGGAAGATGCTCTACACCAAGCGGAAGACGGCGGTCGGACGATCATGTTGCTGCGCGGCGTAGTGCCCCATCAGGCACTTGGAACTGCACAGTCCCGGTTGCGTCGACAGCTTGATGTGAGGCCCTCCCATGTTTGATCCGTTCATAGCGCCGAGCGGCACTCTGCTCGGCCTGCTGCAGAGAGGCCGTGGCGACGGCACACTCCACGCGCTCGCCGCACCGCGCCCCGAGGCCCTGGCGGCTCTCAACCACTGCGTCCTGAGCGACCCCCGCCACGACTGGCAGGTGGAGAACCGCTCCCTGTACTACGCACGTCTGTACCTCGACCTCGACGGCGGCGTCGAGGAGATCGAGCGGCACCTGTGCGACCCCGAGGACCACCTCGACACCGACGACGCGCGCACCGGGCTGGCCCTCGCCGTGCTCGGCCACCTCGCCTCGTACGGACGCGACGACGCCCTGGCCCTGCTCCGGCGCTACGCCGCGACCGGCGCCAACTGGGCCTGGGCGCTCGACGAGCTCGCGCTGCGCGACGACGACGCCGGGCTCCGCGCCCTGGCCGAACCCGTGCTCGGCCGCTTCCCGGCCACCGAGGAGGGCGACGCCGAGCTGGCCGCCGCCGTACGCGACGCCTTCGAGCCGCGTCCCTGGCGGCTGTGGGCCGACGACCCGCGCGACGAGATCGGTGCCAGAATCAGGGCCGCCTCCGAACGGGGCTCCTTCGACCGCTGGCAGCGCCAGCTGCGGCCCGGCGGACCACGCCCCGGCTGGAGCGTCCGCGCCGTCCTCGACTGGGCCCAGCAAGGATTCGAACGCGGCAGCGCACTGCACGTCCCGGCCGCCCGCTGCCTCACCGCCGTCGCCGGACCGGAGGACCGCCCCACGATCCTCGACGCCGCAGCCGACGGCCCGGAGGCCGCCCGCTGCGCCGCCCTGCACTACCTGGCCGAGGCCGCCGATCCGGCCGCCCTCGACCTGATCGAACGCGCCGCCGACGACCCCTCGCGCACCGTCGCCGACGCGGCCGTCGCCGCCTTCGAGCGGATGTGCGGCGGCGCGGCCGTGGAACGCGCCAGGCGCTGGGCCCGCCGACCGGACGCCCTGGGCGCGTCCGCGGCCGGAGTCCTCGCCTGCCGTGGCGGGGCGCAGGACGCCCCCCTGGTCCTCGGCGCGCTCCGGGAAGCGGTCCGTGGCGAGGGCCCGGACGCCCCGCGCCTGTGGACCCTCGTCGACGGCGTCGGCCGACTGGGCATCGCCTGTGCCGCACCCGTACTGCGCCACGTCTACCGCGAGACGTCCTCCTCGCACCTGCGCGGCCGGGCGGCCCGCGCCCTGGCCGCCACCGACCCCTCCTTCGCCACCGGATTCGCCGTCGAATGCCTGTGGGACTGCGAGGAGACCACCCGCGAACTCGCCGCGCTGCACGCCGAGACCGGCGACCTCAGGGTCGCCGAGCGGCTGCGCAGGCTCGCCGCCGACCCGGCCGAGGAGGCCGAGGTGCAGACGGCGGTACGCAGCAGGATCGGCCCCGACGCTCCCACGGCCTGACCCGGACGGCCGCCACCGCCCGTACCGGGAACCCTCCGCACCGCGCGGGGCGGGCTCCTCGGTACGGGCGCCGCGCCGCACGGCCCGCCGCGCCGCCCTGTCGGCCGCCCGCGCCGCGCGCCAGTATGGGGGAATGACCGGACGCTGGGACTTCTGGATCGACCGTGGCGGAACGTTCACCGACGTCGTGGCCCGCGACCCCGACGGGCGCCTCGTCACCCGCAAACTGCTCTCCCACGACCCGGACCGCTACCGCGACGCCGCCGTGGCCGGCATCCGGGCCATCCTGGGCCTCGGCCCCACCGACCCGGTCCCCGCCGACCGGGTCGGCACGGTCCGGATGGGCACCACGGTCGCCACCAACGCTCTGCTGGAGCGGCGCGGCGAGCCGACCGTCCTCGTCATCACGCGCGGCTTCCGGGACGCCCTGCGCATCGCCTACCAGAACCGCCCCCGGCTCTTCGACCGCCGCATCCTGCTGCCCGAGGCCGTGTACGACCGGGTGATCGAGGTCCCCGAACGCATCGACGCCCGCGGCCGGGTCGTGACACCGCTGGACCGGGCCGCCGTGGCCGAGCGGCTGCGCGCCGCCCGCGCCGACGGACTGCGCAGCGCGGCCGTCGTCCTCATGCACGGCTACCGCCACCCCGAACACGAGAACGCCGTGGCCGCCGAGGCCCGCGCCGCGGGCTTCACCCAGGTCAGCTGCTCGCACGAGGTGAGCCCGCTGATCAAGCTCGTACCGCGCGGCGACACCACCGTCGTCGACGCCTACCTCTCACCCGTGCTGCGCCGCTACGTCGACGGCATCGCCGCCGAACTCCCCGGCATCCGGCTGATGTTCATGCAGTCCAACGGCGGGCTGCGGGAGGCCTCCCACTTCCGGGGGAAGGACGCGGTGCTCTCCGGACCCGCCGGTGGCGTGGTCGGCATGGCCCGTACCTCCGAACAGGCCGGACACGAACGGGTCATCGGCTTCGACATGGGCGGCACCTCCACCGACGTGTCGCACTACGCCGGCGAGTTCGAACGCGAACTCGGCACCCGGGTCGCCGGAGTGCGCATGCGCGCCCCCATGATGAACATCCACACCGTCGCGGCCGGCGGCGGCTCGATCCTGCACTTCGACGGCCGGCGCCAACGCGTCGGCCCCGATTCGGCGGGCGCCGCCCCCGGCCCCGCCTGCTACCGGCGCGGCGGCCCGCTGACCGTCACCGACGCCAACGTGATGCTCGGCCGGATCCAGCCCGCGCACTTCCCGGCCGTCTTCGGACCCGACGGCGACCTCCCGCTCGACGCGGACCTCGTCCGCGGCCGCTTCGAAGCACTCGCCGAGGAGGTGGCGCAGGCCACCTCGACGCGGCCCACGGCCGCCGAGGTCGCCGCCGGGTACCTGGAGATCGCCGTGCTCAGCATGGCGAACGCGGTCAAGAAGATCTCCGTGGAGCGCGGCCACGACATCACCCGCTACGCCCTGACCGGGTTCGGCGGCGCCGGGGGCCAGCATGTCTGCGCCGTCGCCGACGCCCTGGGCGTCGACACGGTCCTCGTACCGCCGCTGGCCGGGGTGCTGTCGGCGTACGGCATCGGCCTCGCCGACGCCACCGCGATGCGCGAACAGTCCGTCGAGGCCGAACTCGACGAGGCGACCCGCACCGAGGCCGGCGCGCTCTGCGACGCCCTCGCCCGGCGAACCCGCGCCGAACTGCGCGCCGACGGCATCCCCGACGACGCGATCGGCACCCGCGCCCGGGTGCTCCTGCGCTACGCCGGCACGGACGCGAGCCTGCCCGTCGATCTGGACGACGTCCCCGCCATGACCGGGGCGTTCACCGCCCGGCACCGCGCACGCTACGGGTTCACCATGGACAAGCCCCTCGTCGTCGAGGCGGTGTCGGTCGAGGCGACCGGAACGTCGGGCAGGCACCGCCCCCGCCCGGCCGGACGCGCCGCCCGCCCGGGAGAGCCACCGCGGCCGTACGACACCGTGCGGATGTTCGCCGAGGGCCGTTGGCAGGACACCCCGCTCCACCGGCGCGAGGACCTGCGCACCGGCGACACCGTCACCGGCCCCGCCGTCATCGCCGAGGCGGACGCCACCACCGTCGTCGACCCCGGCTGGCGGGCCGTCCTCGCCGATACCGGCCATCTACTGCTGACCCGGGCACGCCCGCGCCCGGACCGCACGGCCGTCGGGACCCGAGTCGACCCCGTGATGCTGGAGATCTTCAACAACCTCTTCATGTCCATCGCCGAACAGATGGGCGTGCGCCTGGAGAACACCGCCCACTCCGTCAACATCAAGGAACGGCTCGACTTCTCCTGCGCACTCTTCGACGCGGACGGCGACCTGATCGCCAACGCCCCGCACATCCCCGTCCACCTCGGCTCCATGGGGGAGTCCATCAAGGAGGTGCTGCGCCGCAACACGGACACGATGCGGCCCGGCGACGTGTACGCCATCAACGACCCGTACCACGGCGGCACGCACCTGCCCGACGTGACCGTCGTGACGCCCGTGTTCGACGCGACCGGGACCGACGGCCGCGAACTCCGCTTCCTGGTCGCCTCGCGCGGCCACCACGCCGAGATCGGCGGCATCACGCCCGGCTCCATGCCCGCCTTCAGCCGCACGGTCGACGAGGAGGGCGTGCTGTTCGACAACTGGCTGCTGGTGCGCGACGGCCGGTTCCGCGAGACGGAGACGCGCGAACTGCTCACCACCGCCGCCCACCCCTCCCGCGACCCGGACACCAACCTCGCCGACCTCCGTGCACAGATCGCCGCGAACGAGAAGGGCATCGCGGAACTGCGGCGCATGGTCGACCGGTTCGGGCCCGAGACCGTCGCCGCGTACATGCGGCACGTGAAGGACAACGCCGAGGAGTCCGTCCGCCGGATCATCGCCGGACTGCGCGACGGCCACTACCGGTACGAGACCGACAACGGGGCGGTCATCGAGGTCGCCCTCACCGTGGACCGGACCGCCCGCAGCGCCGTCGTCGACTTCACCGGCACCTCGCCCCAGCAGCCGGGAAACTTCAACGCCCCGAGATCCGTGGTCATGGCCGCCGTCCTGTACGTCTTCAGGACCCTGGTCGCCGACGACATCCCGCTCAACAGCGGCTGCCTCGAACCCCTGGAGGTCAGGATCCCGGAGGGGTCCATGCTGGCCCCCGTCCACCCGGCGGCCACCGTCGCGGGGAACGTGGAGACGTCCCAGGCCGTCACCGGCGCCCTGTACGCCGCCCTCGGCGTCCAGGCCGAGGGCTCGGGCACCATGAACAACCTCACCTTCGGCAACGAACGCGTGCAGTACTACGAGACCGTGGCCAGCGGCTCCGGCGCCGGTGAGGACTTCGACGGCGCCGACGCCGTCCAGACCCACATGACCAACTCACGCCTCACCGACCCCGAGATCCTCGAATGGCGCTACCCCGTGCTGCTGGAGGACTTCCGGGTGCGGGACGGCAGTGGGGGCCGAGGACGCCGGCACGGCGGCAACGGCGTGGAACGGCGCATCCGCTTCCTCGAACCCGTCACCGTGGCCCTGCTGTCCGGGCACCGCAGGGTCCCGCCGTACGGCATGGCAGGCGGCGAAGCCGGCGCCCTGGGCGAACAGCACGTCGAGCGCGCGGACGGCCGGACGGTCACCCCGCTGCGCGGCTGCGACACGGCGGAGCTGGAAAGCGGGGACGTCCTGGTGATCCGTACGCCGGGCGGCGGCGGGTACGGCACGCCGGAACCGCGTCCCGGCGCTTCCGCGGGCCGCACCCGCCCCGAGGACAGCGACCGGTGCGGCGACGGGCCGCCCCGGGACCGGCCCTGACACCACCAGCGTCCGCCGCGCAGGAGACGGGGCGCGTCTGCGTCGTTTCGACCGCTGTCAGTGCGAGGACCTAATCTGTGCACCGTGACTTCGCCTGCCAACACGGACAACGCCGCGTCCCGCCCCGGCGCGGGGCCGCGGCCCGCCCCGGGTCCGGCCGCCGACGAGGGGCTCGCGCGGCGGCTGCGCGCACTCGCCTGCACGGCGCCGCTGCACGACCTGGACGCACGCAAGGCGAATCTGGCCGGCGAGTACACGGTCTACGCGATGGCGGAGATCGCGCTCGCCGCGATCGACCTCGTCACCCTCAACATGGACTTCGACACGGGCGCCGACCACGACCAGATAGTGGCCAGGCTCCTTCCCCGCGTCGCCGCCCAGGCCCCCGACCGCCCGGCCGCCGAGCACGAGCGGGTCGCCCGCTGGGTGCTGGAGAACCTGATCAACGTCGGCAGCGTCGACCGCGGATTCCGCGCCGTGTACGGCACGTTCGGGGCCGACGGCCTGTACGTCCGCCGCGACTACGACTTCAAACTCGTCGAGGAGGTTCCCGGGCACGGCGGCACCGTCTACCTCCGCACCACGGACGAAGCGGTCAACGTCCTGGTCGGAGCCCTCGACACGGACGTCACCAGCGCCCAGATCGCCGCCGAGGTGAAGCTGGAGGTCCTCATCAGCCGGGGCCGTCTCGCCGACGCCCAGCTCGCCGCCGAACAGGCCCGCTACCGCACCGTGCAGTACGCGGAGACCCTCCGCAAGACGCTGGAGGCGACCCGGCGCAACGTCCGCGCGGTCGACTGGCTCAACGCCGTCCCCGACATGATCGCCGAGGCGCTCGACCACGTCGCCGACCGCTACCGCCACGAGAACGCGATCCTCACCAACATCCGCCGCGCGCGCGACGAGGCCGAGGACCTCGAGCACAAGCGCCGCGCCGCCGAACTCGTCGACATAGTGAAGGACTGCATCCGCCGTCACACCCAGCTCCAGTCCCGCCTCCTGGAGGCCGGGCCGCTGTTCCGCGCCGAGCAGGACCGGCAGGCGTTCGCCACACCCGCCGTCCGCACCGGCCTCGATCTGTACGGCCAGCTGGTCGCGCCGCTGCTGACGCTCCCCGTCGAACGGGCGATCAGGGTCACGGACGCGTTCTTCGCCCACGGCACCGGGCTGCGCACACCCGTGGCGGTCCGGGTGGACGACCTCGTCGGGATGCTGCTCACCCCGCCCCAGGAGCGGGAGCATCTGGGCGCCGAGATGCCGGAACCCGACCTGATCGCCACCCCGGACGACAGCAGGTTCAGCGAGGAACAGCTCGCGAACGCCATGGAACTGCTCGACCTGGAGCACGACGCGCCGCGCCGGCTGTCCGGTCTCCTCGCGGAGGCCCGGCGCCGCGACCCCGATCTGCCCTACCTGGTCGCCCTGCTCGCGGTGCACGCCGCGAGCCCGCCCGTCGGCACCGCCTACCGGCAGGGCGAGGAACGCCTGTTGTTCTCCGTCGACGACGGCACACCGCTGGACGACCAGGAGTTCGGCGGCGCGGACCTGATAGTGGGCACGGCCCTCCTCGACGCGGCCGGAATGGCCGCGGACCGCTCGGAGGCGTCATGACCGGCGCCCCCTGCGCACCGGTAGGGACGGCGACGGCCCGCCCCGGGCGCACCGGCCGCGGACCCCGCCCCGACGCCGCCCGGCCCCGGGGAGAGGCGTACGCCCCGGCCGTGCACCCCGCGCCGGGCGCGGTACCGACCGCAGCGGACGCGACCCGCCCGCCGGCCGGACGGGATCCGGGCGCACGGACCGCACCGCCCGGGTGGGACGCCGCGAAACCACGCACCGCCCGACCCGTACCGAAGAGTCCCCAGAGTCACCGCAACGAGGAGCGACCGTCGTGAGCGACCACCACGCACAGCACGCCGACGCGTGGACCGAGCCGACCGCCGCGTACGCCGCCGAGAGCACGGCCCCGGCCGCACCGGCCACCCCCGCGCCCGCCACCCTCACCCCGGCCGACGCCGCCGACGCGGCCCGGCTCGTCGCCTTCGGTCTCCAGCCCAAGCTGTTGCCCGCCCGCGACCTCGCCTACGCCGACCTCCTCCGCCGCTACCGGGAGGAGACCGGCTTCGCCCGCCTCGCCGACGCCGTCGCGACCGGCCTCGGCCTCGTCGTGCTGGAGGTGTCCCCGCGCGCCGGAATGGCCGTCACCGCCGGTGAGGACTCCGTCTTCGCCGTCCGCATGGGCGACTACGCCCGCCGCGCCTCGTCCGACTCCGCCGACCGCTTCCTGCACGGGCTCGCCCACCTCGCCGTCGCGGCGATGGCCTTCCCCCGTCCCGAGGACCTCGCCGACGACGCGTACATCGGCCGGATCACCGTCAACGGAGTCGACGCGTTCGTCCGCCAGGCGTGCCGCCGCCTGGAGGAACGCGCCGAGGAGCACGGCGACAACACCGACCCGGCCACCGACGCCCCCGGACTGGAGGCGGCCTGGCGGATCTATGCCCGGCGCAGCGCCACCGGAGCCACCAAGGACGCCCGCAGACTGGCCGGCTCCACGACCGGCATCGTCGGCAAGGCGGTCGCCTTCCTCACAGATTCCGGATTCCTCCAGCGCACGGGCGACGACGCCGGAGGCGCCTTCCGCACCACCGCCCGCTACCAGCTCCAGGTCCGCGACATGGCCGGCGGCGCCGCCATGGCCGAGCTCCTGGAACTCGGCGTCGTACCGGTCACCGACGGAACGGCGACGCTGCTGCCGCCGCCCGAGGGGGACGACCTGGAGCTGGCCGCCGACGCCGGACTGCCCTTCCACGCCTGACCGGCACACGTCGCCACCGGTACGCACCGTCGGCCCCGCCGCCGGACGTCCCACCCGTTCCCCGAAACCCCGTTTTCTCCCGATAACCCCTCCCGCTCCCTGAACGACGAGAGTCCGCCGAAATGTACGAGCTGTCCCGGGTCCGCCTCTACTCCATCGGGCCGGCCGGCGCGCGCTACGCCGACACCGTGCTCGACCTGCGCGGAGTGGGCGATCCCGTGCCCGCGCCCGCCCCGGCCCAGGCGGAGTTCTTCGAGGAGGAGCCGGTCGGCCCGCCGCGCCGACCCGCCCCCGCCGGGGTGCTGTTCCTGGAGAACGGCGGCGGCAAGTCGGTGCTGCTGAAGCTGATCTTCTCGGTGATGCTGCCCGGCCACCGCAACACCCTCGGCGGTGCCAGCTCCGGTGTACTGCGCAAGTTCCTGCTCGCGGACGACTGCGGCCATGTCGCCCTCGAATGGCAGCACACCCTCACCGGCGCATGCGTGGTGGTCGGCAAGGTCAGCGAGTGGCGCGGGCGCCAGGTCTCCAACGACCCGCGGAAGTTCGCCGAGGCCTGGTACTCCTTCCGCCCCGGGCCCGGCCTCAGCCTGGACTCCCTGCCGGTCGCCGAGTCCACCACCGTGCACCGCCCCGCCGAGGGCGCCTCCGGCGCGAAGGGCCGGCGACGCACGATGAAGGGCTTCCGCGACGCCCTGACGGAGGCGGGCAAGTTCTACCAGCACCTCGACGTGCACTGGGAGGAGATCCACGACCGGTGGAACGAACACCTCGGGGACCTCGGCCTGGACCCCGAACTCTTCCGCTACCAGCGCGAGATGAACGCCGACGAGGGCGAGGCGGCGGGACTCTTCGCGGTCAAGAAGGACTCCGACTTCACCGACCTGCTGCTGCGGGCCGTCACCGACACCCGGGACACGGACGGCCTCGCCGATCTGGTGAGCGGCTTCGGCAACAAGCTCGGCCGCCGGGCCGAGCTGACCGCCGAGCGCGACTTCACGGCGGGCTCGGTCGATCTGCTCGGACGGATCGTGGAGGCCACCGAGTCCCGCGCCCGCGCCCGCGACATCCACGCGGGCGCCGAACGCCGCACCCGCACGCTCGCCCGCAGGCTCTCCGCCCGCGCCGGAGAGGAACGCGGCCGCGCCGCCGAACTGGCCCAGCAGGTGACCTCCGCCGCCCACACCGTCACCACCGCCGAGGAGGCCCGCGGCCGCAGCGCCCTCATCGCCGCCGAACTGGCCTACCGGCACGCCTCCCTGGCGCTGACCGCGGCGGAGAAGGGCGCGGCCGCCCAGCGCCGCGAACTCGGCGACGCCCGCACCCTGCACTCCGCCTGGCAGGCCGCCGAGGCCGTCCTGCGCCACCGCGCCGCCGCCGACCGTTCCGCCCGTGTCGCCGCGGCCATCCGTGAGGCCGAGCGGGACGCCGCACCCGCGCTCGCCGCCCGCGCCCGGGCCGCCGCCGATCTCGTACGGGCCCTGCACACCGCGGCCGAGGCGGGAGAGTCGCTGGCCAACGAGGAGGAGGCCCGCTCGGACGCCCTTCAGGCCGCGGGCGAGACCGCCCACCGCGATGCCACCATCGCCGCGACCGAGGCCCAGCGGGCCCGCAGCGAAGCCGGACACCTGCGCCAGCGCCTCGCCGAGGTCGAGCAGGAGACGGCCGAGGCGGTACGGGCGGGCTGGCTCGACGACACCGCGCCGGACGCCGACCCCGCGCGCGCCGCCCTCGCCGCCAGCGACGCCGAGAAGTCGGCCGTCGCCGCCTGGGACACGGCCAGGGAAGCCGCCCGCTCGGCGTCCGAACGGGCCAGGGAGGCCGCGGCGGCCGAGAGCCGGGCCGAACTGGCCGCGGCGCGCGCCGCCGACGCCGCGCGCGCCGCGGAACAGTCCTACGAGGCCGAGCGCAGGGCCGCCGAGTCCATCGCCGCGTCCCCCCGCCTGGCGGAACTGCTGGGCCTGCCCGCCGTGCGGGACACCGGAGTCCCCGGTCCCCGGCGGGACCCGGACGGAGGCGGGCCGGACAACGGCCAAGCGGGCACGGCGGACCGCACGGCCCGCGGACCGCACGGCACCGATCAGTCCGCCGACCATGAACAGCCCCTCACCGTCGAGGAGTTCGACCGCGGCGCCGACCAGTTGCGGGAACTGCTCGACCAGTCCATCGCCTCCGCCGAGCGGCGCCTGTTCGACCTGCGCACCGCCGCCGCCGACGACGCCCGGATCCTCGGCGCGCTCGGCGACGGCGGACTGCTGCCGCCCGGCCCCGACGTCCTGGCCACCGTCGAGTACCTCGGCGAGCACGGCATCCCGGCTCTGCCCGGCTGGCGCTATCTCGCCCAGGCCGTCGACCCCGCCGACCACGCGTCCGTGCTCGCCGCCCGGCCCGAACTCGTCGACGGCGTCGTCATCACCGACCCCGACTCGCACGCCCGCGCCCGCGAGGTCCTGAGCGCCGCCGCCCTGCTGCCTCGCTCCGCCGTCGCCGTGGGCACCGCCGCCGCGCTGCTCGCCCCGGTCCCCGCCCGCGGCTCCACCGCGGACACGGAAGGCGTGTTCCTCGTCCCGCCGAACCCGGCGATGCACGACGAACACGCGGCCGACGAGGAACGGCAGGCTCTCAGGGCCAGGGCCGCCGCCCGGGACGAGGACATCCGCTCCCTCGCCGCCCGTCTCGGCGCCGACCGCTCCCTCGCCGCCCGCATCGGCTCCTGGCGCGCCGACTGCCCGCCCGGCATGCTCGCCGAGCTCGTCGAGGCCGCGGAAACCGCCCGCACCGCCGCCGAGACCGCGGAGGCCGGGCTCGCCGAGGCCCGCACCGTGCGCGCCGAGGCAGACGAGGCCGCCGCGGACACCGCCCGCGTGCGCGACGAACGCCAGGAGGCCGCCCAGCGCGCCCGCCGCGCCGCCGACGCCCTCGCGGGACTCGCGCACCGGCTCCGCGAACGCGCCTCTTGGCAGGCGAAGCTGCGCGAACTCACCGACGAGGCCGCCGAGTCGGAGGCTCGCGCCACGGTCTGCCTGGAACGGGCCCGCGCCGCCGACGAGGACCGCAGGGCCGCCCAGCGCGCCGCCGACGACACCCGGCGCACGGCCCGCGCGCTGCGTGCCGAGCGCGCCGAGATCGCGGGCGCCCCCGAGCACCTCCCGGAACCGGAGGACGACGCCCCGCGCCCCGCCCTCCCCGCGCTGCGGGAGGCGTACCGGGCCGCGTCGCAGCTGTACGAGAAGGTGGGTGTCGGGGCCGACCTGCGCGCCGAACAGGCCCGCGCGGAGGGCGACGAGAGCGCCGCCCTCGCCGAGCTCGACCGGCTCACCAACAAGGTCCGCACCCGGGCCGCCCAGCTCCTCGAAGGCACCGACGGCGCCGACGGCCCGTCCCGGCAGGCCGCCGCCGCCCGCGCCGAATCCCTGGTCCAGACCCTGGAGACCCGGGCCTCCGCCGCGAGCGAGCAGCTCGGCCGACTGCGCGGCGAGGCCGAGCGCCTGGCCCCGGCCGACGGCGAGCCCCACCACACCGAACTCTCCCCCGAACTGGTCCCCACCGACGCCGATCAGGCCCAGATCCTCCTGCGCATCGCCACGGCCGAACTGGCGTCCGCCACCGCCACGCTGGACACCGCCCGCGCCGCCCACGCCGAACTGCTGCACGCACACCGCATCGCCGAGGAGTCGGCGGGCGGCTTCGACGAGACCGCGGCGCTCCTGCGCGACCTGCTGCGGGACCACGGCGCGGAGGACGACCCCGAGGCCCCCGAGCCGTACCCCGGCGGCCTCGACGAGGCACGGCGGTCGGCCACCGAGGCACGCCGATCGTTGCGCGGCTGCGCCGCCGACCTGTCGGCCGCCGAGAGCGCGGTCCGGGAGGCGAGCGACGTCCTCGTCCGGCACGCCAACTCCACCCGGTACGAGCAGGTCCGCACCCCCGCCCGTCAGCAGATCCGGGAGCTGCCGGCCGCGGCGCTGCCCGAGCACGCGGAGAAGTGGGCCGCCGCCTTCGCCCCGAGGCTCCGTGTCCTCACCGACGAGCTGACCCAACTGGAGCGCAACCGCGACTCCATCGTGGACCGGCTGCGCGGACTCGTGGAGTCCTCGTTGACCACGCTCCGTTCCGCCCAGCGCCTCTCCCGGCTCCCCGAGGGGCTGGGGGAGTGGTCGGGCCAGGAGTTCCTCCGGATCCGTTTCGAGGAACCCGACCAGGCGACCCTCACCGAACGGCTCGGCGAGGTCGTCGACGAGGCCACCCGCGCCGCGCTCAGGAAGAACTCCGACCTACGCAGGGACGGCATGTCCCTCCTGCTGCGCGGGGTGCAGGCGGCGCTGGAGCCCAGGGGCGTCGCCGTGGAGATCCTCAAGCCGGACGCGGTGCTGCGGGCCGAACGGGTCCCGGTCGGGCAGATGGGCGACGTGTTCTCCGGCGGGCAGCTGCTCACCGCCGCCATCGCGCTGTACTGCACGATGGCCGCCCTGCGCAGCAACGACCGGGGCCAGGACCGGATCCAGCACCGGCACGCCGGCACGCTGTTCCTGGACAATCCCATCGGCCGCGCCAACGCCACGTATCTGCTGGAGCTCCAGCGCGCGGTGTCCGACGCGCTCGGTGTGCAGCTGCTCTACACCACCGGGCTGTTCGACACCACGGCGCTCGCCGAGTTCCCGCTGGTCATCCGGTTGCGCAACGACGCGGACCTGCGGGCGGGACTGAAGTACATCAGCGTGGAGGAGCATCTGCGCCCGGGGTTGCCGCAGCCGGATCCGAACGGGGAGGCGGTGCACGGCGAGATCACGGCCACCCGCATGTTCAAGCGCAGCACCGCCACGACACCGGCCGACACCGCCCGGACCGCGGCCTCGGCCGGCGCGTAGGCCCCAGGCGTCCGGGGTCACGGGGCCGCCCGGTCCGCCGGGCCGTTCGACCCCGCGGACCGGACGGCCCGGGCGATCGGGCGGACGGGACGGTCAGGCCCGCGAGAGGTCGCCCGTGCCCCGGCGGCGTATGCGCGCCTCCTCCCGCCGGGCAGCCCGTGCGGCCCGGCGCGCGCCGCGGCGCTCACGGCGCAGCTGCCGTGCCGAACTGCTCGGCGCGGACACCACGCCGTGGCGCTGGTTCCATACCTGTCGGGTGACCCAGACGTCCAGCACCGCCCAGGTCGCGACCACCGTGCTGGCCACACTGCTCAGCACCATCGGGAAGGCCAGCCAGGACTCCGCAAGCGTGCACAGGAAGGCCACCACGGCCTGGATGATCGTCAATGACATGATGAGCACGGCACGCACGGCGGACGTGCGGACGGGGTCCGGCATCCGCCAACGGGTGGCCGGCTCCTCCACCCAGAGCTGCCGTCGCTGACGCGGGATCGGCGCGCCGGGAGCGGCTGCCGAGGCCGTTCTCGCGGCCGGCGCCGACGGCCCCCGGCCCCGGCGTTCTTCCGTATCCAAGAACTCTCAACTCCCCACCGATGTCCGACTTCAGGGTTTCTGCCCGGGATGCATGTCTCTACCCGCGGGTGGAACGGACCGTCCTGTCCCGAGTGCTCCCGTTGTTTCCCCTGCCCCGTACAGGGAGACGAGTGACAGGGTGGGAAAATTCCCCCGATCCGTCATCGAGCGAAGATTTCCAGCCAACTGCCCTCCCCGACAGTGTGATGCCCCGACGGGGCTCTTCTGCCGCTTTCGCGAAATTCACGGTCCGGAATACCGGGAGAACTTGTGATCAACGCCGGGGTCGCGGCTGAAAAACATCCCAGACATCCCTTCGAGTTGCCTCCCCGTCGGTAGTAGGCTCGCGCCGTTTGTTGACGGAACACGACCCCTCGCCCCGTGGGGTCGGGCTGGGGGAGGCCGTGCGCTTTCGCGGGAAGTCCATCCGCAGGAAGATCGTGGCACTGCTGCTGGTGCCCCTCCTCTCGCTCACCGGACTCTGGGGTTTCGCCACGTTCCTGACAGGACGTGAAGCCGGCCATCTCATGCGCGCGAGCACCGTCGTGGAAAGGGTCGGCCATCCTCTGGAGAACACCGTCCGCGCCCTCCAGGAGGAGCGCCGTCAGACACTCGTCCTCCTCGCCGATCCCAGGACCTCCGACGGGCTGACCCTGCTGCGGCGCCAACGGGAGGCCACCGACAGCGCCCTGACGGAGGTCAGGGACAGCGCGGGACGCGAGGACGTCCGTGACGCGCTGCGGGCGGACGACGAGACCCGGCTGAACTCCCTCCTCGGGACGGTCGAGGGCCTCGGCGCTCTCCGCGAATCGGTCGACCGGCGCACCATCGACCGTTCGAAGGCGATGGAGTTCTACGGGCGACTCGTCGATCCCTGCCACCGCTTCCTGACCGGTCTTCGCACGATGGAGAACGTGTCGATGGACAAGCAGGTCCGCGCGCTGGTCGGTATCTCACGGGCCCGCGAAATGCTCTCCCGCGAAGACGCGCTGGTCGCCTCGTCGCTCATCGCCGGGCGGATCACCGCCACCGAACTGCGCCAGGTCTCCGATCTCGTCGCCAACCGCGGACTGCTCTACGAGATCAACGGCGAGATGCTCCCGTCGGCGGAACGCCAGCGGGTGGTGCGGTACTGGTCGAGCCCGGACAGCGAAGCGCTGCGAACCGCCGAGAAGGCACTCCTGGACGCCGGTCCCACCGACGAACCGCGCGTGGTCGACGCCGAGCGCTGGCAGGAGGTGGCCACACCGGTCCTGGACCGACTGGCCGCCGACTCCACCGAGATGAACGACCGCTTCCAGGAACGGGGCAAGCCCGCGGGCTACAGCGTCCTGATCAAGGCCGGGGTGGCCGGCGTCCTCGGCTTCCTGGCCCTGCTGGCCTCGGTGTTCGTCTCCGTGCGCATCGGCCGCGAGCTCATCCGCGACCTCTCCCGGCTGCGCAAGGACGCCCACGAGGTCTCCGGAATCCGGCTGCCGAGCGTGATGCGCCGGCTCGCGGCCGGCGAACAGATCGACGTCGAGACCGAGGCACCGCGTCTCCAGTACGAGCGGGACGAGATCGGCCAGGTCGGGCAGGCACTCAACACCCTGCAGCGCGCCGCGGTCGAAGCCGCCGTCAAGCAGGCGGACATGCGGCGCGGCGTCTCCGAGGTCTTCGTCAACCTCGCCCGCCGCAACCAGGTGCTGCTGCACCGGCAGCTCACGCTCCTGGACGCCATGGAGCGCCGCACCGAGGACACCGACGAACTCGCGGACCTGTTCCGCCTCGACCACCTGACCACGCGCATGCGCCGCCATGCCGAGGGCCTGGTGATCCTCTCCGGTGCCGCCCCGTCCCGCCAGTGGCGCAAACCGATCCAGCTGATGGACGTGGTACGGGCGGCGGTCGCCGAGGTCGAGGACTACGAGCGGATCGAGGTCCGCCGGCTGCCCCGCATCGGTGTGAGCGGCCCCGCCGTGGCCGACCTCACCCACCTGATCGCCGAGCTCCTGGAGAACGCCACCGTGTTCTCGCCCCCGCACACCGCGGTCCAGGTACTGGGGGAACGCGTCTCCAACGGCTTCACGCTGGAGATCCACGACCGCGGCCTCGGCATGGCCCCCGACGCGCTCCTCGACGCGAACCTGCGGCTCGCCGAGACCCCCGAGTTCGAGCTGTCCGACACCGACCGGCTCGGCCTCTTCGTGGTCAGCCGCCTCGCCCAGCGGCAGAACGTCCGTGTCTCGCTGCAGACCTCCCCGTACGGGGGCACGACCGCGGTCGTCTTCATCCCGGGGGCGCTGCTCACCGACGCACCCGAGACGCACGGCACCGGCTTCCGTCTCGACCGGCGCTCCGAGCAGACGGCCCCGGGCACGAGGACGTCCGGCCGCCAGGGACCGGGCGGCGGCAAGGACCGGTCGGACGGGGCGCCGGACCGCCGGGCCACCGGAAGGTCCCCGGGCCTCGTACCCGTGCCCGCGGGCATCGCGGACCCGGTCCTGCTGGACGGGCCGGTCGAGCTCGAGGGCCCGGTGGAGACGGCGGACCTGGCGAACGACCCCCTGCTCGATCCGGTGCTGAGCGGAGCGGCCGACCTCGACGACGCCGACAGCGAGCGCGGCGGCATCTTCCGTGCCCGTGACCTCGGGCGCGACCGCGAACCGCACCGGCAGGCGTCTGGACGCCCCGGCGACGCCGTCGGCGCCGGGCGGGCGGGGCGCCCGGCCGGACCTGTGCCGCTGCCCCGCCGCAAACCGCCGACCCTGGTCGCCGACAACGGGCGCCGGGTCGACGAGAAGGGGCGCGCCCACCCCGTCACCGCCGAGCACGGTTCCTCGCCCCGCCGGGGCGGGGACCGCGGCCCGGTCACCGACGCACCGGTCGCCCGGGCACCCGGCGTCAGGAGCCCGGGTACCGACGGCGCGACCGGGCCGGCCGCCGCCGGACCGTGGCCCTCCGAGGCCGGGGCCGACGATTCCGCCGCGCCGCACGACACCGCCGGACCCCGGGAGCCCGCGGGCCCCCGGAAATCCGCCGGGCCCGCCCCGGCCGCAGCGGCCGGCGGCGAGGGCGCGACGGCCCCCCGACCGCCCCGCGAGACCGTGGGCGGTCTGCCCCGCCGCATCCGACAGGCGAGCCTCGCCCCCCAACTGCGCGAGGTGACCGGCGGCCGCGACGCCGAACCGGCCCGGACGGGACCGGCACGGGACTTCGAACGCGACGCGGACGAGGTGCGCGACCGCATGGCCTCGCTCCAGCGCGGCTGGCAGCGCGGCCGCAGGCAGAACGCCGAGGACATGACCAGTCCCGGTGACACAGCACGAGGAACCACTTCCGAAGGGGACGGTCGATGACCGCACCGAACGCCGTAGCAACCACCACCGAGCGCCGGGGTTCCGGCCGGCTCAACTGGCTCCTGGACGAACTCGTCGGACGCGTCGCCAGCATCCGCAAGGCACTGGTGCTCTCCAGCGACGGCCTCGCCACCGGCACGTCCGAGGAACTCACCCGCGAGGACAGCGAACACCTGGCGGCCGTCGCCTCCGGTTTCCACAGCCTCGCCAAGGGCGTCGGACGCCACTTCGACGCCGGCGGGGTCCGCCAGACCGTCGTCGAACTCGACGAGGCGTTCCTCTTCGTCACGGCGGCGGGCGACGGCAGCTGCCTCGCCGTGCTCGCCGACGCCGACTCCGACGTCGGCCTGGTGGCGTACGAGATGACGCTGATGGTCAAGCGCGTCGGCGCCCACCTGGCCAACGCGCCCCGGACGACCGGTCAGACCGCCGGGGGGTGAGCGGACGGCATGAGCGCTGATTCCTCCTCCGGATCCCCGGCACCGCACACGGGCCCACAGACGTCACGCTGGTACGACGCCGAGGCGGGACCCGTGGTCCGCCCGTACGCGATGACCCGTGGGCGCACCAGCAGCGCCTCCCGTCATCGGCTCGACCTGATCGCGGTCGTCGTCCCCGAACCCGCGGCCGACGACCCCGTCCGTGACCAGACGCTCTCCCCGGAACACGTGGAGATCGTCGAGCTGTGCAGCGCCATGCCCCAGTCGATCGCCGAGCTCGCGGCGGGCCTGGACCTCCCCGTGGGGGTGGTCCGGGTCCTGGTCGGGGACCTCGTCGAGGACGAACTCGTGCACGTGACCCGTCCCGTTCCGCCGGCCGAGCTGCCGGACGTGAGCATTCTTCGCGAGGTGATCAATGGCCTTCGGGCGCTCTAGCCGCCGCAAGCGGCCCGTCGATCCCGTCACCCTGAAAATCCTTGTGGCGGGCGGCTTCGGGGTGGGCAAGACGACTCTGGTCGGCGCGGTCAGCGAGATCCGGCCGCTGCGGACGGAGGAACGGCTCAGCGAGGCGGGCCGTCCCGTGGACGACGTGGCGGGAGTGGAGGCGAAGACCACCACCACGGTGGCCATGGACTTCGGCCGCATCACCCTGCGCGAGGACCTGGTGCTGTACCTGTTCGGCACCCCCGGCCAGGACCGGTTCTGGTTCCTCTGGGACGAACTGGCCCAGGGAGCGCTGGGGGCGGTCGTGCTCGCGGACACCAGACGCCTGGAGGACTGTTTCGCGGCGGTCGACTACTTCGAGCGGCGCCGGATCCCGTTCGTGGTCGCCGTGAACTGCTTCGAGGGCGCCGACCTCTTCCCCGTCACGACCGTTCGGGCGGCGCTCGACCTCGACCCCGAGGTGCCGGTGCTCATGTGCGACGCGCGGGACCGCTCCTCCGCGCGGGACGTGCTGGTGACGGTCGTCGAGCACGCGGTGGACCGGGTGGAGCGCCCCCGCGAGCCCGCGACGACCTAGTGCCGCATCAGGCAACGTTCGCCCCGTCGCGACGCCCGGCACGCCCTCTCGCCGCACCGGCCGAAATCCCAAGTACATCCAGTACGAGGG